>CAMQYS010000024.1 GCA_947039395.1 uncultured Deferribacteraceae bacterium | reverse complement strand
GTCGTACGAAGTTATCATAGCTGTATGAAGTTATCCGTAGCTGTGCGAAGTTATCAGTAGCTGTACGAAGTTATCATAGCTGTGCGAAGTTATCATAGTCGTGCGAAGTTATCATAGCCGTATGAAGTTATCATAGCCGTATGAAGTTATCATAGTCGTGCGAAGTTATCAGTAGCGGTATGAAGTTATTATAGTCGTATGAAGTTATCCATAGCTGTATGAAGTTATCAGTAGCTGTATGAAGTTATCATAGCTGTACGAAGTTATCATAGTTGTATGAAGTTATCATAGCAGTGCTAGGAGCAATCTATAGAGTGAGTTAAAAGTACCTACTCCCCTACTCTAACTTTAAATTGTATTGTTATCTGTGCAGAGTCTGGATTATCATACACAACGGAATTAAATTTTAATTTAGATACATAATCTCTTGCTAACTCTTCAACAGTAGCAGAACTTCTTGTAACATACTGAATATTTTTTGTATTACCAAGCTTATCAATTATAAACTTCACTTTTATCGTTGTATCATTACTAAGCGAAAAACTCGGTATAGGTGGAGCCTGTACAATTAATCTATTATTAGTTGGTTTTTGATCAAAATTAAAAAAATCTGTACCGATATCAGCGCCAGTTGTATCAGATGAACCTTGTGGTTTAGCACCATCATTTTTTGATGCAACTTTACTACTATCTTGACTTTTTAACTCTCTATCAACATCTGGTCCTTTAAAAGTATCAGGATTTTCTATAGATGGTATATCATCTATATCTGGCAATGCAACAGTTTTATCACTATCTACCAATGATTTAGGAATATCAATATCAGGCAAAATAAGAGGTTCGACAGCACCTGCTGGCTCAATAATATTATCTTCAACTTTAGGTTTAGTATCTAAGGGTTCAGCATTTTTAACAACTGGTGTGGTCGTTGTAACTGGTGCAACTATATTTTTTTTAGGTGCTGCTGAAAAAATCTCTTCTTTTTTAATATCTAAAATCACAACATCAATAGGCGTAATACTCTCTACAAGATGCAAAGTGTTAAACGCAGGTATAAAAACAATCATCATCAAATGAATTGTAATTGATATTAGAATAAATAATGAAAAATATCTCACTTTATCTCTAACGCTCCTCAGTAGCTATCGCAAAACGCATAAAATCAACACTTCTTGCCGTATCAATAACAAAAACAAGTTTGCCATGAGTTGATAACTCATCTGCCTCTATAATAACTATAGCATCTGGATTAGACTCTTTCATGATCTGTAAACGGGTTTTTAAATCTGGATCATCAAACGGTTGTCCATCAACGTATATAACACCCTCACTATTAATAGCTACACGTATATTAGTATTCTGTTCAACCGCCTCTCCCTTAGCTTCTGGTAGATCAACCTTAATAGCATTACTTGCAATAAAAGATGTCGTTACAGCAAAAAAGATAAGCAGAATAAAAACTATATCTATTAAAGGAGTAATATTAATACCTAAATTAGAGTTTTTTGCTCTATCTTTAAATTTCATTTTGTCTCCTCTTGTATAACAGTATTCACTATACGAGACACTGCCTCTTCAAGAGATCTAATACAAACATCAGCACGTGCATGAACAATGTGATAGAAAAACTGTGTAGGAATAGCAACAACAAGTCCTGCTGCTGTAGTCACAAGCGCCTCTGCAATACCAACTGATAGCTCTTGTGCATTACCTGTGCCTTGTAACGCTATAACATCAAATATCCCTATCATACCAAAAACTGTTCCAAGAAGTCCTAGTAGTGGAGCTATTGCAACGATAGTTAATAATGATTGTTGAAATCTATCTAATTTAGCAACTTCTAAACGTCCAGCTTCTTCAGCCATTTCTAACAATCTACTAAGTGGTAAATTCATATTATCTATTATCACATTCGTAACTCTTGCAAGTGATGAATCATTATTCATAACAATAGCTTTTGCTTCATCAATAGAACCTTTCTTTAAAAGTAATATTAACTGTGCCTCTAAAGCTTTTGGAACATATTTATTCTTGTTTAACATAAACAATCTTTCCAAAAATATAGCTACCGATATTATTGATAATAAGATAATAGGATACATCGTTATCCCACCTTTTTGAATAACCTCTAACATTTTATCAACTTCCTCCACACTGATTTTTAATTACATATACATATATTTATTCTATAATATAAACTTAAATAATACTCTTATAATACACATTATATAGAGTATCGTTCAAAACACTCTTAAACTAAATATATAATAAAGATTAACTTTAAACAATATCATTTAGAGGCTTCAGAAAGTATATATACTACCTAAAACCTCTATATTAACTTCTAAGTATCATTATATCATAACTATTAAAATTATGAAACTGCTACATCATTTATCTTTAAATCATCAGCAATCATATAGTTAGCAGAAGTAATCTCTTTTAACTCATCTAAAGTTATATCAGATGCTATCTCTTTTAAAATCATCTTATTATCTATGAACTCAAAAAGCGCATACTCTGTTACAAGTATATTAACAACACCAACTGCACTCACAGGAAAAGAACATTTATCTAATACTTTTAAATTACCTTTAGATGTATGTTCCATCGCAATAATAACCTTTTTAGCACCGTGCATAACCTCCATTGATCCGCCAGGACCTGGAGTAAATTTACCGGGTATTATCCAGTTTGCAACAGAACCTGTACTATCAACCTGTAATCCACCTAGCACACAAACATTAACATGCCCACCACGCATCATACATAACGATCTCTCTAAATCAAAAAACGCTCCACCTAATCCTATTGATGCTGGAGCTGCACCTGCATTAGTGATATCTTTATCCCATATAGACATATCATCAGGAGCTTTCTCTAAATTAACAAAACCGTTCTCTGAATGAAATATAATTCCTAAATCTGCTGACACATATTTTGCAACATCTAATGGGATACCTATCCCTAAATTAACTACATCACCTTTATTAATCTCTTTAGCGATCCTGCTAGCTATTCTACTTCTTTTATCCATCATAATATAACCCTCACACAACTAAACTTTTACGATATAATCAACTAACGTATGTTGTACATGAATGAAGTCTGTATCCATTTCGCCAAGCTTAACTATTTCTGGAACTTCAGCGATACATATATCACTAGCATAAGGCATTAACGTGTTGAAGTTTCTTGTAGAACGTCTACATATTAGATTGCCGTTCTCATCAGATGTACTTGCTCTTACAATAGAAATATCAGCTCGTAAAGGTGTTTCTATAAGATACTCTACACCATCAACTATAACCTTCTGCTTATCCTTCTCAAGTAACGTTCCGATACCTACTCTTGTAAGAATTCCTCCTAAACCTGTTCCACCTGCTCTAATACGATCACTTAATGATCCAAGTGAAGAAAATTCAACCTCAATCTCTCCTGCATTGAACTGCTTTATAGTTTCTGTGTTCGTTCCGATATGACTAACAATAGCTTTCTTAACTTTACGTTGTGCTATAAGTTTCCCCCAACCTTTATCTGCAAATGTTGACGTAGTGGCGATAACAGTTAAATCTTGTATATCGCAATCAAGTAATACATCAACTATAGTGTTTGGCGCACCTACTGCTAAAAATCCACCGATCATTAAAGTCATACCTGTTGTTATCATCTTAGTTGCATCTTCAATAGATATTATTTTATCACTCATAATAACCCCTTGCACTAATTTCAAAAAATTTATTTTAAATATTATAGACAGATAACACTACATTGCAATAGAAGTTTTAATATCAGATTATACTATATATATTAATAATAATTATATTAACGACTCTGGATAAATAATTTTTTGATCCCCTACTACCTCAATTTTATACTTATTTTTGTAGATATTGTATAAGAGATCCTCGTTTAAAACTGTAGCGATATCACCTGTTGCTAAGATTTTACCATCATCAATTGCAATCACATTATCGCAATACCATAAGATATGATTGGGATCGTGCGTACATACAACAATAGTTATTCCAGTATCTGATATACGTTTTAACATTCTCCATATCATAATCTGATTACTAAAATCTAAAGCCGATGTTGGTTCATCTAAAAATATTATAGAAGTCTCTTGTGCAAGCGCCCTTGCTATCATAACTAACTGTTTCTGTCCACCTGATAACTCATTAAATGATATATCTGCTAAGTCTAATATTTCAAGCAACTCTAATTTAGAGTATACAATAGAGTAATCATCTTTATCTAATCCAAAAACACCTTTCATATGTGGAGTTCTACCCATTAAAACTATCTCTTTAACTTTCCATGAAAATGATTGCTCATGATCTTGAGGAAGATACGCTACAATCTTTGACAACTCTTTTATAGATATATTTTTAATATCATCACCTGATATCAAAATATTTCCATCGCTAACCTTTAAAAATTTTAGACAACATTTAAATAACGTACTCTTACCACTTCCATTTCTTCCAAGTAATCCATGTAACTTGCCTTTAGATATAGATAAGGTTACATCATCTAAAACTCTCTTCTCACTGTAACTAAATGATAAATTTATAATCTCTATCATATTAATATACCTTTCCAGATCTTGATCTTAATAACCATAATAGAAACGGTGCTCCGATAATAGATGTTATTATACCTATAGGAATTTCTGACTCTATCAACACTCTTGCAAGCGTATCACATATAACTATATACACAGCTCCAAGCAATGATGCAGTAGGTAAAAGATATCTATTATCTGCACCAACAATCATTCTTGCCATATGAGGTATCATCAATCCTACCCATGCTATTATACCAACTGTTGAAACTATCATAGCTGTTATAAAAGTTGCTGATATAATAAATATAGCTTTATATAATTCTGGGTGGATACCTAATGATTTTGAAGTTTCATCTCCCATAGATAAAATATTCAACTTCCAAGAAAGTCTCCACATTAATAAGAAGATTACACCAACAGCTATACCGTTTACAAGAACATCGTTCCATGATGAGTAATACATACCTCCCATCATCCAAAAAACAATCTCTCTTAACTGTGTATCATCAGATATATACTTTAATATAGAAACCATAGCTGTAAATATCGAACCGATAATTATACCCGATAAAACTAATGATACAATCGGTGTTCTATCTCTTCTATACGCTAATGAATAAGAAATAGTTAACGACAACATAGCAAAAATAAATGCAAATAATTTTACTCCTAATGTGAAAAACGGATAGAGAATACCTACAGATGCTCCAAAAGCAGCCCCTGATGATACACCTAATATATACGGTTCAACGATAGGGTTACGAAATATACTCTGATAGATAACGCCAGCAATAGATAGAGCAATACCTGTGAAAACAGACATTAAAATTCTAGGCGCTCTAATATCCCAAACTATTACCTCATAAGTATCTGAATAATCTGAAAAGGTAAATGAAAATAACTTATTTAAAATTATCGACAACGTATCGGTAAATGATACAGTATAGCTTCCTATCATAAGCGATACAGAAACTGTAATAAAAAGTAAAATTAGTAAAAAATATATAAAAATCTTTTTACAAATATTATCTTTAAAAATCATCAACAACCGTCCAATCTAATATCTGATTAGATCTTAACTTTTTAGCTGTTATCTCATCAACAGAGTATACTCGCTTATAAAAATCAAGGATCAACTCATTAACTTTTATATCTTTAAATAGTTCTGGGTATGATGCCTTTGCAACAATCAACATATCAATCGGATACTCTAATCTAATTGAACAGTACATCGGATTAAATGCTAAAGAATAAACTCTCTTATTTTTAATAGCCTTCAACTTACTCAGTTTTTTATAATCTTTTTTATTATATAATTTATCTCTTGTATGAAACCCGTTAGATGTAAAAAGAATTATTACCTCTGGATCAATTGAATATATCTGTTCTGCACTAAATAAAACTCTAGCAGTGCTACCGTTATAAACATTCTCGGCATTCACAATATCTTCAATGATATAAGTATCTGCAACATCTCCAGATACAAGACCTACGCCACCATCTGATATAGCTGATGAACTTAAACCTAAATACATTACCTTGCTCTTATCTTTAACTTCAACACTCTTCGTTCTATCCCTTACCATCTCCTCTATTGAAAGAAGATACTTATATAACTCTTCACTCTCTTTAGATTTATTAAATACTCTACCTAATGCGTAAACCTCTTCTTTTAGAGATTTTGTACCGTTAGATTTAAGGTAGCTAGGAGAATATAATACAAATAAAGGTAACCCTAATTTTTCAATAGTTGTAATAGTTTTATCTATATGTTCTTGATTTCCACCTCTAACTGTACAATCTCCAACTCTGAGTATTACTAACTCTGGTTGTGACTTTACAAGCGTTTCATAATTGATAATATTACCTTGAGGAGAGTTAAAGCATGGTAGCTCCTCTAGATTAGGGGTTAAGGTAAGAGCTGTATTTAGACCGTAAAGATATATAGGGTTATCTTCATCAGATGAGTAACTCTCATATTTATATCTTCTTTTCATCGACCATGAACCTATAGATATAACCTTATCTACTACTCCTAAATACGTCATTACACTTTCTATCAATCCATCATCTATTGTTGCAATACGTTTTAAATCTTGAGGAATTCTAACATCAATGCCACGCATATCTTTAACAATATAAAAATCTTTATCAACTCCATTAGAGTAACTAGGTATCACTACACTAAACAGAATTAAAATAGTAAAACATAATTTTTTCAATCTAAACCCCATCTGCAATATTATTTTATTACAAACTTATATATAAACTTATAACTATACCTACTGCGTAATCATGCATCTAATCTTGAACCTTATACACTGTTGAAGTTACTAAAGTATCTGATTGATAAAAATTAAAATCCCACGCTCATAACTCTATTTACATCTAAATTCATATTTCAATTAATAACGGCATTAATCTCTTAACTTATCTCTGCACAATCAATACAAAAACTCTTACCATCAATCACCTTTATAGCGTTTAATGCCGTCTTCTCTAAACAACTAGAACACTCTACTGATTTATAGATTTCAGCTCTTTGTGGTAGATCCTCTTTTACTTTCTTAATATCAAACAGTTCGTTATCATTTAATGATAGTATTAACTTTAACCTATCAGCCCTATTAAGATCGTAACCTACACCTTTATAAACAATTCTAAACGACCTACCATTTAACCTATTATAAAATGAGAACGCCTGCTTACCTTTATAATAAACACGCAACGATCCTGAACCATATGTTGCTTTCAATATATACTGAATAGCATCAATACCACATGCATCTGTTTCTGCTATACATACAATATTCTCATCACCTATCTCACTGATACTTCCAGCGTAACCACTATCATTTATATTAGCAATCTCTAAAAGTTTCTTAGCATATAACGCAACCCTAAAGCCGATCGCTAAACCAGGACATGAATGCCCATGAAACTCTATAGTTTTATCCCACAAATCTTTCATCAATAAATCTGTAGCATCTGATACCATACATCACCTCATAATAATGATAATAATAGAAAGGATAATCTAAACTGTAATGCTAATACAAGATCGTAACCATTATAATCATCAGAATAACTATCATAATATCAACCGTAACACTAATATCTAAATTCGTGTTACTATCACATGAAACTACGCTTTTTGTCAATTATTTATTAATTTTGACTACCAATGAATTAAATTGTTGAAGTTATTTTTAGATCAATTTTATACTGTTTATATATAACATATAAACCAGACTAACAAGAATTTAGAGATACGATTATGAAGGGAGCTTAACACATATAAATCATCAACTAGAAAAAATATATAGTTTTCTAATATCTATAAATTACCTAAATAGAAAGTAGAGTTACGATTATATCCTACATCTATAACTTACCTAAATGTGAAACTATATTACTCTCACTTATTTAAAAAGCTCTTAAAAACCTCCCTAAACCCTTCAAATGCATGTGCATATGCTTCATTCATTTCAAACTCTCTATACTCTAACGGATCAACGTAAAAGAATGGAGCTGTTAAAAATTCATGATTTATAATCTCATCATCACTTGTTACCCATACTCTAACCCTGCTTGGATCGTAATGTTTATATCCATATAATGATAGTTTTGTTGCTTCTAAAATATGATCCACATCAACATCTAAATCCTTCTTCAAAAGATGAGGATTTAAACATGGATTAAGTAATATCACATTTACATCTGTAAAACATGATATATATAAAGCGTATAAACCACCTAGCGAACTTCCAACAACTGTGATACTTTTTTCATCTTCAGAGTTCTTTATCTTATTGATCACTGTATCTATCTGATCCTTTGCAAGATCAATATTATCACTTGAAAAATCAGGAGCGTAAAAATTATCATCTCCTAAAATATCCCTCATAATATTCGCCTTAACAGAGTTAGAACTACTACCGTATCCGTGTAAGTAATAATACATACTTAAACCTCATTAAAATATACTTAATAACTAATTATAGGCAAAACTACTATACATCCTCTCTGCAATAAAACAACAACATATTGCAACTAAAACAACTAGCAGTAAGAAAAAAATTATGCACCAAAAACTACATAAAATAAATGTAATATTTAGACCGAACACCGTTTGTTGATCTTGACACTATACCTATCATACTATCTTTTATCTCATCAAGTGGCTCTTCTAAAATAATAAATTTCCTGCCAACTGTACTATCTATATCGTCAATAGATACTGTCTTTAATCTAAAACCTAAGTAGTAATTGAGAAGCGATGAATCATCTATATCTTTCATAACAACTAAGTCACCATTCATAATCATCGGACTCATAAACTCTTCAACAGCTGAAAAGTCTCGCGTATCGGATATAAAAATAACACTCTTAACAAGTACTCGCATATATAAATTAGCTATTACAAATAATCCAAGCAATATATATATCAAACTTCTAAATCTCTTGATACTGTAATATTTTGCAATAGAGTATGATATTGCGATAGATAAGATTATTAATAAAAAGAATATAAAATAGTAAATTGATATATAACTCAAAATTATAACTAATGCTAAAATAGCAACTAAAAGAATTGTAACTCTAGCAATACTTCCCCTTACTCCGGATACATATATAGATAAAATAATAACTGTAAATAACATGATTAATGATAAAGGTGTGCTAGAGATATAGACAATCTGTATGATAGGATTAATTAAAAGTGATATAAGTGTAACTAATGAAGTTATTAAATTATTCCCCATCTTACGCACTAAACGATAGAAAAACACCGTAGCTAATGATGTAAATATAATTGAACTAAATCTAAAAATAATCGCTAAGTTTTTACTCTCTATCAAGTCAGTTGAATTAATATAACTTAGTAATGTACTACCATATATACTTTGACTAAAAAAATATAAGTAACTAGCCTCTTCTGTTGAGACATTATAATATAAAGCTGGGATTGTAGCAAAAGACGCAAACACAAGAATAAGATAGTAAGGTATTTTTAATTTCATCTTATCAGCAGGACTAAGATTATCCTTCTTCCTAACTAAAGAAGTTTTTTCTTTTATTTTTGTAACAGAACTATTTTTTTCTTTCATACATCTTAATCAGAACCTCTCTATTTGAGCTATGTAAAGCTTTATTTAACTCTTTTATATTATCTATAAAAAGCAAGATACTATTATCTGTAGCACCTAACGACTTATAAACATACTTTTCAAAACTCTCTCTATCAGCACTACCATTAAGATAACCTAGAAAATCACTAAAAACTATCTCATCAATTTTTACATTAGATAGCAATTTTTCAAACTCAACGATACGCTGAACAAACTCATTCAACTTATCTTTATCCTCATGAGCTAAAACATCTAGAATATTATTCATCGTTGCTTGGTTTGTAAAATACGAAATTAAAAGATCTCCACCTATGTTAAAATCGTTTGTATAATTCTTTATCTCAATAGTCTTATCAATTATTTTAGGCAAAATTCTTGAAGTTTTAACGTTATGTACCTCAAGCATTTCAGCTATTTTTTTTCTTGATAACATGCCTGATAAATACCCGTACAAAATATATTCCTTATACTGATATTCATCTAATTTATCTAATGATACTAAATAATTGTAACTGTTTTTATAGTAACTTGATGTTAAATCTACATTCAACTTATCATCAATAATTGTAACTAAAAGCCTTAGCTGATTACTTATAAAATCTAACTCTATCTCATCATAGTTATCACTATCTAAATCCTTCAGAGTTGAACCTTCTAATAAAATTGATGCATCTGTTAAAAAATTATATGTAGTATTATCTATCGTAGTTGCCGATATTTGATCTAACATAATTAATTCATTTTTTTTATTTAATTTAACAAGTAAGATTATTTGATCGTAGACATGATTATTTATAGTGAAAAGTATCACATACTTATCATGAGACTTCGCAATACCTTCTAGGTTGATTTTGTCTGTAATAATTCCATCATCGTTTAGATAAAAAGCATAGATACTGTTATCATCTGCTACTGCAAAAACAGAGAATTTAACTCCGTTATCATCGACATTTAATATACCCAACTCTAATCCACTATTTATATTATTAATACTATTAAATTTATATCTAACATCAGCTACTGAAAACGTAGCTTGAGATAAAGTATATAGAAAAATAATTATAGGCAAGGTAATTCTTAGGTTCATTTTTATTATCCTAAGTGATTATTTATTTAATGATAAAAACTCATCATCTAAGAACGCATTCTGTTTCGCTGATGTCCAAAGTTTTAAATTTACCTGCATACCGAAAAAAGTTTCTATAGACTTTCTTGCAGACTCTCCTATCTTCTTCATCATCTCACCGTTTTTACCGATTAAAATCGCTTTCTGCGACTCTCGTTGAACATAAATAATTGCTGAGACTGTGAGTTTACCTTTTTTTGTTTCAATCGTTTCTATCCTAACATATGCATCGTAGGGAACTTCATTTCTAACATTAAGAAATATCTGCTCTCTAACATATTCTGAAATGAGAAATTGCTCTGATTGAGTAGTTATCATATCCGCATCATAAAGTTTATAGTTGTTAGGTAACTCCCCAACCGCAAGTTCTAAATATTTTTCAATATTTATATCTTTAAATGTTGATATAGGAATTATATGTTCAAACCTTAACATCTCATTTAATATAGAGACTGTTTTAAAAAGTTGATCCTCTTTTGTCATATCAATCTTAGTGATAAGAGCAATCTTAGGTTGTTCTGTACTCTTTAAAATCTCAATAAGACGCATAAAATCTGTACCAAAATTTTCATTATAATCAACTAAAAGCGTGATCACATCTGCAGTTGGAATAGCAGAAGACACCTCATTAACAATAGCCTTGTTGAGTGCAGATTTAGGAGTATGAAATCCTGGTGTATCTACAAAAATAGCTTGGTAATCTGATGTTGTTCGTATCCCATGAATAACATTTCTTGTTGTTTGTTTACGTGGAGATATAATCGAAATCTTCTCTCCTATCAACCTATTAATTAATGTCGATTTACCTGCATTAGGCAAACCTATGATTGATATATAACCAGCTTTAAAATTACTATTTAATTCACACATATCTATTTAATTTTGCTCTCTTCTAATTCATCATTATTTTTAAGGATCTCAATTTTACCAAGCTTTCTATCTTGCATAGTTCGTACAGTAAACTTATATCCAGCCCATTCAAATTCATCACCGATATTAGGAATTTCACCGAACATATCAAACACAAATCCACCTAAAGTTTCATACTCACTCATCTTATCAGTTTTTTTAAGTTCAAACTCTTCACAGAAATCATCTATGTCCATTCTCGCATCTACAAGGAACATATTATCATTAATCTTAGTTATCTCATCATCGACTTCATCAAACTCATCTATTATATCGCCAACAATCTCTTCAAGAATATCTTCCATCGTAACTATACCAGCTGTACCACCGTACTCATCTATTACAACAGCAAGATGTAAACGATTTTTTTGAAACTCTTTCAACATAATATCTATCTTCTTAGTTTCAGGTGAAAATAATGGTTCTCTCATAAACCTTAATACATCTTCCATTGTAAACTCTGTATCAAATAGTTTAATAACATCTTTTATATATAATATACCGATAATATTATCTAATGATTCTCTATAAACAGGTATACGTGAAAATTCAGTTTTTTTGAATAGTTCTAGAAACTCTTCTCTAGTTGATTTTTCATTAAGCGCCTTAATATCAATTCGTGGAACCATAACCTCTTTTACATGCATATCAGATATGTCAAAAATATTAGCTAACATCTCTCCTTTTGAAACACCTAATACACCTTCTTTTTCACCAATATTTATCAAAAACTCTAATTCATCTTCTGTCATCTTACTGTTGTTATCAGCACTTCCACCAGTTAATTTTAGAATTGCAGTAACAAAAAATGACATAATATAAGTGATCGGGTATGAAATATAGTAAAAGATCCTTAATATCTTCATATTAAATATTGCTACAGTTTGAGCATTATTTTTTGCAAATGTTTTAGGAGTTATTTCACCAAAAATAAGTATAATAAAAGTCATTATACCTGTTGTTAATCCTATTGATGCCGAAGCAAAAACCTGCTCCATAATTCTTGCTGCTAAAACTGATGCTAAAATATTTACTAAGTTATTAGCAAAAAGTATCGTATTTAAAACATTTCCAGGATAATGAAGCCACAAAGATAAAGAACTTGCGGAATCTCCTTTTTCTTCCATTATATGCCTTATTTTTAATGGCGAAAGAGATGTTAATGCTGTTTCTGTTGCTGAAAAGAATGCAGATAATATTATTGAAATAATAATAACCCCTATTTCAATTCCTAAAGATGTTTCCAACTCATACTCCTATTTTTCTTAATTACAAAAATTCTATACAAAAGTTACTCTACAGTAACAACTATTTATTACCATGCTAAATATTAAATTAAACATATACAACAATTACTTAAATCATTGTAAATAATAGACTAAGCTCATACAAATACTAAATGCTCTAAAAAATTCAAAACTAAACAGTTTAAAACTAAACAGTTCAATTTAAACAGAAATAATCAAATCCCTGTTTAAATTTCATAAACATACTTATTCATATATCTTATCACAAGAGATTATCATAATATGATAAATAAATTTAATTTTAACTGTAACAGTTACTACAACTCAGTAATTATCTAGCTATATCAAACCTTTTAAGAATAACATCTGCTTCTTTTGTTACTTGCTTAACTGTTTTACCATCTAAAGTTTTGATAGTACTTAAAGTTATTTCATATCCTTCTTTAGAAGTATTTTTCAACTCTGTCAATGTGGCATCCATATCTTTTAATGACTGTTGTAGCACTTCTTTATTAAAATCTGGAGAT
Source organism: uncultured Deferribacteraceae bacterium (assembly GCA_947039395.1). GTDB lineage: Bacteria > Chrysiogenota > Deferribacteres > Deferribacterales > Mucispirillaceae > CAMQYB01. The sequence goes on along the minus strand of CAMQYS010000024.1, from coordinate 13,539 downwards.
TCAAATAAATCCTTAACTTGAGTAATAACCAATGCTAATGAAGATTTAACGAACTCACGAACAGACTCATCTGATTTAATTTTTTCGTTTAACTCTTTAATTGTACCACCACTTTTAGTAGCACTGATCTGTAATGCTTCCCAAAATAACACAGTATTTACTGAAATCATAAACTCTTTTGTCTCTTTAATTGACATATCTTCATATATCATACCAATACTTTTTACATACTCTTTCATATTTTCTGCTTTGATCTTAGTAGCAGCCTCTACATTATATGTAGTTGCTAAGATAAAAAATACAAAAAATGACAACACCACTCTAAACTTTAAACTCAATAATTTCATAATAAACCTCTTTTAAATAATTTTAATAATCTCTACAAACTTCATAATCTCTACAAACTTCATAATCTTTAACACTGTTTACTACGGTAAATTGTTTTCAATATTAATAATAAATCTTAAAACATATAATAGTCACTATTCTCAACATAGTATATTTCTATCTATTAAATATACTATATAGTTATCATGCTCACTACAAAATTTACATAGCAAATAATATAATAATACACTAGTCATAATTACTTACAATAAAATTAACAATACAAAACTAGTTTTTAACATCAAACCTTTTAATAATAGCATCTGATTCTTTAATTATTTTTTTCACAGTTTTACCATTTAAGCTTTTAATTGCATTAATTGTAATGTCATATTTCTCTTTAGATGTATTCTTTAATTTCTCTAACTCTGTACACATTTCAGTTAATGACTTTTGTACTGTTTTTTCACTGAAATTATTTTCTGACAACATGGTTGCAACACCCTCACTTAAGAATGTTAATGTAGATTTAATTAAATCACGGAACTTATTATCAGACTCTAAACTATTATCTAAATCTTTAAGTGATCCTCCGTTTGCAACAACACCACCTCTTAACGCTTCCCAAAATAATAAAGTATTAACAGAGATCATAAACTTCTCTATCTCTTGTTTTGACATACCTTTATACATTTCGCCCATGCTTTTCATATAACTATCAACTGTAGTTGCATCAATTTTTTTAGCAGCCTCAGCGTTATATGTAAACGCTAACATAAAGAAAAACAGAAATGAAAGAATTACTCTAAATTTAATATCAAATAATTGCATAAAAACCCCTTTAAAAACAAACTCTATAACTTATATATTATTTTAATAAACTCTAAACAAATTCAATGATATAAAACAAACCTAATTACCTGCACTCAACACTTAAAACGAGTGTTTAAGATCAAACCTTTTAAGAATAGAATTAGCTTCTTTCATTACATTTCTAATACTCTTTCCATCTAACGATTTTATCCCATCAACCATTATCGTCTTTAGGCTTGCTTCTTTGCTTGCAAACGATACTGTAACCTCTTGCATTACAACAACAATAGTAGATCTAATTAAATCAAAAAAAGCTTCGTTTGTATCGAGAGACTTATTCAATTCTTTAATCGAACCACCGTTTTTAACATAACCACATTCTAATCCTTCCATAAACAAAACAACATTAACAGAAACCATAAACTCTTTCATCTCTTGAATTGACAACACTTCAGAAATACTCTTTAAACTTTCTATAAACTCCTCTACAGTTGCAGACTTAATCTTTACAGTAGCATCAACATTATATGTACAAACTAACATAAAGAAAAACAGAAAAGAAAGAACAAGCCTAAATTTCACACTAAGTAATCTCATGATAATCCACCAACTATATCAATTTCAATTTCAAACTCTAACAGAAATACACTTAATATAAATTATAAAATCACGACCATGATAAGCTTAATTATCATACATAAGTCGTAAGTTATTTAATAAATATTTTAAATGTTTTTTGTTGATAAAAATAGACACACAAACATTATCATCAACTCTCGTTAAAGATATGTGTATAATATGCCTACCATTCACTTTAGATATCCTATCTGAATCCATTAGACGTTTTTCTTCCGTATATTATTCATAGTACTGTGATAGTACCAAAAAGTTGCAAATATTTCAATTATTATTTTATTTTCCTATTAAACATTCTCATTTGTAGCAATCTATACCTTTTTAAAAACAGTTGAATGCCCTGTTGGAAAAGAGTGTGCTTTATCTAAAATAAACCTCTCAAGCAATGGAGAAATATCAAAATCAATAATATCTACATATTTTAATGAAAGGTAATATAATGTTAATAATGGATTAGGTTTATCATCATCAAATGTTTCTACAAAATCTGTATTAATACCTATTGTCAACAATCCATCTTTTCTCATAAACTTACGTTTTAACTCAATTAACGCATCACTACTTATACTTATAAATGCTTTATCTTTTGTTATTTCAAAAAACCTTAACGATGCCTCTATATAGAAAACATAATCTTCTAATGTTTGATTTTCTACTCTTTTATCGCCGTAACTCCCTCTAAATAACTCTTTACCATCAAGCATATAGTCGCCTATCTTCACATATAACAATTTAGCATACTCAAGATAATATTCATCGCCTGTTGCTTCAAAAGCATCTAACAGAGTTGTGCAGAAAATATAATTATTACAGGCAACAACCTTGTTATCAACTATCGGTTTAGATCTTGATGATCCTATTTTTTCAGAAATTTTATCAAAAATAGGTTGTATTGCAACTCGTTTTACAAAATCTAATTTCTTTAAAGTTACTAATCCGTTATCAACATGAATCTCTTCAATCAAAAATTTTAGTTCATCTTCTGAAAGAATAGAGAACACAACATTATTCACTTTATAGTAATATCCTTCAACAAGGTTTCTATTACCATCTAAACTATCTGCATCTATTGAATTTAATATTCCATAATCAGTTATCATATTTGAGATAACAAAATCTATAACCTGCTTACCGATATATAGATACATACGATCTTCTGTTAGTTCAAACATTTTAAAAAGAAATCTTGGAAGTAACGCATTATCAAGTAACATTTTTTCAAAATGTGGCCTTAACCACTGTCTATCCATAGTATATCTAAAAAAGCCACCATTGATATGATCATATAGCCCTTTTGATATCATATTATTAGCCGTTAGACATAAAAACTCTAACACATCTTGACTCTCTTCAGCGTAATCGGTTAAAAATAGTAGTGCAGATATATATGGAAATTTTGCTGATTCTCTAAATCCACCATACTTTTTATCCATTATTTTTTTAAATTCATTTATACCTAAAAGTACAAGTTTATGCCTATTCTTTTCAACTTTATCTGGTACGGTATAGAAATCATCTAAGAAATTATCTCTTACTCTAACAACTTTATCTACTTCATACCTTTTCTTATAGTAGATCATTATGATATTGTTCAGTACATCTTTAAATGATGTAAACTCCTCGCCTTTCTGTTCAGGAGGAAAATATGTACCTCCGTAGAACGGGTTTAAATCTTTATCTAAAAATACTGATAACGGCCAACCGCCTTGAAGCCCTGTTGATTGTAAGTAAAATTGATATGTTTTATCTACATCAGGATATTCATCTTTATCTAACTTAATAGGAATAAATTTTTCATTTAATATTTTTGCAATCTCTTCATCTTCAAAGGACTCTCTCTCCATTACTTTACACCAATGGCAAGAAGAGTAACCCGATGATAGAAATATAGGTCTATCAAGTTTTTTAGCAAGTTCAATAGTCTCTACTGACCAAGTCTGCCACGCAACTGGATTCTTAGAATGCATTAGTAGATACGATGATCTTTCATGTTTTAATTTATTCTCTAAAATGTCACTACCCTCAATACTGTATAAAAACTTTTAAATAGACAATTATGGTTAGTCTGATAGTATATAAAACTAAATCATATAAGTATATATAAACTAATAAAAAACAATATGTTAAACTAATAAAAAACAATACAGCTGTATACTACTTAGTAAACAGCTATATCAAATAAAAATGTCTTGTAAACAGTTTTATACTATTTACAAGACATAATGTAAACATATTTCAAGTAATAAACAAATATTACTATATTAAACTAATAAAACTAGATCACTCAAACAACTGTATCTAAATTATTTCTTCTTAGCAACAGGTTTAATTGATGCAATTGCAACTGCAGCTGATACAATCATATCTTCCATATCAGCATCAATTTCAATAATCTGAACAGGTTTTTCAAAACCTTGAATAACCATTCCAACTTTAACAAACTTGCCGAATGTCATAAGTGATGAATAAGCAGCATCTGCAGCTGCAGCTGTTGGATAAATCAATGTATTAGCATCGCCTTGTATTTTACTAAATGGATATTTTGCTGCATTTCTTGAATTAAGAGCTATATCAATAGTCATCTCTCCATCAATAATTAATTTAGGTTTAGCTTCTCTAACATCTTCTAATGCTAATAGAACTTCTTCTTGATCATCAGAATACACATCTCCAAAATTAGAGTTATTTATCATAGCAACTTTTGGAGTTAGTCCAAATAATTCAGCAGTATCTACAGCACCTAAAACAGTATCTGCTAAATCTTCAGAGTAACTTATTGATAGTCTATCAGATATTATTATATCTTTCTCTCTATTTGCAACTATAGTAGATGTTGTAATCTCATCAGCAGGGATAATACCATCAATTATATATGCAGCCTCTTCTATAGTAAGTTTAGTAACACCAAGCATAGCATCTGCAACACCTTTTGATAGTAACATAGCTGCTAATCTGTTATGACAACCTCTAATATCTCTTTCAGCTTTTGCCAATGTCATACCGTTACGTTCATTTGCTTTCAAATACTCTTCAACGTATTTATCAACTACTTTAGAGTTGTATGGATCAACAATTTCAATACCTTTAAGGTTGATTGATTTCTGCTCTGCAATACCTTTAACACATGGTTCATGTCCTATAACTATCGGAGTTGCGATACCGAACTCTACCATATATCTAGCAGTAGCTAAAACTCTTGCATTATCGCCTTGAGCGAAAACTATTTTAGCTTTTTTAGATTTAGCTTTTTTAACGATAAAATTAACTAATCTTTTTTCAGGATATAATCTTGACTCTAATTTAGTTTTATACTCATCCCAATCCTTAATAGGATGTTTAGCCACTTTAGTGTCCATAGCAGCCTTAGCAACAGCCATTGCAACAAATGGAAGCACACGAGCATCAACTGGTTTAGGTATAATATACTCTCTACCGAAACTTAACGACTCAACACCGTAGGCACGACATACATATTCAGGAACATCTAATTTAGTTAATGCAGCTAACGCTTTTGCAGCAGCTAACTTCATCTCATCATTAATTTCAACTGATCCCGTATCTAATGCTCCACGGAATAAGAATGGGAAACAAAGAACGTTATTAACTTGGTTAGCATAATCAGATCTACCAGTTGCGATAATCGCATCTTTTCTTACTTTTTTAATGTTCTCTGGTAAGATTTCTGGATCAGGATTAGCCATAGCCATAATGATCGGATCTGGAGCTAATGATTTAACCATATCTGCAGTAAACGCATCTTTTACAGATAATCCAAGAAGAATATCTGCACCTTTACAAGCATCTGCTAATGAACGAGCATCTGTTGCTGTTTTAAATGGCTCTTTATATTTATTCATACCATCAGTTCTACCTTCATAGATAACACCTTTAGTATCACACATAATAAGATTACTTTTCTTAACACCTAATAATTTAAGTAGATTTGCGATAGCAAGCCCTGATGCACCTGCACCATTAATTACAACTTTAACATCACTCATCTTCTTGCCAACGATCTCAAGCGCACCTATAACTGCACCTGATGCAACAATAGCTGTTCCATGTTGATCATCATGAAAAACTGGAATTTTCATCGTTTTCTTTAAAGTCTGTTCTATATCAAAACATTCAGGTGCTTTAATATCTTCAAGATTTATACCACCAAATGTAGGCTCAAGCATTTCAACAGTTTTGATTATTTCATCAACACTTTTACTGTTAAGCTCAATATCAAACACATCAATATCGGCAAACCTTTTAAATAAAATACCTTTACCTTCCATAACTGGCTTACTTGCTAAAGCTCCTATATCACCTAAGCCTAAAACAGCTGTTCCGTTACTAATCACTGCTACTAGATTGTTTTTTGATGTATAAAGCCCCGCTGCTGCTGGGTTTTTCTCTATCTCTAAACAAGGATATGCAACACCTGGAGAATATGCTAATGTTAGATCCTGTTGAGTTTCTGCTGGTTTTGTGGATACTACTTCTATTTTACCCGGTCTTCCAATACTATGATAATCACATGCACGCTTCGCTAAGTCACTTTTTGACATAAACTCCTCCTATGTAAATACAATACGTATAAAAAATTCTACATATATAGTATATCTTAAAATTATTTTATGCAAGATTTTTTGACATCAAATATATAGATATATTTACATTTAAAATAAAAAAGTGTTCTATTTAGAGAAAGACTATGTTAAAATTACTCTTATGACATTAACATTAACACTATATCAACAATATCTACATATGGAGTTGGGATTAGCAGACAATACTGTTCATGCTTACCAAAATGATATATTATCGTTCCTATTATTCTATAATAATACAACGCCTAACTGTATCATAGATGATAATAAAATAGTTTCACATATTAAAGAAAATAAAAAAATAGATCTTACTCCACTTATCAAAATTGAAAGTAATAATATTATCTCTTTTATGGCTAAAATGAGAAAAGATGGATTATCTATTGAAACCATTCTTAGAAGGTTATCTGGGATATCTCAATTCTTTAACTATCTATTATTAGAGAAATTAATTAATGTCAATCCGATAGAGTTTATCGTTAAACCTAAAAAATGGGGGAAATTACCGATCTTCTTAACCTTTGAAGAAGTTGAAAAACTGCTAAACTATAGAGATAAAAATATTGATATAGGGCTTAGAAACTCACTTATGATAGAGTTATTCTACTCATCTGGAATGAGAGTGTCTGAACTTATATCTATCAAAACAACCGATATAGATTTTAAACGCGGAATAGTTACTGTTATCGGTAAAGGTTCTAAGATGCGTGTTGTACCGATATACGATAAACTGCTTACTAATATTCAAAACTATCTACCTATACGGTTAGAGAAGTTTATTAAAAACTCTGATAATGGATATCTATTTCTAAATAGGTATGGAAATAGTTTAACACGTCAATATATATGGCAATGGATAAAATCTGTATGTATAAGTGTTGGTATAGAGAAAAATATCTCACCTCATACATTAAGACATTGCTTTGCAACTCATCTTCTTTCAGGCGGAGCAGATCTTAGAACTATACAGATATTTCTAGGACACGAAAATATATCTACAACAGAAATATACACCCATCTAGCTGATGATGATAAAAGAAATATACTTGCAAACTTTCATCCTAGATATAAATGAGTTAAAATGCTAACATACAGTAGTTACCTAAATAAAATAAAATGGATAATAGTTTTATGAAGATAGTTATAACGCATGTTAATCCCGATTTTGATGCAATATCATCTGCTTATGCAGCGTTACTTATACATAACGCTGATCATATCGCGACAATTTCAAGTTATGATGCAAATGTAACTGAATATCTTAAGAAAACTGAACTAAAAATACCTATTAAACAATACTCTGAAAAAGATCTTAATACAGTTACTTCTATCGATGAACTTATTATCACTGATTGCAAACAGCTTAGTCGTATAGGAAAATTCTCTAAGTTTTTAGATATTTCAAAACGTGTAGTTATATACGATCATCATCCAACTCATCAAACAGATATCAGTGGAGATTTTGAAATCGTTAAAACTATCGGATCTACTACTACTATATTAACAAAAATCATACAAGAGAATAATATCTCACTAAGTAGTGAACAAGCAACTTTATTTGCGATCGGTATATATGAAGATACTGGACTTCTAACATTCAGTAATACTACTCCTGATGATGCTCTAGCTGTTGCATACCTACTATCACAAGATGCAAACCTAGAAGTTGTTAGCGACTCTGTTAAAAGAGATCTTAGTAAGTTACAAGTCTTTATTTTAAATGATCTATTAAGTACACTATCTTTTATCACAACATCAGGTATAAATATAGCAATAGCCTATGCAACAGTTGATGAATATTACGATGATGTTTCATCAATTGCACAGAAATTAATGCAGATAGAAGCACTCGATTCACTGTTTATTCTTATATCAACTGGTGGAAGAGTTGTACTTGTTGGTAGAAGCAATACGAAACTTGTAGATGTTTCAACAATCGTAAAATCGTTCGGTGGTGGTGGACACGCATCTGCTGGATCTGCCACAATTAAAGATCTTCTACTACAAGAGGTTTTAGACTTATTAAAACTTGCTATTCAAGAGAATGTACACTCTGTTAAACTTGCTAATGAAGTTATGACTTCTCCTGTCAAATATGTTTCAACAGATACAACTTTACACGATGCACTTGATATCACTATGAAGTATAACTTAACAAATATGCCAGTTGTTGATAAGAGTAATAAAACTGTTGGTATAGTATCAAGAAAAGATCTTCTATACGGCGTAAAACACGGCTTAGAGTTAGAACCTATAAATATGATGATGAATAGTGAGTTCGATACGATCTCTCCAGATACTCTATACTCTGATGCTCAACGGTTAATCGTCTCTAAAGGATATAAACTTCTACCTGTTGAAGAGAATAGCGAGTTAGTTGGAGTAATCACCAGAACTGATATCTTAAGAATTCTAAGTGATAACCTCTCTATTAATAACGGTTCAGAAATCACAAATATTGAGTATGAAAATTATCCTAAAGTAAAAAATATCAAAAACCTACTAGAAAGCTCTACATCAGCAGTTATAAAAAATATAATTAATGAGATTAAAGTGTTAGCTGATAAAAACTCTATAAAAATATATTTAGTTGGTGGATTTGTTCGTGATATATTTATTAAAAGAAGTAACCTCGATTTAGACTTCGTAATAGAAGGAGATGATGCAACCTTATTTGCAACAACTCTTGCAGTCAAGTTAGATGCTAGAACCTCTATTCATAACGATTATAAAACAGCATCTGTTATATTAAATGATGGAACTAAATTAGATTTTGCAACTGCAAGAATAGAACATTACATAACTCCAGGAGCGTTACCTAAAGTTGAAGAAGCATCAATTCGTAACGATCTTTTTAGAAGAGACTTCACAATTAATGCAATGGCTATCAGATTAGACGGTGAACATTACGGAGAGTTAATAGATTATTTTAGAGGACAAGAAGATATCATAAATAAAAAATTAAGAGTTCTACACTCTCTAAGTTTTATAGATGATCCAACAAGAGCTTTTAGAGCGATTAGGTTCGCTGTACGATTTAATTTCGATCTAGGCTCACATACTAAAAAATTAATTAAACACGCCGTAAGTATTAAAGTGTTTGATAGAATTCTTGGACTGAGATTATATACTGAATTAAAATTAATCTTAAAAGAGAACTCTTTTATGCTTGCACTTGATATGTTAAAAAAATACGATCTACTATCTTTTTTTAGTAAAAGAATTGCTCTTGATAATATTAAGTTAGAAAGATTTGCACGATTAACAAAATTCGTATCATGGTATAGTATAGAACACGAAGAACATTTGAAAATATGGAAAATGCGTTTCTATATATTGCTATCAAACTTAAACTCAAAAGAATTTGAAAAACTATTAATTAAACTATCTCTATCAGAAAAATCTATAGACTCAATGAAAAGAGATTTTAACAACATTAACCATGCAATAAAGTTATTTAATAAAACAGATAATATAAAACCTTCTAAAATAGTTGAGGTATGTAATCAAATATCTATTGAGGCAACTATACTTATATCGGTAATGTCAACTAACAATAACTTAGATATTGCAAAAGGGTATCTTGGTAGCTATAGATATGTAACTACTGAAATAAACGGTAATGATCTGATTAAACTAGGTATCCCTAAAGGTAAAATATATGCCGATATATTAAATGAAGTTAAAAAAGCTAAACTTGATTCTATCGTAAATGGATATGAAGATGAAATAGCTTTTGCAAAAAAAACATATTTAGATATAATTGAACAATAAGAGTAAGTGTTAAAATAATATTCATCTAACAGTTACTCTACTTAAATAAGAGTGAGTGTTAAAACTTCGTAATATAAACACACTACCTTAAGGAGAAGATATTGAGCTTTATAAAAGAAATTCTAATTCCACAAAATATTATCCCTACACTCTTAGGAAGAAATGATAATAATCTTAAAATGATTAAGGCTGCATTTGATATTAATATATCTGTTATCGGTGAAAAAGTAACGATTGAAGCTGAAAGTAGTGATGAGGCAAATGCTGTATCGTTTCTAGTTGATAACCTAGTGTCACTTGCTAAAGGGCGTGAACTAACTGGTGAAGATATAGCTATAGCTATCAAAATGGTAAACTCAAATGAGAGTACACATATACACTCTGTACTATCTGAAAAAATTAAAGTATCTGGCTTTGTAAAAACAGTTGTTGCTAAATCCCCATCACAGAAACAGTATGTTGAGGCTATGCGTGGATCAGATATGGTTTTCGGTGTTGGTCCTGCTGGTACTGGTAAAACATATCTTGCTATGGCTATGGCTATCAATCACTTTATAGAGAAAAAAGTTAATAGAATAATTTTAGCTCGTCCTGCTGTTGAAGCTGGAGAAAAATTAGGATTTCTACCTGGCGATTTAGCAGATAAAATTAATCCATACCTTAGACCACTTTATGATGCTCTATACTCTATGATGGATATAGATTACGCAACAAAATTGATAGATAAAAATGTTATTGAAGTCGCTCCCCTCGCCTTCATGAGAGGAAGAACATTAAACGACTCTTTTGTTATATTAGATGAGGCACAAAATACAACTGAAGAACAAATGAAAATGTTTCTAACTAGATTAGGATTTAACTCTAAAGCTGTTATCACAGGAGATATTACTCAAATAGATCTACCAACTGGTAAGCAATCAGGACTTGTAACTGCGATTGATATCTTAACTCCGATATCAGGAATAAAATTTATAAAATTTACTGATAGAGATATCGTGAGACATCCCCTTGTTTCAAAAATAGTTAAAGCGTATGAAAGTGCTATGACTAAAACAAGATAAATAATTAATAAGAGTTGATAATGAAGTTGTATATAACCGATGAAGCTGAACTAGGTTTAGATCATGATTTTTTTAAAACAGTTTTAGATATAATATTTAAAGAGTTGAATGATGATAGATTAGAAGAACGTGAAATATCTCTACTTCTAGCAGATGATGAAATTATTCAAGAGCTAAATAAATCTTACAGAAACATGGATAAACCAACAGACGTTCTATCGTTTGAAATAGAGAGTGATACGATGTTAGGCGATATTATTATATCTGTTGAGACTGCAAAAAAAATGGCAATTAAGTACGGTATATCGTTGAACCGTGAAATAGCATTTCTATTTATTCATGGTATACTACATCTACTCGGATACGATCATGAAATATCAGATGAAGATGAAAAAGAGATGTTCGCACTTCAAACAAAAATATTAGATCAAACAAATATTGTGTAATCTGAAAACTTAAAATATATATCCTTTAGATATTGCTTGAAACAAATAGACACTTATATTATGGAGAAATAAAAATATATTTATGAACATAGAAGATCTATCAAACAAATATCCTATAAGTTTTGATCTGTTAAATATTAACGATAGCGACACATGGGGGGAAAATAAAATCGACTTAGGAAGATGTAGTGTATTTCCTAACACTTTCACAACATATCAAGAATTAGTTGAGAACGTTGATAATATAAGCCTTGATACAAGAGCTTTGTATAGAGAATATTTTCACCACTTTTTACTTGATATTATGCAAACAACTACAATATATAAAAGTATAGAAAAATCAAAACAGATAAGTATCATAGATATCGTAAGCACCGATGATATTATACTTCTTACTGAAAAATGTGGAATGAATATATTTATCCCCAATTGGCAAATGGTACTCATCGGACATGATGATTATGGATTTATACTGCTTTCAAATAGTTGTAACCAGAGTTTAGATATCATTATCAACTTACTATCTAAGCATTCATTATTCTTGCTAAGAACTAGAGGTTAATCGTAATATTTTTCATCTAAACAGATATCTATCTTATAAGATTATTACGGAATTAAAACAACTTATATATACCATATATATATTGACAAACTAATACTTATTGACAATACTATGGTAGTATAAAATAGGAGAACACACTTATGAGCACAATTATTATTACTGCAAGTCCACGTCAACTTGATAATCCAACATCTCAATTAGTTGAAGCAATTCCAAGTTATATAAGTGGGATATCAAATGAAAAAATCATAAAATATAATCATGAATTTCTTGAAGATGAAACAAACAATATGATTATATATTTTAAGACGGAACTGCCTATCAATGAAGCAGTTCAGCAGATTACAACTCTTTTTAAAGGTCATAAAGTAATAGGTAATAATTTAAATAGATGTGCTTATATTTATACATCTGAAAAAGATGAAGCAACCTTTGATGAGTGTAAATTAGCGTTCCCTCTTGAGCCTCATAAAGATATTAATATTCCTCTCACAGCTGATGAAAGAAAAGCTCATACGACAGAACTATTAAAGGCTAGAAATATACCTTACAATGAACACCTACCAGTAATTGAAACATCTGATGAAGTTGATCTTCGTTCCCCTGATGAAGTTCTAAAAAGAGCGCTTACCTCTCTTATTATAATTCAATTAGCTTGCGATATAGCAAATAAAAAAGCAACACCTGAAAATGTAGAGCTAGTAAAAAATATATTAAAAACTTACGGGCTTGAAAATGAGCTTACAGAGAAAGAACAAAAAATTCTAAAACTTGATGCAACAGATCAAGAGGTAGTAAATATTGTTTGGCGTTATGAATCTATATGGCCTCTTTTTTGGGCGTTAGGATTTATTTCTTGTTTAGAGTTTCCAAATAGAATCTGCGATTCAACTGCACTTACTAAACTCTTGTTCGGTACAGATAAATATAGATCAATTGATGATTTTTTAAGTGATATACGACCTGTAAATATAGAGTACTTACTAGATGAAGCAGATTTGATTTTTAGACTTAACTGGGCTTGTACCGATGCTCGTGTTAAAGGTGAGGCTATCCCTGCTGGAATGGATAACAGTGTCGTTGTTGAAAGACATAGAGGATTTAACTGGCTCATGAATGCATTTGATGCAGAAAATTGGGATACGGTTTCTGCTCATACTTAGAGATATTTTAGAGTTATAATCTATCCTAACGATATTTGTAAATTTAATACAAATATGTTTATGTTTTTTGATTATACACTTTTCCTTATTTTACAAGTTGTGCTTACTTGTGAACTTGTATGATTTACATATTTGAACAATTTGACAATTTGCGAACTT
>CAMQYS010000023.1 GCA_947039395.1 uncultured Deferribacteraceae bacterium | reverse complement strand
CGTATGTTTTATAGTGTACGTTTTATATCGTATGTTTTATAGTGTACGTTTTATATCGTATAATAGATATGGGTATTAGATACTGGATAAGCGTTATAATTATACATGTCGTATAGTATAGATCTATTTTATAAAAAGATTTTCAATACCTTGCCCGCAGTATGAAATAAACTTTTTATTAAGTTAAGATTATGTTTAGTACATTTATCTGATAAAGTTCATAGGTGTTTTAATCTCAAACTTAGGTGCAGGTATAACATCTTTTCCGTGTTCGATTAACTTCATTATCCATGCCATATTTTTTGCAAAAGTTTTTAATGTTTGTAAGCCTTCAATATCTTGTTCAACCTCTCCTATATCTCTACCATAAACAACATTCCAATAATTTCCTGCAGGTATTATCATCTCTGCAAATAGTAGATAGTTAGTTATGCTATTAAATGTGACAACTCCTGCTGAACGTCTTGTAACTGCTATTGCACCTCCAACTTTATGTCTAAATAATCCATTGTTTTTAGAAGAAACATAGAACACTCTATCCATGAACGCCTTTAGGTTAGAGGATATACCTGCAAAATGTACTGGTGAACCGAATATGATCGCATCAGCATTTTTCATCATTTGTATTGCATCGTTTACTATATCATCATCTATAGTACAACGTTCATTTTGCATTTTACCACATACACCACACGCCATACAACATTTTATAACGTTTGTTCCAAGTTGTAGAATATCGGTGTCAATTCCCTCTGATGTTAACTCGTTTGCGATAAAATCTAATGCGATATTAGTATTTCCTTTTATCCTAGGAGATCCATTTATTGCTAATACATTCATATATATATACCTCTTATAAACTATCTAATAGGTTTTTATTATTATAAAACTTATTTACTATTTATGAAAGTAGTAAATTCAAAATAGAGGATAACATAATTGACAAAGGTTATTATTAAAAGTAGAATACAAAAATATAAATACTATTACAGGTTTAGTGTTTAATTAGTAGAATACATAGTATCTTATTACTTGTAATCTATAGCCTAGATACAGTATTCTGATGTTAAATAATAAGATGCAGTTAAAACTAAGGGGTTATGATGCGTTTAATACTTTCAATTGCTTTATCATTGTTCTTAATAGGGTGTTTTTCACAGAGTATGGAAAAAGTAGGTACGGAGGTTGTAGATCTTCTAAATAAGAGAGACTATAGTAAGCTATGGGATAAGTATATTGATGATGGGACAAAAGTTGAATTTGAGATTGCTATTGACGATGCTAGAACTTCTCCGATGTTAGGCTCATTAATGATGTCAATGATAGGTATCCCAGAGGATAAAATTAATACGATAACACCTAAAGAATATTTTATCTCTTTAATGGAGTTTTCTATGAATCTAAGCAATCTAAAGCCAGATACAGAGGAATTAGTGCTTGTATATAAAGATATCAAGGTAATAGATAAAAATAATACTGTTATCTTATTGGAAGGTAGTTCAATGTTTAATAATAAATTGTACTTAATCAAGATAGATGGTAAATGGTATCTTAATATGAATGATAAGTAAAACATAGTTGAAGTAAATGAAATAAAAGAGATAAAAATATTTATAGAAATTAAGTAGTAGGCTTATGATTAAGATTGTGTAATATATAAAAGTATGGACACTTATATCAGAGTTAATATTTAAGATAATAGATATGCAGTATTTTATTACTCATAGTCTATAGTATTGATACAGTGTTCTGATGTTAAATAATAATATGTAGTTAAAAAGGAGATTATAATGCGTTTAGTACTTTCAATTGTTTTATCGTTATTTTTAGTAGGTTGTTTCTCTCAAGATCTTGAAAAAGTAGGTGCAGATGTCGTAAATAGTTTAAATAATAAAGACTATAATAATATATGGGATAAATATATTGATGATGATACAAAAGCTAAAATTGAGAGTGATTTAGAAGAAATTATGGAAGAGCCGATGGTAGGTGCATTAATGTTATCTATGATAGGCGTTCCTGAGGATAAAATGGAAACATTAACAAGTAAAGAATTGTTTGGATATGTGATGAATCTTGCAAACCCTGTAAATAATCCAGAAGCAGACACAGACACAGATAGTTTACTTATATATGAAGGTGTTGAGTTAATAGATGAAAATAATGCTATTATTCTATTGAAGAATGATATAGATGATAGTGAATTAGGTGAATTTGAGTTAGTCAAGATAGGTAATAAATGGTATTTTGCATTAAGTGACGATACTGAAGATACAGTAGAAGTAGATGAAATAGAAGATATAGAAGAAGTAGATGAAATAGAAGTACCTGTAGATACTAAATAGTAAATTTAAGTTAGGGTTAAGATTGTATAATGCATCTTAACTCTTATATTTAATTGGTATTACTAACTTAGCTCACATTATTAATATCTAATAATATCTATATGTATTATTAGATATGTAGTTTTATATTGATATAAGAAATAGTGTATGATATTACTACTTATATTTGGTAGATTAATGTATGATATCTATTATTGATATATATAGAAGTTATATTACCAAGTATAATTGTTTATAAAAAATTAATAAAGGGTTTATAGTTTGCAACATATAAAATATTTTGAGAATTGTATTTCGGAGTTCTCTAAACTTCCAGGAATTGGCAGAAAAACTGCAACACGTCTAGCACTTCACATATTAAAGATGAAGCCAGAGTCAGCTAAAAGATTAGCATTGAGCGTAGTAGAGCTTAAAGAGAAGATCAAGTTTTGCGTTGAATGTGGTTCTATTTCTGAAGATGATATGTGTGGCGTATGTTTATCTAATAGTAGAGATCGTTCAGTTTTATGTGTTGTTGAAGAGGCGAAAGATGTTTTAGTTATAGAACAGACAGCGCATTTTCACGGTTTATATCATGTGCTTGGAGGCAAGATATCTCCACTTGATGGAATTGCACCGAGTGACCTATCATTTAATAGTTTAATAAGAAGAATAAAAGAGCATAATGTAGAAGAGCTTATCATTGCAACTAATCCTGATGCTGATGGTGAGACAACTGCAATATATATAATCAGACTCTTAGCAGATATAACAGGGTTGAAAATAACGAAATTAGCAAGTGGTATACCTATTGGTTCGTTAATTGAGTACGCAGATGATTTTACTATGATGCGTGCATTAGAAAATAGAAATATATTCAAAGGATAATAACATTAAAAAAGTATTAATAAATTCAACTAGTAGAGAAGTGCGTATTGCGATACTAGATGATGGAGATTTGATAGAACTTTTTATTGAAAGAGTTGGAACAAAATCTATCGTTGGTAATATTTATAAAGGTAAGGTAGTAAAAGTTCTTCCGGGTATGCAGTCAGCGTTTGTTGAGATAGGAATGAGAAAAGCTGCATTTATACATGTTTCTGATATGAACCCTAAAAGTGTTAAAGAACTTGGTTGTATCGGTTTAGACTCTAAAATAATTGAGAATGATGATATTGAATGTGTCATAGTTGATAAAGATGAGTTAATGGAGTTAGATACAGATAGCAATCATAATAATATTATAAAATATCCTTCAATTGAGGAGCAGATTTCTGAATCAGAAGAAATTGTTGTCCAAGTTACAAAGAACTATATCGGAGCTAAAGGTGCAAGATTAGTTAAACATATTTCTATACCGGGGAGATTTCTTGTTCTGATGCCTAACTCTCATCATGTTGGAGTTTCAAGAAAGATAGAGTCTTCAGATGAGAGAGAGAGGTTAATATCTATACTAGAAGAGATCCGCCCTGTTGGGTATGGATTAATTGCTAGAACAGTTAGTTCCTCTGTAAGTAGAGATCAGCTAGAGGATGATTTAGATATTTTACTAAGAATTGTTCAAAAATTAGATAAAGATATCGAAACATCAAAAGCTCCAACAAAACTTTATGAAGACCACGATTTAATATTTAAAATTTTAAGAGATATAGCATCTCCTGAGGTATCTAAAATAATAATTGATAGCAAAGAAGATTATGAAAAAATGTCAGCTTATTTGCAAGAGTATATGCCTAAATGTGAAGTTAATATAGAGTATTACGAGAATAACAAGGTATCCTTATTTGATGCTTACAATATAGAGTTAGAAATTGATAAGATATTGGATAAGAAAGTATGGTTAAAATCTGGTGGATACATAGTTGTAGACTACACAGAAGCTTTAACTGTTATAGATGTGAACACAGGTAAATTTGTAGGAAGTTACGACTTTAATGATACCATACTTAAAACTAATTTAGAGGCTGCAAAAGAGATCGCTTTACAATTAAAGTTACGTAATATCGGTGGTATTATAATTATTGATTTTATAGATATGGAACCAGAAGAGGATAAAGCAAAAGTTTTAGCTGTGTTAGAAGAACATCTAAAAGGCGATAGAGCTAAAGCATTGGTAATAGATATTACTATTTTAGGATTAGTTGAGATAACTAGGAAACGAGTTCAAGAACCTGTTGCAAAAATCATAACAGAGCCATGTCCATACTGTGAAGGTAAGGGAATGGTAAGATCAAGAATTACTGTTAGTTACGATATAATGAGAGCTATGACAAAACTTGCAAGAAGTATAAAGAAGAGAATAGTAGTAGAAACTCATAGCGATATAGCTGATATTATTCTTGATAATGAGAAAGAAAATATAGATATTCTTGAATCAGCTTACAGTGTTAGTATAGTTATTAAATCTAATCCACTGCTTAATTATGAGCAGTATAAAATTACGAGTTCTTGATAGATGGCTACATACGATCGTAAAGATAAATTTTATCATAAAGCAAAGAAAGAAGGTTATCTATCGCGTGCAGCTTATAAGTTGATAGAGATTGATACTAAATATAAGTTATTTAGAAAAGGAATGAAAGTTCTTGATTGTGGTGCAGCTCCTGGTGGTTGGAGTCAAGTTGCGTTAGAGAAGATCGGTTCAGGCGGTAAAGCTATAGGTGTAGATTTAGATGAGATCAAGGGTATTCATTCACCAAATTTTATAAGTTTGGTAGGGGATATAACATTAGATGAGGTTATAGAAAAGTTATTAACGATATCTAACAGATATGATTTAGTAATATCTGATATAGCTCCTAATACGATAGGTGTGAGAGATGCAGATCATTATAATTCTTACGAGCTTGTGATGATAGTTTTATCGTTAGTTAAAAAATGTTTAGATGATGGTGGTTCATTTATTTTTAAATTATTTGAGGGTGAATTAAGATCTAAGTTAGTTAAAGAACTAAAAGGGTTTTTTAAACATGTGTACACATTTAAACCTGTTGCAACAAGAAAGGGTTCGATGGAGCTATATATTATTGCAAAGGGGTTTATTAAAAATAATCTTATTGAGAGTTGAATATGGATCGAAGTGAGCTTGAAGAACTACTAATTAAACTTAAATTAGAGACAGTATCTGTTGATGATATTATTGATGAAATTGATAAAAATTTTATTAAAGAGGAGATATTATTTTCTGATGCGATACCTACTTTTTTGAAAAATTACTTTTCTGCTGAAGGAAAAGATATTGTTTTTCTTGATGAGAAAATTAAATCATTTGTTAAGAAAAAAGAAGATTTCATTTTCACTTCTGTTAAAGCAGAGGAGTTAGCATCGATATCTATAACAAGTAATGATGTAGAGATTGATATTAATGCTGGAGTTATTTTTTCTATAAAAAATAAACTCCCAAAGAGTAGTAAGAAGATAGTTATTGTTAGTACCTACGATATAGATATAAGATTAGTTAATGAGATTTCATTAGTATTATCATTTATAGGTGTTGAATGCAGTATCTATAGCAATATAAATATTAGTAACATAAAGGGTTTAAGTACACCTCTTAATAGCTACGATATGGTTGTAGTTGTTACTAATGGAAATTACAATGTGTTGTCATTGATTTCAGAGTATGTAAAATTACCTATAGTTGGAATGGTTGATTATAATTTTTGTTCTATTAAGTCAGATTTTAATGGAGTTTCATTTTTAAATTTAGGATCAAGTTTATCATTGATTAAATCTGTGATAAGGACTTTTAGGTTAATATAAAAATGAGTAGTAAAGTTGCAGTAATCATACCTACCTACAATGCTGGTCTAAAATTTTTAGATCTTTTAACTACATTAAACAGTCAAGATATTAATTTTGTTCAAAAAGTTATTATTGATTCAAGTTCTACTGATAATACTGTTATGATTGCAAAAGATTACGGTTTTGAAGTTTTAAATATAGATAGAAAAGATTTTAATCATGGCTTAACTAGAGATAAAGCTATACAGCATATTCTTTCAAAAGATAGCAGTGTTGAATATGTTTTATTATTAACACAAGATATTGTTTTTGAAACTGTTGACACTGTTACAAAGTTATTAGCTGTATTTACGGATAAGAATATTTCAGCAGGTTATGGCAGACAGTTAACAGACAGTAACTCATCTTTACTTGAGAGTGCTTCAAGAAAATTTAATTATCCGTCAGTATCTATGGTTAAAACTATTGATGATATAGATTGTCTTGGTATATATACAGCATTTTTATCTAATTCGTTTGCGATGTATAGGGTATCAGATTATTTAGTAATGAACGGATTTAGTAAGGCTAATTTTGGAGAGGATATGCTACTTGCGGCTAAAATGATTTTAGGTGGACGACATATTGCTTATGTATCAGAGGCAAGGGTTATACATTCTCACAAGTATTCGGTATTTTCAGAGTATCAAAGGGGATCATCAATTGCGAAGATGCATTTAGCGAATAGTTGGCTGTTGGAAAAGTTCGGTTCAGCGGAGACAAGAGGTAATAAGTTAATATTGTCTGTTAAATTTTATTTAATACCGTTTCTTATATTAGAGGCGTTACCTAAATATTTTGGATATAAGATAACAAAGATTTTTCATAAAAATAATAGTAATTAAAAATTTTATTAAATAGTAGTATTTAATATTAAGCTTAATATTTTGTTTTACCTTTTATATTTTCATTGTTAATAATAGGTATCTTCTTGATAACAAGTTGTATTATGTATAGATTATATAATGAGTAGTGAGACAATACTGTTTATAAGTTACAGTGTAATTAGTTGCAATAAAGTTATGAATTGCATATAGATACAGAAATATTTTATAATAAATTTACTGTGTTGCATGTTTATATTTATTATAAAGTAAAGTTATAGATATGTTTTTTACAGTAGGTATTATTATTTTTCTTGACAAATGTATGATTTTGTCAAATGATGTAGCTGATCGGGTAAGAGTATGTGCTTATTTTGATTATTTTAATGTTGTATAATATTCATGCTTAAGTAAATTGATTTTATATTTATGTAAAGTGTGATTGTATAGAGTAAGTAGATTTTATTAGTCACTTGATTATCTGTTTAGACAGATTTTTCAAGATAGATGATTAATGAGAAAGAAAAATTTTTTAATAATAAGGAGTTAATTATGGCACATTTTGTGACTGATGCTTGTATCGGATGTATGACATGTATTGATGAATGTCCACATGGATGTATATCGGAAGTAGAGATGAAAGCATTAATTGATGCTGATTGTTGTGTAGATTGTGGAGCATGTTTGGAAGTTTGTCCATCTAATGCTATTATTGCAGAATAATTTATATTTTTTACCTACGGTTGATAGATTAGATTAATTTATTGATCGTAGGGTAGTTTTGTTACGTTTTGTTTCAAGTATATTTTGTTTTGTTGTTTGCTTAATATGTTATGGGTGGCGTTTAGCTTGACCCATTTTTTTTTATAGAGTAAATTTTTTAGGAAAAAGATATTGTTTAATAAGTTTAGAGAAGATTTAGATACGATTAAGAAGAAAGATCCTGCTGCACGTAGTAAATTGGAGATAGTGTTATTCTATCCAGGTTTTCATGCAGTTGTTGTACATCGCTTATCACATTTTTTATGGTGTAAAAGGTGGTATTTATTAGCAAGATTTATCTCACAGTTTTCACGATTTATAACAGGTATTGAGATACATCCTGGTGCTAAACTTGGACGTCGTATTTTTATTGATCACGGTATGGGAGTAGTAGTCGGAGAGACAGCTGAGATCGGTGATGATGTATTAATATATCATGGTGTTACTTTAGGTGGCACAAGACTTGATAAAGGTAAGAGACACCCAACGATTGGAAATAATGTTGTGCTTGGTACAGGAGCAAAAATTCTTGGACCTTTTAGAGTTGGAGATAGATCAAGGATAGGTGCTAATTCAGTAGTTATATCTGAAGTGCCAGATGGCTCAACAGTTATCGGTGTTCCAGGACATATTTTATCTGTAGGAGAACATGTAGTAGATGATCTAAATCATTCAGATATACCAGATCCGATTGCAAGTGCGATAGAATGTATTACTGATAAAGTAATTGATATTGAAAAAGAAGTTAGAAGATTAAGGAAAGAAATTGACTCTAATAGTAAAAATTAGATTAAAATATATTTATTAACATAAAGTAGGTATATGATACTTTAGTTAATATGTAATGTTACAGTTACAAAAAATATCCATTAACTTAAATAGTATATAGATGATACTTTAGTTGATATGGAAGTTACGGTTACGAGATTTTAAATAAATTTATGGGGGGACAATAGAGTATGGCAATTTATTTTGACAATTCAGCAACGACTAAAGTAGATAAAAGAGTTTTAGACTCTATGATTCCATTTTTTGAAGATATATATGGCAACCCATCATCAGTTCACTCATTAGGAAGAGAAGCAAGGGCGTCTCTTGAGTCTTCAAGAAAAATTATAGCAGATATTTTGAAAGCAGAAGAAGATGAAATTATATTCACAGGATCAGGTACAGAATCTAACAATATAGCTATCCATCAAGCAGCGTTAGCGTTGTCTAGCAAGGGTAAGCATATTATAACCTCAATAATAGAGCATAAGGCGGTATTAGAGCCGTGTCATTTTCTTGAAAGAGAAGGGTTTGAAGTAACATATATAAATGTTGATAAGAACGGTGTGATAAATATTGATGATGTAAAAAAAGCTATTCGTAAAGATACAATTTTTATGACTATCATGCTTGCAAATAATGAGATAGGAACTATTCAGCCAGTAAAAGAGATCGCTAAATTAGCACATGATAACTCAATATTTATTCATACAGATGCTGTTCAAGCAGTAGGTAAGATGAGTGTTGATGTTTCAGATCTTGGTGTTGATATGTTGACTGTATCTGGACATAAAATTTATGCACCAAAAGGTGTAGGGATTCTTTATATAGATAAAGAGTTTCAATCAAAACTTACATCGTTTACAAATGGTGGAGATCAAGAATTTGGACTAAGACCAGGTACTGAAAATATACCTTACATAGTAGGCTTAGCTAAGGCATTCGAGATACTCAATGAAAGTTTAGATCAAAATATCGAACATTTAAAAGCTGTTCGAGATAGGTTTGAGAAGAAGATATTAGCAGAGATACCAGACACATATATTAACTGTATAGATGCACCAAGAGTTCCATCAATTTCTAGTACAACTTTCCGTTTTATAGAGGGTGAGGCACTTATGGTATATGCAAGAGAGGTATGTTGTTCTGCGGGTTCAGCATGTACATCGACTTCATCATCTCCATCACATGTATTAGGTGCAATAGGTATGGATGAGATAGATTTTCATGGTACATTAAGATTTAGTTTTGGCATAAACAATACATTTGAAGAGGTAGATCAAGCTGTTGAAATTTTGAAAACTTCGGTTAATAAATTAAGAGCTATGTCTCCACTTGTAAATAGTAAATAATATTTTGATGAAATAAATAATGACTAAAAACAGCAAGAAACTTTTACTTAGGGAGTTAGAAGAAGTCGCATTAAAATCAGGTATTAAGGTACGATATGAGAAGACTAAAGCACGAGGTGGTATGTGTGAGTATCGTGGCAAGCAGATGATTATTATCGACTCAGCAGCAACAGATGATTATAAAATATCTGTAGTTGTAGATAACCTTAGAAAAATAGAGATAGACGATGAGAATATAACTGTAAAAGTGAAAGAAGTTCTTGAAAGTTATTAGTTGTTAGATATTTTAGAATTGACTGTTTTAAGTTAAAAAAAATGATTAAATATAATGAAAAGGATATTGAACTATATAATAGGACAGTATCCTTTTCTTATATAGTTGAGAATACTTCTATTTTTTTATGCTAATATTTTTTGATAAACTGTATTTAATAAGATAGATTGTAACAAGATTGAACAAATAAGGTTAAGCTGTTATAAACCGTATTTGATAAGATTAGATACAGTAAGGTGTATTATAACAATGCGGATTAGGAGGTTATCCTATTATAAAAATAATTAATAACAAGATCATATTGTAATAGTATTATATTTCAGTCAAGGTATTGCACTGTAATATGCTTATACCAAGAAAATAGTTATGAATATATTTTATTAATTTATCTCTCTCTTACGATATCAATAAATATAAATAATTTACTAAGTTATCTCTCTTACTACTTTACACGGATTTCCAACTGCGATAACATTTGCAGGGATATCTTTAGTTACAACTGATCCAGCACCTATAATAGAGTTATCCCCGATTGTAACACCCATCATAATCGTAGACTTTCCACCGATCCATACATTGTTACCTATATGCACTTCGGCAGTTGATGCAATATGTCTTCCAAGTGCACGTGTTGTGATATCTATCGGATGAGTTACAGCATAGATATCAACATTAGGACCTATCATAACATTATTACCGATAAATACTCTTCCACAATCAAGTATTGTTAATCCGAAATTAGCATAAAAGTTACTTCCGATCGTTGTGTTAATTCCAAAATCAGAGAAGAAAGGAGGTTCAATATATATATCTCCTAATGTGATTTTACGCTTAAAAAGTTGCTCTAGCAGTTTCTTTCTCT
This sequence comes from uncultured Deferribacteraceae bacterium, assembly GCA_947039395.1. GTDB lineage: Bacteria > Chrysiogenota > Deferribacteres > Deferribacterales > Mucispirillaceae > CAMQYB01. The sequence goes on along the minus strand of CAMQYS010000023.1, from coordinate 18,530 downwards.
TCTTAGGGCTAAAACTTGATTTATTATATTTACGGCATATCTCTCTTGATCTAATAAACCACTTGTAAACTTCTTTATCAAAAACATACTCATCACCGTTTACCATTTTTTCAAATTCAGTCACAACCCCCTCCTTCTATTGCTCTTTCTAATTATTTTGATATAATAAAGTTGTTTATAATTATTTGCAATACAAATAGTTATATTTTGTAACCATTTAGAACTTTAAGAGACTAATATAGTATAGAGGTAGTTGAAAACTCTAAATATATATTAAGTTAGGTTGCCTAATAATTTATGAGATCAGATTTTATCACAAACAACTATAGTTTTCTGTATTTGTATCATATGTGTAAAGAAGCACTATTACAACCTATATTGGGTTACTCTCGCTCAACTAGAGTGATTAAAAATCACTCAAATGGATGTATATTGGAAACGCAAAAAGAGAATGATATTACTGAAGATAATATAACAATTAAAGCTGTTTTAGGTGGAGATACAGACCTTTTCTCTAAGCTTATAAATAAATATTCTAAAGTTGTAGAGAAGATAGTTATGTATCATATCGGTGCAGAACATCTTAATGAAGTTGCTAACGATATATTTTTTAAGGCGTATAAATCTCTTCATAGATATAAACAAGATGCACCGTTTTCTCATTGGCTTTCAGTGATAGGTGTTAGAACTTGTAAAGATTTTTGGAGAAGTAAATACTCATTAAAAGAGTGTTCATTTTCAGATTTAGAGAGAGAGTCTAGCAATCATATCGCAGATCAATTCACTTCTCTTGATTCGCCAGAAGAGACAGTTTTGTCAAAAGAGAGTATAGATTTAGTTAAAAAAGCATTAAAAATATTAAAGCCTGAAGAGAGAAATATAATTAATCTTATTTATACAGAAGGATTATCTATTCAAGAAACTTCTCTTCAATTAGGTTTATCAGAATCGAATGTAAAAGTAATCGCTTTTAGAGCCAGAAAGAAGTTGAAAAATCAACTAGAGAAATTTTTCGAAGTATAGATAATTAAACACTACCTATATTTCAACGCAGGAGAGTAATTATGAGTTATAAATTTAAAGATAAAGATATGGAAAATATTTTAAATAAAGTTGATTTATCGGAAAAGTCATCTTTAAAAGTATCTTTTACTAGTGATGTTATGGATAGAATTAGAAAAGATCAAACTAAACAGAGTTCATGGTTAAGCGATATCTTTGTGCTGGATAACTTTTTTCTAAAATTTGTTTTTGGCTCATCAGCTATGGCGTTACTATTATTTACTGTGTTTACATTTGATTATTTCTATGCGTCACCTATCATATTTGAAGAGTATATGTCTGAAGTAGCATTACTATCTTCATTTTAATTATTTCGGAGTAAAGTTATATGTTAAAAAATAGGAAGGGATTAGTTGTTTTTATATCTATTTTTGTGATAGGTATTTTAATAGGACATTTTTCTACTAATATAGTTAAATACAGAGAGATTTTGAAAAATCCTTTTAATAAAGAGGTTATTGCTCATAGAATTTTTCTGAATAATTTACTTGATTGGAATAAAATGTCTGATGAAAATAAAGCGGAAGTAAAATTTATTCTTAACAATAAAGTAGATGAATATATCGGATCATTAGAACTTTTTCGTTTAGAAAAACAGTATATATTAGAAGACTATTTAAACTCATTAAGCGATATATTACCAGAGGAAATATATAATAATTATCTTTCTGCAATTGATAAACATCGTATAAAAACAGAGAGTAGATATCATGAATTAATAAATGGTGCTTTAAATTAAAGTCAATTTATTATATAGTATTATGATATGAAACTTTTCCACAGATATATTCTAAAAAATTTTATTAAGAACCTATTTGTTGTTCAGCTAGTGGTAGTAGTTTTATCACTTGTTACATCTTCTATGGGCGAACTTAAAAATCTAGTTGGCAATGATTACACCTTACTAGAGTTTATAAGACTACAACTTTTTTGGATAGTTATAAATAATAACATGTCAATGCCTATAACGACTACCGTTGCATCTGTTGCAAGTATTGTACAGTTAATGCGTACAAATGAAATGTTGGCTTACGTTTCTTTTGGTGGTAAAGTATCTTCAGTTTCAATACCTTTAATATCTGTTGGAATGGTTGTTCTGCTATTTATGCTGTTTATAGAATATATCGGTATCCCTAAAGCAAGAGTTTATAGATCTGAATTATTGTCTGAGATAACGAATACCCCTATATCTATAAGTAGAAGTTACTCTAATATATGGATGATGGATGGTAGCAATCAGTTGGTACATATCGGATTTATGGATGTTTTAAATAATTCTATTGAAGATGTGAAGTTCTATAATATAGATGAAGGTGGGCAGATTGAGAGTTATATATCAGTTGATAACATTGTAAAAAAAGATAGTGAGTTTGTTTCTAAAGGAAAGACATTTGTAGACCTTACAAGATCATCTCCAAAAGTTATAAAAAACGGTGATTATCAACTTCCTACTAAACTTTTTAAAGAGCTTTTAGAGGTTAATACAGATTTTCCAACATCATTAACTCCAACACAAATTTATAATATTATTAAAGTTGTTAGAGATAGAGGGTTGAGTACGAATCGCTATGAGATGATACTTTACACAAAAATAGCTAAGATGCTATCGGTATTAGTTTTAATGATTTTAACGTTTCCTATTGTTATAAGTTTTTCAAGAAACTACTCTATCACTAAAAATATTATTATGGCGTTCAGTGTAGGAGTGTCATTTTTGATAGTGCAAGCGGTAATGCTATCATTTGGTAATAGAGGTGCTGTCTCTCCATTTATAGCTAATTTCTCTCCGTTAATATTATTTGTTTTTATTAGTATTCTAATTATTAGCAACAGGAAAACAGTTGGTTAAATAGATAGTAGAGTTTTATTTTTAATTATCTTTTAGTCTAGCGTTTAGATAATTTTTCATAACAATTGAAGTTTCAATATTGTAGATATTATTGACTACAGGAGCTTGTATTGTGATCTCTGTTTTTGATAGGTCAATAAATTTTGCTCTCTCTTTAGCGTCAACTCCTAAAGATAACACTCTAGGTTTTATAGGTGTAGTTTGATTAGTTTCACATACTACTGCTATTGAACCGTCTGATAGCTTAACAAGAGATTCAGTCGGATATATGCCAATGATTTTAATAAGAGTTTTAACATCGGTTGCAGGAAATTTTTTACCTGCATTAGCGTACAGTCTTTTAATTGCTTCTGTTGGATGAATAATATTATAAGAACATACTCCACCACCAGATATCATATTTTCAAAATCTTCTGCTAATCCTACAACAAGCGCTTCTTTAGATATAAAATTTCCATGTGAACGGCTAGGGTATCCAGACCCATCTAATCTTTCATGATGAAGCCCTACTATTGCAGTAACTTCTTCTGGAATATAAAGATGTCGTGATAATATATTTTCTCCCCATTCTGGATGTTTTCTTATAATTGAGAATTCTTCATCTGTAAAAGTTGTCGTTTTTTTTAATAATCTTTCTGGTACTCTAGTATTGCCTATATCATGAAGTAACGCTGCCATTGATATGTTTATAAGAGATGTTGTATTGAATTTTAATTCATGAGCTAATGTTAATGATATAGCCATAACATTTAATGCATGTATATCTTCAGTTGTTCCGACTGTTTTATACCTGTATATGTCCATTATTAGGTATGGATATTTTCTTACTATAAAGATAATATTTTCTATAGCTTTAGAGAAGTTTGAAATATGATTTCTTCTATCAAGTTTTCTAATATTTGCCATAGATTCTATCAAAATGATTTTAGTATGTTCGATAATTTTAAAAACTTCTTTTAATACTCTATCACTATATTTATAGTTATCAGGAGTTATAGATGAGTGTAGTTCAACTTTATGACTTAATCCTATATAATCAGTTTTGATAAATGATAGATCAGTTTGATCTATTTTTGATATATCTATGTCAGGTTTCCAAATATAGACATATTCATTTTTTTTGAACTTTGGTGTGTCTATATATATGGTAGAAGTTAGTGGAATGCCGAATTCTGGAAATTCTGTATTTGGTTGTTCTGTTTTAAGAATAATCATTCCTAGTTTTATATCTTTAACGGGTATTTTAATTATTCTAAATGGCACTATCTGTCTCCATAACATCTAAACATAGAAGCAACTTTTTAATTTTTAAATATAGCTATATTTTATAAAACTATTTTAATGTACTAGGATAACAAAAAACTGTATAAAGTACAATATTTACTTTAATAAATAGTTAAAATATGAAGTGCGTTTAATTTTTGATTAAAATGGAGTTGGATTTTTTTATTTTTTTATTATATAATCTATATATCTGATATTGATTATGGTTAATAAAAAGATAAAGTATAAACGTATAAAGGATATTTAAATGAATGAGAAATTAATGCCGTTTGATAAGTCTAAGCTAGATAGTATAATTAAGAAATACCCAACGCCTTTTTATATATATGATGAGAAAGGTATAGAGGAAAATGCATACGAGTTTATTAAAGCTTTCAGTTGGGCGAAAGGTTTTAGACAATTTTTTGCAGTAAAGGCGTTACCTAATCCATCAATATTAAAACTTTTAGCTGAGTTTGGATTTGGTGCAGATTGTTCTTCTCTTGCTGAACTAATGTTAGCTAAGAAGGCAGGAATAAAAGATGATATGATAATGTTTACATCAAATGATACCCCTAAAGAAGAGTATCAATATGCTGATAAATTAAACGCTATTATTAATCTTGATGATATAAGCCATATAGATTATTTATCTAAAAGTATATCTGTATTTCCTAAAACTATATCATTTAGATATAATCCAGGATCTTTAAAAAAGGGAAATAGTATTATCGGTAAACCTGAAGAAGCAAAATATGGTTTAACAAGAGATCAGCTTAAAGAAGCTTATGTACTTGCTAAAAAGAAAGGTGCTAAAAAGTTTGGTTTGCACACTATGGTTGCATCAAACGAGTTGAATGTAGAGTATTTTGTTGAAACAGCAAGAATATTATTTGAGTTAGTTAAAGAGATTAAAGAAGAGTTAGGTATAAATATTGAGTTTGTTAATTTAGGTGGAGGAGTTGGTATTCCTTATAAGCCTGAAGATAAAAAAATTGAGTGGACTGATCTTAGTTCTAAAATTGAAGAGTGTTATAACTCATTTTTTGCTGATGATAACAAGAAACCGAAAATATTTTTTGAATTAGGAAGAGCAATAACTGGTCCATACGGTTATCTTGTGTCACAAGTTATACATAAAAAAGATATCTATAAAAAGTATATAGGGCTTGATTCATGTATGGCAAACTTGATGCGTCCTGCACTTTATGGTGCATATCACTATATATCTGTTTTAGCTGATACTGATGTTGCTAGCAGAGAGAAGATAACTTACGATGTAGTCGGTTCTCTTTGTGAAAACAATGATAAGTTTGCAATTGATAGAGAGCTTCCTAGAATAGATATAGGAGATATTGTAGTTATACACGATACTGGTGCTCATGGGTATGCTATGGGATTTAACTATAATGGTAAGCTAAGATCTGCGGAACTTTTACTTAAGACAAATGGAAAGATCAAAAAAATTCGTAGAGCAGAAACAGTTGAAGATTATTTTGCTACATTAAAGTTTTAGTAAATATATTATTTACACTTAATCAAGTTAGTTAATTATTATCTTGATTGTACATACAATTAATTTATATTAAAATACAGTGGTAGAATTAATACAATTCACTACTGTATTTTTTTATTACTGGTATTTATATAAATTTTAAAAGTATTAAATATTATACCAGTTACTTAGATGTTTTGTTGATCTGTTTTCTATAAAATAATCTACTTACTATTGTTATTATGATAACGATAAGTAAGCCATCTATATTATTCGAACTACCTACTGAACAACCACCTTGAATAGCTTCCTGTTCTAGCTCATCTGCTGTCTCTTCGTCGATGATAGATGGGATACGAGACAGTACGATATCTTTATTAACTATACCAATAAGGTTTGGAGTTGATTCTTCTGGATCTAATGTTTCACATTGTCTTGTGAATCGTTTATTATTTATTTTATCACGAAATCTGATATTATTAAATTGTTCTAGAGGTATACAGTTATCAGAAAGCCCTAATAGATTTATATCATGAGAGTTGAGTTTAATCTGTTCAAGAGAAATAATATCGGTAATAACATTTCTATCTAATTGTAAGCCTGCGATATTTTCCATTTTTCCAAAAGGAGAGACATCAATAATATAGTTTGCTCTAAAATCAGCTGCTACGATATTCTTAAGATTAGTTAATGCTGTAAGGTCGGTTAACTTGTTTAGACTACCTGCTACCCCAACTAATCTCTCTAGTGAAGCAAGAGGAGTTATATCTGGAATTAGATTGATTGAAAAATCTATAGTATGTATCCACTTTGAATTAGCAAGCGGATACAGAGATTGAACTCTATTATCTCTTATATTAAGGTTGTTTAGATTTTTATGTGAAGCAAGTGGAGTTATATCTGTAATTTTATTTCCACTAAGTGATACTATTTGTAGAGCAGTGATATAAGTAAGAGGAGATATATCATTTATAAAATTAGGTGATTGATAATCAAGATGTAATACCTGAAGATTTTTCATAAATGTTAGGTACGATAGATCTGTGATGTGATTATCGGATAGATCAAGAGTTCTTAGTTTAGATAATTTTGATAGAAAAATAATATCATCAATATTTGCAGATGGTATTGATAATGATTGTAAGTTCACAAGTTTGCGTAGTGGTGCTAAATCTTTTACCATACTTCCATTATCTTTAATTCCTCTAATAGTTAACACTTCTAAATTAGGAAATTGCTGAATACCCTCTAAGCTTTCTATAGTGTTATCTGTACAATTAAGAATTTTGACATCTTTAGCTTTCTCACAACTTGGTATAAAATGTTCATATACTCCATTTTCTTTAAGGCAGTTTAATAATCGTGAATCATTTGGAAACCTAACTATATCGTACTGATTAATGCAATTATATTCTGGTATTAAGTCTTGTTCAGTAAATTTTTTTGCTACTTTTTGTTTAAGTTGTTCTTCTTGTGGGTAGACTATATCTATCTTAGTATCTGCTTTCACAGTCATAGATAAAAAAAACATAAAGCATGTTATCGTACAAATTATCTTTCTCATAGATGTTTAATCGTCATTATGTTAAAAAATATTAGCCTAATTCTATTTAATATATTATACTTAAGTTGGCTATTAATTTAGATGGAGTCTTAAATGATTAAGAGTTTTTGTTTGTTATTTATATCTGTTGTATTGATCTCTTGTGGTCCTAAAGCAGTTGCTCCTATTGTTGATCTTGAAAGTTTAGAGGATCTCAATTATCCATGTATTAAAGTTGGATTTCTTAATCAGATTAGATACCATGATTTTAAGGTAGAGGGTAGCGATGATTATTTTGCATTAATATATCGTTTGTCAATGGCTAGTTATATGGTTGATATTGTAAAATTATATGCGTTGGTACCGGGTTGGTCTTTTCAGCCTTTACCAGAACTATATGATACAGCTAATAGAGTTTATGCAAGGATTGATTCTGATAATCCGAAAAAGTCTGCTGTAATTGTTATTACAAGAATTGATGAAGATATATATCTTAAAGGAGTTATTGGCGAGTTTATATCAGATGATCGTGCTGTAAGAGTTGAAATACTTAGAGTCGTAAAAAAAGGTGACGTATATAGACAAGGAGCGATTAAGAGATGGTTAGATAGTGCAACAGGTAAGAGGTCAATTGAGAATATGAAAAAGTTGGTAGATTACACATTTAATAATATATCTAACATAGAGTGCAATATTCGTGGAAATATTGATATGAACTGGTGGAAAAAATAGAGTAGGTATAGTTACTTGATATTTTTTATATAGATGAAACAAGTTGATTAAATGGACATATATACGATATAAAATATTGTATATACGTCCACGATGTAAAATTATAATGAATAATTTTTTTCTATAAAAGTAATGCTACGATATAAAATAGTTACTACTTTCTTTATTCTCAAAACTGATAATATAAAACAAGTTGTTTAAATTTTAAAATTAGCAGTATGATGTTACTATTTTAAATAAACCTGTAAGTTCTTAACTATAAAACCCATAAAATTCGTAAATCTAAAACCTGTAAACCTTTTAAAAACCTTAACTCTTGTTATCGTTAATTTGTTTCAAGATATCCTCAAGGAAAGCTCTATCTTCAATAGCGTATCCTAAAATGAATTTTGTAATAGGAAGATAGAAGTCATTAGATTCTTTAAACTCTTTTAACTTATCAATAATACCATGTATCCAGCTAAGAACATGTATATTTAAAAATTCAATATGGAGCTCTAATGTTTTAATATACTCATATGAAGCAAACTCATCGGTAGAGAGTTTGTTAGATAGGTAAGATAAAAATAGTAATTCGATACCTATATGATCTTCAGGTTCGTTAGATTCTAAAACATACTCAAAAGCATTCTCTTTATATATTTTTAAAACTTGATCCCTAGAGTCTTGCATCATCAACTTATCTGTTGATGTATAATATGATTCTGCAATAGGGACATCATCATTCAAACAAAATAACCGTGTGTACTTTCTTAGATGGTTAAGTTTAAAATCCTCTAATTGATCACCAGTCAATGATGTGAGTATTGATAGAAATCTATTAAGATACTCTACTCCTTCACTCATCAATATGTTATCAGCTGAGTTACTCATTTCTGTAAGCGGAGGGATAATATCCTTTAAAATATCATACTGTTTATCTGTTGGTTGAAAGAGGAGTATATCTGCAAAAGAAGAGTATATTATCTCTCTACCAGCATGTATTGAAGTTAGCTCAAACTCACTCATTTATCTAACTTCGTAATTTTTAATAATGATCCTTCTTTGATATAGAAATTAGGTTCAGTTGTTTCATCATCATTGTTACTATAAGCGTAGCTGAAATTTTCTTTATTCAATCTATGTGGGTTACCATATTTCTCTTTAAGATTTTCATCAGTATCGCAATCAAGTGCATAAACAGGACAAGCATCAACACAGACAGGTTTAAGTCCAGCATCGATTCTTTCATAGCACATATGACATTTTTGAGCAGGGTGTTCAATGATCCAATCCTCTTTTTTATGAGGTTCTTGCTTATCAGACGCTATATGTATAGCAGAGAACGGACACGCCATAATACAAGCAGTTATCCCCTCACATTTATCTCTATCAATTATAACGATTCCATCAGGACGTTTTACAATAGCATCAACAGGACACGCTTCTTTACATGCAGGTTTTTCGCAATGATTACAACTCATAACAAAATTTTGGTACACTCTTCCTATGGATTGATTTTCATGAGTTTCTTGTTTTCTCCATCTTACAGGGCCTGGATTTACTTGATTATAATCTTTACATGAAACAGTACAAGCATTGCAAGCAATACATTTAGATTGATCAAAATAGAATGCGTAACGCATAGATATCTCCTTAGTTTATTCTTTATTAAATATTGATTATGAGCTTAATTTTACTTTTTTAATCATAACCATCGCAGATTGTTGAGCATTACCATGATCGTATCTTGAAGGTTTTGATGCCATAATAGTATTACAGTTTCCACCGATATCAATTAGTTTTCCAGATATCTTACGTGGATCAAACCAGAAACCTTGATGTAGCCCTAAAAACCCTTTAACACAACGGCTTGTGACACTTGCAGTAGTTCTAACAGTTCCTATTTCGTTATAGATATCTAATAGCATACCGTTTTCTATTTCCATCTCTTTAGCATCTTCATCATTTATAAGTATCACTGCATAAGATGCATCAGTTTTAGATCTGCCATCTTTATCAATCAACGAATTGATAGGAGGAAACTCATTCATATCGCCATCAGAGTTTGATGATATTGCATATGTATCAGAATCATTTCCAGAGTATAGATCACCACCTACAGTTCTTGTTGTAAGTTCTCTAAGATAAGGGTTTTCAGATTGAGATGAATGAGCTCTAAATTTATCATGGGTAGTTGTAACTAGAAATCTTCCCTCTAAATCTTTTTTATTACTTAATCCATAAGCATCAATAAAATAATCTTCATAAGCAAAATACATAGGGATAGGGTAGACGATATCATCTCCTTCAGCATCTAGTTTATTTTGTCCACGTTGATTTTCACTTAAGTATGCATGCCACATGTTATATGCATTTTTATATCTCCATACAAGCGATCCAGAGTATATATGAAATCTTCCAGACTGGTTAGGACACTCATTAGGATTAGAGTATTGATTTCCTCCAAAACCACCAAATGATAATGTGTAGGCATCTCTTGTAATGATAGATGTGTATGATCCTGCGTTAAAAGTGAAAGGTATAGTTTGATTACTATCTTTTTTAGATAAATAATCTTCTAATGCTATTCTAGTATTAGACAACACAGGTACACCTTTTTTATCATTAGGTTTATTAGTAAGAAATGGTTTCTCTAAAAACTCTTCAAAAGTTTTACCAGCGTAAGCTGATCCAGATTTTTTAGGTTCAACATTTTTTTTATAGTAATCAGTAAAATACTCTTTAAAAGACATAAGTTCAGGTGCAAACTTTTTAGCTTCCTCTTCTCCACCGTATTCTATAATAAGATCTCTTGCAAAATCCCATGTAGATTTTGATTCACCAGGACCCTCTATAACTTCATCTTGATATATAGTATTTCCCCAAAATAAATCTCTAAAATCTGCTTGTTCCCAAGAAGTTTTAGCTGGAAGAACGTAATCTGAATATCTAGGGGATGCAGACATAAAGTTATCAAATGAAACAAGATAGAACGCATCAGACATATTGGCTACATTTAGACGTTTATTGCTATATCCATAAGTAGGTAGGTTTTCATACATAGCAACGCTATCAAGTGCGTTACAGTGCTGATTAACAGGTATATTTCCACCAGAGTTTAATATAAACCTAAACCCAGAGTATACAGGTCTTTTGCCAACTCCTTTCTCCATAGAGTCAACAGTCGTTCCATCAGTTGCGACCCATTGATAATATTCATTATTGTTTTCATCCTTAAAGGTTTTAGGTTGATTATTTTCATCATATATACGCTTAACTAAACCTTTCACTCCACCATCATCATAATATGCTTTTCCAGTACCAAGCTCTCTAATTGACCAGTCAGGAAGATTAGGTTTATATCCACTATGTTTTAACATATCTCCAAATGCGAACTTGATTGCACTGTTCCATTGAGTAGCTCCTGTAACTATTGTTTGTGGTGCAGGCGGAATAGTTTTCCATGATTTAGGTTTAACATCTTCAATATTAATCATTTTAGGATCAAGAGTTTGTACTCTAGCGATAGCTCCTCTTGCAACACCAGCACCAGTTACTCCCCAGTTTTTAACAACAATATTTAAAACTTGTAATGCAAATATCGTTGAACAACCTTCAGATTGCTTTAATTGTCCACCAGCCCATTCATTCCAAATCTGTTTTCCAGGTTGTGATGCTTCTGAATACATTAAAGCTAATTCACGTATTTTAGATGCAGGAATACCAGAAGTTTTTGATGCCCATTCAGGTGTTTTAGGGGTTGTGAAATCAGCTTTAGTAAGGTATTTAGTTTTATTACCAAGAGAGTTTTTATATGAACATACTTCAAATCTTTTCTTATTTTGACTAGAGGTACCAAACGATTTAGCTATATAGTTTGTTGAGCTATCTGTTGTATAATCTGCCCAATCCATTTTTGTAGATACAGGTAATTTTCCGTTGCCTAATATATATGATAGAAACGACTCTCCAGCTGGAACAGCATCTACTTTAAGATACTCTTTTATAACCGACTCATCTGGAGTTGTAGTAATGATTGTTCTATCCTTTCCGTGTATCCAATACTCTGGAGAGCTTGAGAAACCGTAAACCATAGTATCTAGGTAATTTATATCTAACTTATCAGTAGCTACCAGTTCATATATTATAGCTAAAATTAATGCAGTATCAGTATAAGGTCTTATCTGTATCCACTCATCAGCTACAGTGATACCAGTATCAGAAAATTCAGGGCCGATATAGTAAACCATAGATTCAGGACGACTTTTTTTCATATCTTGTATAGACTTAACCCATGAATTACTTAATGGATTAACTGTAGAAACAATATTACTTCCCCATAAAACTATCTTACTTTGACTTGATGCAATATCATTAGTAGTAGGTTTTATTGTTATTTCATTAGACATAACTCCATCGCCAGAATCAAATCCCGAATATGATACTCCGTAGCCTCCCATAAACTCATATTGATGATATGAGTAATCAGCAGCAAAAGATGTTGCTCCGCCTAATAGTTTTATAGCAGGTGCAGCTCCTGATGCAACTCCGTTAGGGCTTACAACAGATAAAACTCCATTATATCCAGATGATTGAAAGTTTGAATAAATATTTCCACAAGCATATATAGGGTGGAATGCTTCAGGTCCATATTTTTGTTGTACAGCTTTTAATCTTGTTGCTACTTCTTTCAAGGCTTCATTCCAAGATATCCTTACAAACCCACTCATATCTCCACGCTGTTTAGTCTGCTTTAATGGATACTTTAATCTACCTGGATGATATAATCTTCCTTTATAACCTCTACACCTTGAACAAGCTTTTGCTTGAGGTGAATTTTTATCAGAGATATCAAAGTCTGTACCATCGTAAGCCTCAGTTGAGTTATCAGTGAAAAACCTAACTATTCTACCGTTATGTACCTCTGCTTGAGTAACACACCTACCACCACAGTTATGTGTTGTTGTACCATACCTATAAACTTTATCTGGTTCAGAAAAATAAGGGTCATCTGATAGCCCCTTAGAGATCTCTATTGAGCTATTATCACGACGTTCACAACCTAATGTTGTAGATAGTAGACCAAGAGCAGTTAGACCTTTAATAAAACCTCTTCTAGTAGTCGATACTTTCGTACCCGCTATGTTAATAAAATTATTAACAGTTGACATATACACCTCCAAAGATATTTTGTAAGTAACTAGATTATTGTATTATTTTTTAATGATCAATACAATTATTATTTTATTGATTAGGATAAATACCGTTACTATTTTCTATGAATTGAAAACAGATACTATAAATAACTTGATAAACTTCATGTTGACAAATAATAATAAATGTAGTATAATTCAACTATCTTAAAAGGAGGTTAATATTTAAATGGCAATAGTTTCTAATAATATATCACATAAATATTTATATCAAGATGATATAAAACGTTATGATTTCACATTTAAATTGTTAGATAACAATTCATTAGATGTGTATAGGGTACGAGATAACGTTGAAGTAAAATTAGTTAATGATATTGATTATTCAATAGAATACAATGAGCTGATAGGTGGATATATTACTCTAACTGATACTGGGTGTAGTAAATTTTCAAATGGAGATGTGCTAGGTATATTGGCATCGCCTAACTCATTACAAGAGTTAAAAACAGATGAACACAACGTTCTATATAAGAAAGATATAGAAAACTCATTAGATAAGTTGACACAGCTTTATCATATATTATCAGCAAAAATTTCTAAATTGCCACTTCCACCGTTATATTTAGATGATTCTGATGTATCATATAGTGATATAACAGAGATTTATAATGAATCAAAAGATTATAAAGAAGTAATTGCAGAGATCAAAACAGAGATTGATAAACAGTTAGATATTATTTCTGGGATAGTATTAGATTTAAATAATAAGTTTGCAACTGATGAAGAGGTTCTTGCTGGTATTGTATCTGATAAGATTATCTCTCCGAAAGGGGTAGGTGATGTTATCGCTAGCACCTTTGCAACAGATGCAGAGATAGATGTAGCTACTGTTTTAAATAAGATTGTAGCTCCTAAACAGGTAAAAGATATGATAGCTATGTTTGGAGATATTAAATGTTATCCTGAAGACTCTTTAGATATGAATGATGTAAATGTTTGTAATCATACATTTTTAACCTCATATTCTCCAGCTTATCTAGGAATGATTGGAAGTGGAGTGTTATTAAATTTATGCAATAAAGTACATTCTGCACAACTAGTTTTTATATCTACTGATGATGGTGTGATGTATAGGATATCTTTGCCTAATGGTGATTTCCTAATTAACTCATGGAGAGAATTTAGATGCACAAGCGTATGGATGTAGTAGCCTTAGAAAAAAAAATAACATTAGAAGAGAAAATTGTTACTTATATGGGACGTCATATAAATTTATGGAAAGACGTCAAGTTATTAAAAGATAGCAACAGAGTTGCGATAGATATACTTGAATGGAATATAACCGATAAGGCAAAACCGACTAATGATGAACTTGACTCAATAAAGATATTTATCAACCCTAGTTTAGAAAGAGCTGAACGTCTTAGAAGAGATAGGTTGATCGCAGAAACTGATTGGACACAAGTTGAAGACTCTCCACTATCTTTAGCAGATAAAGAGAAGTATAAAGAGTATCGTAAAATGCTAAGAGATATATCAAAACAAGAAGGATTTCCGAGCAATATTATTTGGCCTAAAATTGAAGTAAAATAAGTGCTTAGTAGTAATAAAATTTAGTAAAATAAAGATCAGTAGTAAAGCCTAATATTTTAAAATTTCAAAATGAGTATTATTTATGAGCCTGTTCAGATGATAAAATAATACTATCTAAATTATTAAACCCCTGTACCTTAAATGATGCAGGGGTTTAATAAACTTTATATTTCTTATTATAATTATTTTTATAGCAATATTTTAACTATTAGTCAAAATTTTTCTTAAGTACTCTTTCACTGCGTGAGAAAATAACTGAGTAAATATTATAGGAGTTTGAGTACACTGGATTACCGTAATAGTGACTAGTTGCAGCATCTGGATCATCTATAGCAAATAAATACTCTCTTGTTTTCTCTCTACCTTTAGTACATACATAGATGTTTTTTGAAGATGTACTTTTAATGAATTTTGCTTTTTTACTGTTGCAATAGATCTGATATGTTTCAAAAATCTTAGATCTATCAAGTAGTTTATCAACATCTTCATTGTAAGGGTCTTTTTTAAAGTCATCAACAAACGAGTAGATCACTTCAAATTCAAGCATAGTTCTACCTTTTGGATCAGAGTTTGCAACTCTTTTTGTAAAACTGTTAAGAGTTGTTGATGATTTTGCATAATTATTCACTACTTCTTCAAACCTTACAAAATCTTTTTGTAAAATCTGTCTTTTACCTTCTTCAAAAAATGATCTGCTTGCATTAGTTGTAGTTGTAGCTACAGAGCATCCACCGATAACTAAAGATGATATCAGTAGCAAGATAATCGAAAGCAAGTTATTTCTTTTTTTCATCTTTTCTCTCTTTTATTAATATTAATTACAAAATGATGATTAACTGTAATGCATCATAAAGTTTGGAAATGATATATATTAATTTCTCAATTATTCGGATATATTTTATAAAAGATTAATTATTTTATTTGACTTATATATATTTAGAGTATAAAGTTAGTTGCTTATATCAGTATATTTATGATGACCTGACTGGTTGATATTACAATATTTGAGCTTGTGAACTCCGCCAGGTCGTAACAGAAGCAACGGTAACAATACTTTTTATGTGTAATTGATGTCGTCAGGTCTTCATTTATATACTGATAGTAATTTTTATTTGATCGGTACTAGAATCCTAAATATTTTTATTTTGAGGCTAAATATATGTTAAATGCTATGAGAGGAAATCGTAAATTTTTGACTATTGTTTTATGGATAGTTATTCTTGCATTTCTTTCAACTATATTTGTTGTGTGGGGACTGGGTCCTAATGAAACGGAAGGCAATTTTGCAGTAAAAATTGATGGTGAAACATTGTCTTATGCTGAGTATAGAAATTTCTATGACTCATCTATGGCTACATTAAGGGATACTTATGGTGCTGGGTTTGAAGAGTTTGTTGATGAAAACGATATGGAAAAGATGATTCTAAATGATTATATAGATCGCTATCTACTCATTGAGGAAGCTAAAAGAATAGGAGTAATCGCCTCTGATGAGGAAGTGATTAGTTTTGTTTCATCTATCCCATCTTTTAATACAAATGGAGTATTTGACCCTATTTTATATCAAGAAATTTTAGCATCAAATAGAATGTCTCCTGCTATGTTTGAAGAGTCTGTTAGAGATGATGTATATCTTAGTAAGATAAGAGACTTTATTTCTACTGCTGGATTAGTTGTTACAGATAAAGAGATCGAGTTAGAATATAAAGCAAGAACAACTACAAGGAATATATCTTATGCTTTAATTCCTACTTCAAAGTTTACTCCTGATAATATAACTGATGAAAAATTGAAAACATTTTTAAGTAGTAATCAAGATAAATATAGAACTGAAAAAGAGATTAAAGTAAAATATGTTATTTTCAAAAAAGATGAGTTTAATATAGATAATATTACTATACAAGATAAAGATATTGAAGAAAGATATGCAAAAAATATCGAAAAATATACAGTCGGTGATACAGTTGTAACACTTGATAAAGTTAAAAAAGAGATCGTTGCTGAACTTAGAAACGAACAGCTAGACTCGTTGTATAGAACTTATATACTTGAGAAATATAGAGAGATATTATCTGCAGGAAACGTTACTGCATATTTAAATACTGATAAAGGTAAAGGTTTAAAATCATATAAAACAGATTTTTTTGATATAAATAATATACCACCAAAACTTATTAATTTAATAAATATTGATAGATTATTTAAATTATCTAAATCAGATACTAGCCAACTTATTCAAGATGGAGATTATATATATCTATTTGAAGTAGAAGATGTTAAAGACTCTGTTGTGCCTACATTTGATACAATAAAAAAGAATGTCCTTGCAGATTATAGTAAAAGTGTTGCAGACGATATTGCGTTAGAAGAAGTATCTAAAGTAATGGTTGGCAAAGATATTAATGCAATTGCAAAAAACTATAATGTTAGAGTTAATAAGTATAATGGGTTTAGCACTGAAAGTAATCTAACAGCATTTGATGATATTACTTTAATTAGAAATATAGTTACTGCTGATGAAGGAGAGATGATTGCTCAACCTTATATAGTTAATGATTATGTTGTTGTTGCGCGTATTGATAAGAAAAATATATCTAATGCAAAAATAACAGATGATGAAAGAGAAGAAATTACTGGATATATTAAATCTATTAAAGCTCCTGAAGCGCTTATTACTTATGTTGATTCATTAAGAGCTGGAAAGAAAATTGTTTTAAGTGTTTTAGTAACAGGAACAGAAACAGAAGATAATAAATAAGTTAACTGTAGTTGTAACAATTTTTATATAGTGTGATATAAATTTAAAGGGGATGAGTGTATTATATAAAACTGTGTTGGGTGTATATTATATGATGTTTTGTATTGATGTATATGAGACGTTGTTGATGGATATATGTACTTAGATAGTTTTTTATGTGTATATGCTCTTGATGGAAGATGCTGATTGTTTTAGAAGGCATAGATGGGTCTGGTAAGGAGACTCAAACTAAATTACTTTCTGAGTATCTAGATAGTTTAAATATACAAAATATTGTGTACTCATTTCCCTCGTATGGCGTAACAGAAGCATCTAGACTTGTTTCACTATATTTAGCTGGTGAGTTTGGCGATCTCAAAAGTATCCCCGCTGAATTTGCAGCTATATTATACTCACTTGATAGATTTGAGATGAGTAATAAAATTAAAGCATCGCTTGCTGAAAATAAAGTTGTTATAGCCGATAGATATGTATCATCAAACTACGCTCATCAAGCTGCTAAACTTCCTGTTAGTAAGAAAGATGAGTTTATCAGTTGGGTATCAGATTTAGAGTATAATAGATTAGGTATTCCAAAACCTGATAAGATATTATTTCTTAATACACATCCAAAAATCACATCACAATTAATCCATATGCGAAACGAGAATATTACAACTCCTATTGATTTGCAGAAAGTTGATATTCATGAGAAGGATAGTAGTTACCAACAGTTGGTATACGATGAATATTTACGTATTGCGAAGAACGAGAGTTGGAATATTATAGATTGTTTTAATGAGATAGAGTCTATGCCTACACTTCTTAGTAAAGAGGCTATCGCACTTAATGTCAAAAACGCACTGAAAGATTGTTTCTAGGTTCGTGGACTCGTGGGCAAGTTGGGCAAGTTGGGCAGTTGGGACTAGTTGAACGAGTTTAGTAAGTTGTTGAGGCGTTGAAGTTTGGCAGGTTGGGGCAAGTTGGGCGAGTTTGTCAGGTTGGGCTAGTTGGACAGTTGGACATGTTCGCAGTTTGGCAGTTCGCACCGTTTGGCAGGTTTGCACCGTTTGGCAGGTTTGCACCGTTTGGCAGGTTTGCACCGTTTGGCAGGTTTG
>CAMQYS010000022.1 GCA_947039395.1 uncultured Deferribacteraceae bacterium | reverse complement strand
TTGCACCGTTTGGCAGGTTTGCACCGTTTGGCAGGTTTGCACCGTTTGGCAGGTTGCACCGCTCGACAGTTTACACGGTTCGGCAGTTTGCACCTCTCGGCAGTTTGCACCGCTTGGCAGTTCGCACCGTTTGGCAGTTTGTACCGCTTGGCAGTTCGGCAAGTTCTTAATTCTTTAAAAATTCTTTAATAAAATCATCATCAATATCTTTATCATAACTCGTTATAATTTTTGATTATAGCAAGACAAAATTATTAATGCGTGTTATTATAGTATAAAATCACAGTAACTAATAACTACATAAAGAGGGGAAATCATGTTTAACATCCAAAAACTAGGGGCACTCATTATAACAACTTTATTGCTGATTAGTAGTATAAGCTGTATAAAAAACACAACAAACACAACAAACACAGAAAACACAAAAAATACAAAAAACACAAAAAACACAAAAAATATAGAAAACACAGAAGATATATTTAAAGCGTCAAGTAGTGGAGATTTAGAAAGAGTAAAATATTTAGTATCAAATGGTGCGGATACGAATAAAAAAGATGAATATGGTACCGCAGCTTTAACGTATGCTTCAGAACATGGACATTTAGAGATAGTTAAATATTTAGTAGAGAACGGTGCGGATGTTAGTATGAAGAGTTCAGGTGGTTTTACGGCATTGTGGAGTGCTTCATCTAGCAATTTTGAAATAGTAAAATATTTAGTATCAAAGGGTGCAGATGTTAACATGCAAAGTGAAAGTGGTAATACGGTATTGATGCCGGCTTCAATAGGTGGGAATTTAGAAACGGTAAAATATTTAGTATCAAAGGGTGTAGATATTAATATTCAACGTAAAGACGGTTGGACAGCATTAATGGATGCTTCAATATATAACAATTTAGAAGTAGTAAAATATCTTGTATCAAAGGGTGCAGATATTACTGTTGAGAATGAAGACGGTTGGACAGCATTAATGGAGGCTTCCGATCACGAGCATTTAGATGTAGTAAAATATCTTATAGATAGCGGAGCAGATATTCATACAGCCTTAGGGATCGCTACATATGATGGAAATTTAGAAATGGTAAAATATTTAGTAGAGAGCGGAGCAGATATTAATATTGAGAATAAAGATGGTGGCACAGCCTTAATGAATGCTGTATCTAGTAGGAATTTTGAAGTAATAAAATATTTAGTGTCAAACGGAGCTGATATAAATACACAAGATAGATATGGTTCTACAGCATTGATGCTAGCTTCAGAGAGTGGACATATAGATGTAGTAAAATATTTGAAAAGTAAAGGTGCTAAATAGTAGTAATTGGTATGAGAAGATATAATATAAAATCAGAGTAACTAATAACTATAACAAGAGGGGAAATCATGTTTAACATCCAAAAACTAGGGGTACTCATTATAACAACTTTATTGCTGATTAGTAGCATAAGCTACGGGCAAGAGCCACAAGACACACAAAATATATTTGAAGCATCGAGTTCGGGAAATTTAAAAAGAGTAAAATATTTATTAAAGCAAGGGGTAGATATTAACTCTCTGAGTGATTATAACGTTTCACAGTATGAGGAGTCTTATAGTGAAGAATTTACAGCATTGATGCAAGCTTCAGAACATGGAGAGTTAGATGTTGTAAAATATCTAGTAGAGAACGGTGCAGATATTAATATGAAAAATGAAGGTGGCTCTACAGCAGTAATGTATGCTTCAGAGAGTGGAGAGTTAGATGTTGTAAAATATCTAGTAGAGAACGGAGCAGATATTAACATAGAAACTTATGGGGGGGTTACAGCATTGGCAAAGGCTTCAGCTAATGGACGGTTAGAAGTTGTAAAATATCTTATATCAAAAGATACAAATATAACTCCTGCTTATATGAATTATTTATTGATGATTGCTTCCGAAGATGCAAGTTTAAGTTTAGTTAAGTATTTTATCGAAAATGGTGCAGATATTAATTTTAATTTAGATCGTGGCTTTACACCATTGATGAATGCCTCAAGTTACTATGGAAATCTAGCATTAGTAAAATATTTAGTAGA
This sequence comes from uncultured Deferribacteraceae bacterium, assembly GCA_947039395.1. Lineage (GTDB taxonomy): Bacteria > Chrysiogenota > Deferribacteres > Deferribacterales > Mucispirillaceae > CAMQYB01. The sequence continues at coordinate 31,879 of CAMQYS010000022.1, read as the reverse complement.
TAATGGTGCAGATGTTAACATACAAAGTGAAGAGGGGTGGACAGCACTTGGGTACGCTTCAGTTTATGGAAAATTAGATATAGTTAAATATTTAATGGAAAATGGAGCAGATAGTAATCTCAAAGATAATAATGGTCTTACAGCGTTAATATTTGCTACATGGCAAGGAAATTTAGAAGTTGTAAAATATCTAGTAGAGAACGGAGCAGATATTCAACTAGAGAATAATAACGGTAAGAAAGCATTGGAATATACTTTAGATGGTGGCTCTGATGAGATAGCAAAATATCTTATTTCAAAGTATAAAGATGTTAATGTACAAGATAAAAACGGTAACACAATGTTGATGTATGCTTCTGAGGAAGGAGAATTAAATATTGTAAAATATCTAATAGAAGCTGGTGCAGATATTAATTTTCAATGTGAAGACGGTTATACAGCATTGGTATATGCCTCAGGAAAGGGACATCTTACAGTTGTACAATATTTAGTAGAGAACGGAGCAGATGTTCATGCTCGATATGAAGCTGGTTATACCTCATTGATATGGGCTTCACTTAATAGACATTTAGGTGTAGTAAAATACCTTGTATCAAAAGGTGCAGGTATTGATGTAGAGGATCATGATGGCGAGACTGTGTTGATGATGGTTTCACGAAAAGGATATTTCGATGTGGTAAAATATCTAATAGAAGCTGGTGCATATATTAATACACGAGATAGAAAGGGTTCTACAGCATTGATGCAAGCTTCAGAACATGGACATATAGATGTTGTAAAATATCTAGTAGAAAATAAGGCAGGTATTAATTTAAAGAATAGAAAGGGTTTAACAGCGTTGAAATTTGCTTCAGATGAGGAAAATACAGATGTAGTAAAATATTTAAAAAGTAAAGGTGCTAAAAAGTAAAAAATTGGTTACATTAAATATATAAAAACAGTCTCAGCTAGGGACTGTTTTTTGTTATCAAAGTAAAAAATCTTAAAAAATTGGTATGAGATAATAGATCATAATAACTAATAGTTAATAACTATATCAAGAGGGGAAATCATGTTTAACATCCAAAAACTAGGGATACTCATTATAACAACTTTATTGCTGATTAGTAGTATAAGCTATGGGCAAGAGCCAGAAAATACGGAAGATATATTTGAAGCGTCTAGTAGTGGAAATTTAGAAAGAGTAAAATATTTAGTAGAGCAAGGGGTATGTATCAATTCTATCAATTACCCTGATGATTCAGAGTATGAGGAGTCATACCCCGAAGAGTCTACTGCATTGATGCAAGCTTCAGAGCATGGACATATAGATGTCGTAAAATATCTAGTAGAGAACGGAGCAGATATTAATATAGTAAATAATTATGATTATACAGCAGTAATGTATGCTTTAGCTAATGGACATATAGAAGTTGTAAAATATCTTATATCAAAAGATACAGATATGAGTCCTGCTTATATGAATTATTTATTGATGACTGCTTCAGAAAGTAGAAATTTAGAGACAGTTAAATATTTAGTAGAAAGTGGTGCAGATATTAATTTTAAGACAGATCGTGGTTTTACACCATTGATGAATGCTTCAAGTTACTATGGAAATCTAGCATTAGTAAAATATTTAGTAGATAATGGTGCAGATGTTAACATACAAAGTGAAGAGGGGTGGACAGCACTTGGGTACGCTTCAGTTTATGGAAAATTAGATATAGTTAAATATTTAATGGAAAATGGAGCAGATAGTAATCTCAAAGATAATAATGGTCTTACAGCGTTAATATTTGCTACATGGCAAGGAAATTTAGAAGTTGTAAAATATCTAGTAGAGAACGGAGCAGATATTCAACTAGAGAATAATAACGGTAAGAAAGCATTAGGATATGCACTAGACGGAGGATATGATGAGATCGTCAAATATCTTATATCAAAGAATACCGATATTAATCTTCAAGATAAAAACGGTGATACAGTATTGATACTTGCTTCTTATAACGGGGATTTAGAACTAATAAAATCTATAATAGATCGCAAAGCAGATGTTAATATACAGAATAAGAACGGTGCTACAGCATTGACAGTTGCATCAGATGATGGGAAATTAAATATAGTAAAATATTTAGTTGAGAAGGGAGCAGATATAAACATTCAGACTGGGTATAGTTCTACAGCGTTGTTGTTAGCTTCACGTAATGGACATATAGATGTGGCAAAATATTTAATAGAGAAAGGAGCAGATCTTAATGTTAAAAATTATGATGGGTGGACACCATTGATATTTGCTTCAGCACGTGGACATATAGAAGTGGTAAAAATTTTAGTAGAAAATAAAGCAGATCTTAATTTAAAGAATAATGACGGTTCTACAGCGTTGATACATCCAGTATTTAATAGAAATTTAGAAGTAGTAAAATATCTTGTTGATAACGGAATAGATTTAAATATGCAAAGTGGAGACGGTTTTTCTGCATTGATATACGCATCAGGTGATGGGTTCTTAGAGATAGTAAAATATTTAGTAGATAACGGAGCAGATGTTCATGCTCGATATGAAGCTGGTGATACCTCATTGATACGGGCTTCACGTAATGGACATTTAGGTGTAGTAAAATATCTTGTATCAAACGGAGCAGATGTTAATGTAGAAGATAATAGTGGAGAGAGTGTATTGATGACAGCCTCACTTAAAGGATATTTAGATGTAGTAAAATATCTAGTAGAGAACGGTGCGAATATAAATACACAAGATGGAAACGGTTTGACAGCGTTAATCGAGGCATCATTTGGTGGACATATAGAAGTTGTAAAATATCTAGTAGAGAACAGTGCAGATATAAATACACCAGATGGATATGGTTCTACAGCATTGATATATGCTTCAGAAAATGGACATCTTACAGTTGTAAAATATCTAGTAGAAAATAAGGCAGATATGAATTTAATGAATAGAAAAGGTTATACTGCGTTGATGTATGCTTTAGATGAGAAAAATACAGATGTAGTAAAATATTTAAAAAGTAAAGGTGTTACATCGCAAAGGTGTTACATAGTAAGAAATTAATTATATTATCTATATAAAAACAGTCTCTATTAGGGACTATTTTTTTGTAGTAATAAATATTTAGAAAATTTGTATGAGAAGATATAATATAAAAGTACTCAACATCATCAAAATTTATTTTAAGTTACTGGGTATTTTCTAGTTTTAAAGTTGACTGATTTTCGCATGAGTTGATTTATAACTTTCAAGTTGTGCTTAGTTACTCTTAACATTTCCATTAATAATAGTAGTATTAACATAATTAATTATTTGTGGAGAAGTTTTTGCAATTTCTATCTCTTCCTTAGTGAATGTTAAATCATCACCGAGTACGCCATTTTTTTCTAGCATTAACGCCATTCTTAATATGGTTAAGATATCTTTATCACTCTTCATTGCTTCTTTTTGTAACTCTAAAACTATAGACATTTTGTCCTCCGAATAATACCTATTATGATAACTTTATACGCTACTAAAAACATCAATACTTAATTAAGTGATTTTACGATTACAACATAAAACTTAATTAATCGCCTTTAAGATTAATCTGTTAATATCTGTTGCAATCGTGCTTTTGCCTATGCCCTCTGCAAAAACTTTGATCTTCTCTAAACTTATGTTTATATTAGTCGGAGTATCTTTTCTTTTCACCATCTCAATCGTATCAGTAATCACAGATTTAACAGCGTCAGTATTACTACTAAAATCTGTCGCAAACTCATCACTATCAGAGAGTGTCTGTATAGATGATAAAATATCTAATACTTTATTATAATTAAACACGTTACTTTTAATATTACTATTGCTATTGCCACTACCTATCTTTATCATTTGTATTGAACTACTTTTCACTTCTTTCGTTTGGCAATTTTTTGCCTCTTCATTTATTTTTATAATGTTATCCATTCTTAACTCCTATCTAACCATCGTACCTTATCACAGCTTTGTATATTCTTCATTATTTATTTTATAATTAAAAATATATAGATGAATAGATAGTTAAAATTAAAAGAGGTATGCAAGGGGAGGGAGTTACTTGTATAAATTTTATAGACAATAAAATTGTATGAGTGAAGTATTGCTATATTAAATTAGTAGATAAGAAATTACAGAATAGATATTAAATTTTATTTTTTACGGTTATACATGATAAAAATCATTATATAAATATTTTATATAAATTCATATAAAAAAAGTGGGACAGATATCAAACCTATCAACCACTAAGCACATTATATAAATTCACATAAAAAAGTGGGACAGATATCAAACCTATCAACCACTAAGCACATTATATAAATTCATATAAAAAAAGTGGGACAGATATAAAACCTATCAACCACTAAGCACATTATATAAATTCACATAAAAAAGTGGAGTAGATATAAAACCTACCCCACCACTTAAGTAACTATTTAAAATATTTGTTAAAAATATCTTTTACTTATATCTTCTGTAAGGAGATCCTTACAGTACTACGTTTTCTTTGAATTCACCGTAAACGCTAACAAGTTCTTTCATTGTTTCACCTAATGTAGCGTAAACTTTAACAGCTTCAACCATTTTAGGCATAATATTATCAGTTCCTGCAGCTGCAGCTTTAAGTTCAACAAGAGCACGTTTAACAGCATCGTTATCTCTTCTCTCTCTTAATTTTTTAAGTCTTTCAACTTGTGCTTTCTCAACAGCGATATCAACTTTTAATAAGCCTTTAAGAGGTGGCTCTTCCATAATATTAGAGTTAAGTCCAACAATTATTAGTTCTTTCTTATCAATTGCAACTTGATACTCATAAGCAGAATTTTGAATTTCTTTCTGTGGATATCCTTGCTCTAAGGCACGTAACATTCCACCTATATCATCTATTTTAGTGATATACTCTTCAGCTCTTCTTTCGATATCATCAGTCATATGTTCAATAATATAAGCTCCACCTAATGGATCAATAGTATCAGCAGCACCAGACTCATTAGCAACGATCTGTTGAGTTCTAAGTGCGATACGTACTGAATCTTCAGATGGTAACGCTAATGCTTCATCGTATGAGTTTGTATGTAGTGATTGAGTTCCACCCATACAAGCTGCTAATGTTTGTAATGCAACACGCACAACGTTATTCATAGGTTGTTGAGCAGTTAATGTACAACCAGCCGTTTGAGTGTGAAAACGCATTGTAGCATTACGAGGGTTTTTAACTTTAAAACGTTCAGTCATGATTTTAGCCCATAATCTACGAGCTGCTCTAAATTTTGCTACTTCTTCTAAGAAGTTGTTATGACAGTTAAAGAAGAATGATAATCTACCAGCGAACGCATCAACATCTAATCCTGCTTTAATCGCAGCATCAACGTAAGCTATACCATCAGCTAATGTAAATGCAACTTCTTGAACTGCATCTGATCCTGCTTCACGGATATGGTAGCCTGAAATTGATATAGAGTTCCATAAAGGTATATTATCTTTACAGAATGAGAATATATCAGTAATTAATCTCATTGATGGTACAGGTGGGAAACGATAAGTTCCTCTTGCCATATACTCTTTTAAGATATCATTTTGAATTGTTCCTTGTAGTTTTGCTGATGGTACACCTTGTTTCTCACCAACAGCTAAATAAGATGCTAAAAGAAATGTTGCAGTAGAGTTTATCGTCATAGAAGTTGAAACTTTATCTAATGGAATTTGATCCAGTAGCATCTCTACATCTTCTAATGAGTCAATAGCAACTCCAACTTTTCCAACTTCGCCTGAAGCCATAGGATCATCTGAATCGAAACCGATCTGAGTTGGTAAATCAAACGCACATGATAAACCAGTTGTTCCTTGATCTAATAAAAATCTATATCTCTTATTAGACTCTGCAGCTGTTGCAAATCCTGCATATTGACGCATTGTCCAAAATCTTCCTCTATACATCGATGGTTGTACACCACGAGTCATAGGATATTGACCAGGATAACCTACATTTTTTTCAAAATCAAAATTAGGTAGATCTGCTGGAGAATAAAAAGGTTTTACTACATATCCAGAGGTAGTTTTAAAAGGAGTTTTCCTCTCTGGTGATTTTGCTAAGGTCTTATCGTACTCTGCTTTCCACGTATCATACATACTAGTTCCTCCAAGTAAGATTATATTTTTATACTTCCCATAACTTATGTTTAATTATCCGATATTTATGAGAAAAACACAATATTAATTTTTATTGATCGATATTTTTATATAATCTGATACTTGGGTGTCGTCTGCTACCTATAGAACTTATTTTTTCTACTTTAAAATTTACTGACTTTAAATCTTCGGTAATTATTTTTGATGAGGCGTATGTCATCATATATCCATCATCTTCTAGAAGGTCGTAAAGTCTTTTAAAAACCTGTATTTCCCATAGTTCTGGGTTATGTTTTTTTGAAAATGGATCGAAGTAAATGATATCAAATTTACCTGTTAGATTATATAAAATATCTCGTAGATCGCTAATATATAGTTCAAGTGAGTAATTTCTATACGATCCATTATTAAGTAGTTCTCTTACTATAGAGTATGATTTTACGGGTGATAAAATATATAATGATTTAACGATTTCTATTAAATGAGGATCAAGTTCTATAGATACGATATGAAGTTTGTTATTTAGATCGTATTTTTCAACTTCATGAATAGTTGTTGCTATATTTTGTCCTAACCCAAAACATATATCTAGAATTCGTATATCTTTATCTTTTAATCTTTCAGCTATATTTGATTGTTTGATAAATTTATGATAACTTTCAGTAAAAGCACCAGTAGATTTTGTCTTATAACTTTCATTGTATGTAGATGAGTATAATGTAAAAGAACCATCACTAGTTCTTATGATTTTTTTATCTTTATATATTTTTACGAGCGTCTTCAGAGACATATCTCTTAGTCCTTAAATCTGGAAGCATTCTATCTTTATTAAAATCTTTTTTCATTCTATTAAAGTATCCGAATAATGTCGTTGGAGATTCTTTTTTTATTCTTTTTAACATATTTTTTATACCGTATATTTCATCAGATTTAACAGCTAACTTACTGAATAATAGGTTTGTATCTATATTTAGATTTCTTGTTTGTATTAGATTTACTTTATACTCTTTCACAACATTTATAAGTTCATCAGCTTCAGAGTTTCTATCGTTTAGTCCAGGACAAGTAAGAAGATTTATCTGTAAATATCTATTAGCATCTCTAATTAAACCCATAGATTTTTTAACATCTTCAATAGTATATTTACGTGGACGATAATATGCGTTATAAGTATCATCTATAAAGGATATGGTAGATACACGAAAACTATCAACACCTGCATTGATTAATTTATTGATATTTTCAGGTATAGAGCAGTTTGAGTTAAAGTTTACAGTAAGATTTGGCACAGCTTTTTTAATGATCTTCACAGCCTCAACTATAATATCAGTTTGAAGTATCGGATCGCCTTCACAGCCTTGTCCGAAAGATATAATCGGATCTTTAGCTATTTCATGATGGTTTAATGCAACTTCAGCTATCTCAGTTGCTGTTGGGATAAAATTTATTCTATCTTGTGAAGAGACACAACTCTCGGCTGTTTGTAAAGATATACACCCTACACAGTTAGCGTTACACGATGGAGATGTAGGAATGGGACACTCCCATCTAGGATAGAATACATTTTTTGCAGCGGTACAATGATACTTTAATGCACATATTTTAAGTTGTTCATATAATCTATTATTTTTATTTACTTTACTTAAAAACTCATCTACTTTTTTTTCAAAATTATCACTAAAATCGTATAATGATGGACGCCAATGAGAATCATCATCAACTTTTATGGCAGGCACAACAAGATCGCCATCTAATTCTCCAACAGCAGTGTATGCAAAAAGAGGCATAGTATAGTCGGTTTTTTTCTTATAACTTGGCAGAAATAAACGTAGATAACCTGGTGGAAGAAAAACGGATACAGCTAACCCTTCATTAAAGTCCACCATAGTAGATTTATTTTCATCATAAGCTACAGCTGTTGTAAATGGTAGGAAATAGAGTCTTGATGATGGTGGAAGCTTAATCAACTCTGTATCATATGGGAGCATATCATAGGTACCAGAACGTACAGACATTTTCAAATATGGATGAGGATATATACTTCCATCTTCATCAGCATAAACTAAATTTGGTATTCTTGACATAACTTCACTTCCATAAATGATATAATTTTTTAGACAGATTATAAGGTTCTAAATAGTCAACTTTTTGAGATATTACTTTTTTGATTATACCCTTTTTGAAGCTTGATAGTATCTTCTTTTGATATTAAAATAAGTTGAAACTGATCAATAATATCAAGGCTTTTGTTTTCAATTTTCAAAACATTTAACACTGTTTCTATTGAATTGTAATATGATATATCTGTAACAATACCTGCATAACAAGTCATATCATTTAACTTTAATTCATTAGTTACACCAGTATTTAATGTGTTAGAAATTGCTTCAGTTAGTTCAAACATTATAGAAATCGCTATAGAGGTTAGATATTTATCTCTTTCAAGTAGATTATGATAATATCTAACAGAATCTTCATCTGCTATATCTAAATCAACAGAGGTATTTGGTTCTGTAAAACTGCTCTCTGTTATAGCTTGAATAACATAGTATTTTTTTATTTCTTCGTATACTGCAATAAGTTCTGGTTTTGAATATAGGAAATCTTCTGTTCCTTTAAAAACTTTTAACCCCATTGAAGAGAATACACTTTTCACATTATTAAGAAATTTACTTGACTTCATTAGACCTCATCAAAGAAATTATTTACTTGATCAATCATTCTATAGCTATTTTGAAAAAACACTTCATCACTTGATAAATATGAATCTTCTTCTGGTTTAGCATAGTTGTCTGTGTATTCTCTATCGACAAGTTTGCTATTAACTAAAGCACTCTCCACTTTAGGTAGCATAATAATTAGCATTTCATAAACTATATTATCTGCAGCATTTAATGCTACTGTAGTAATTTTTTCACCATTATTTTTAGCTAAAATATAGTTAAGAATGTATGTGTTGTCGGTGAAGTTTGTCGGAACATAATTAAGATTATCGTTATCTATAAAGGAGATATCAACATCTTTATCTAAATTATATTTATTTGAAACTTTATTTTTATCTTTAATATTAACATACCTTAACATGTAGTCTGTCAAAATATATGGATCATAAATTGTCTCTGCAAATATAATATTTAACTCTTTTTTTAGTGCAGTTAATATGGTTGATTTTCCAGATAAAACAGATTGAGTAATTCTATCTAATATATCTGTATCAGTTGGGATATCCTTAGATAATAGAAGAAACTGATTTACTCCACTTGAACCTTGAGCATGCATCTTAATATTAGATAGAAGAGATTCTGATATAGATGGGTTATGCACAACAACAGAATTAAATCTGTTCGGATTAATAATCATAGCTTTTTCGAGTATAGTTTGACTAATATTCGGATTTTGAATCGCAGCCATAATATCAGTTTCATTAATGAGACTACTGCTAAGAAATACTGTGTCATCAATAAAAACCTGATTTAATCTAGTATTTGATACTTTATCACTTATAAGAGCAGCTGATCTAACCTTTGAACTAGGATCATTTGATAGACGTTCTACTATATCTGATGGAGTAGTTTTATTTAATGCAATTCCTTCTCTTATACATTCATCAGGATTATTTTCATTATACATAATTGTGTTAAGAGGAGTCAATTTATTCGCCATAAGCCTTCTGTTAAATGAACAGCTTGGAGTGACATCGTTAGTAATTCTTTTAAGTAGTGCAGGAGTAAGATTTATATTCTCTAATAGGTTCTCTCTAACTTCTGGAATATCTGCTGCTAGGGCATTTAATACACTTCCAGTAGTTGATGGGTTTTTAGCAACGGCAATTCTTACATTTACAGACTTGTCATACGATAGCTTATTTAAAATAGTAGATGGAGTAGATGGATTTGATGCGGCACTAAGTCTCACTATCTCTAAATCGTGATTAGACGCATAGAGAATAAAGTCAGCATTACTTTTAGGGTTCTCAACAACATTTATCCATAGATCAGTTTCAGCTAATTTATTTAGATACTTTCCTGATACTTTTTGGTTTTTAGCAAGCAGTTTTTGAAGTTCTGTATTAGGATCTTTAAAAAACTTAAATCCTCTATATAACTCATTATTAGCTACTTTTGCAGACATAACAGTTGCAGTGTCTCTAACAACATTATTAGAGAAGTATAAAACTTTTAAAACCGATAAGAGAAGTGCAATAGTTATTCCAACTAAAGAGGCTATTGCGATTTTCTTATATAGATGAGTAATGTTATGAAATATAGAAACACTTGCCGATCTTGTATTTATATTATCATTTGCTCTACCGTTTTTTGCAGTATTTATATCATTATTAGATAAAGACTGATTAGCATTTTTCATAAGTTCTGGCATAGGTATAACTTTATTATTTTTCACAATATCGCTTAAATGTTTACTTTGTTGATAGTTAATTGTTAAAGTTTTGGTGATAATTGTTTTTAATGCTTTCTCGTTAATTTGATATACATCATCTTCCATATTAGCAAGTTTTACTTTTTCAGTCATAAAATTATTATAGAATTTTTCTATATAACTTTTTTTAATACCAGCAACAGAGTAACCTTGAAAAAGTTGATAAACATTAACCTCAATATTAAGAAGTTTAAGGTATGCTACTAATTTAGTAAGATCGGTTGAAGGCACTATCAATGCGACAGGAGGAATAGAGTCTGTTCTTTTAGATTCATGAAGAAGAGGTATAAGATCATTGCTGATAATTGTGTTCCAATTAGAGTTAAAATCCTCTCCTGCTATATCGCTGATCGCTAAGCCGATCGTTTCAGACTCATGAAAAAGATCATGCAATTTAAGGCGGAATAGAGAGTTTGTAACTCCAGCTTCAATAGCTTTAACCTCTAATCCATATGTTTTAAAACCGTTGTCAATTCCTTTTGTGAATTGATTACTCATCACTTTCATAGTACACCTAAAATATATTCTCAAGTGTATCTTAGCAAAACCAATACCAATTAAATCATATCGGTATGATAAGAGTATCTAATAGAGAGTAATTAATATTTATAAGTATAGATTAGGTGATAATTTAGATTGTTTTTATCAGTATGTTATATATTTATCTGTTCGTTCCATTACATCTTTAACCTCTACATTGTGATCTATGCAAAGGACTCTAAAATCTTCTGTTGTTGGAATACTTTTAAAAGTATCAGTTTGGCAAACTCGTTTAGTAATTTATAATTAAATTTCATAGTAATTTCTGCATCTATGCATTCATACTTATCGTTATAACTTTCTATATTTTTATCAATAATCTTATAAAATGTTTTAAAACATGAATACTTGAAGTCCCCTGTATTATACTTCAAATCTATAACAGCTTTATCTGATTGATACGCAGTATATACTATAAACTCTTTATCGTACTCTTTTTCTAGAATATCTTTATATTATTTAGATCCATTTTTATATGAGTTTTGATAATGTATTAATGTTTTATCAGAGTACTCTTCTGTATTGAAACAGATGAGTATCATACTGTATGCAACGTTGCAATCAAATGTGAAACAGTAAAACTGTAAGTTCTTATGTTGATCTAAAAAAGTTTCACAGCCTCTTCTATTGAGAGTAATAGTTTTATTTTTCTCTCTTTTGGTATATTCATTTTATTCTTATAACCAATATATTTATCGTTTAAAAGAGTATCTTAAATGTTGTATAGATAATCTATAATTGTTGTTTCACCAAGTGTAAATTATTTAGGTTTGATATCGCCTTTTTGAACAACATTAATATCGCAACTACATAGTAAGTTAAGGTTCTTAGATATTTTTTCTATATCCCAGTCCCACCATTTAACATCAAGCAGATACTCAATTCTTTCATCAGTAAACCTTTTGCGTATAGCTTTTGCAGGATTACCTCCGATAATGGTATACGGTTCTACATCTTTAGTAACAAGTGATCCAGCTCCTAAGATTGCACCATCTCCTATTTTAATACCTGGTAAGATAGTTACATTTTGACCGATCCATACATCGTTACCTATCACAGTATCGCCTTTAAACGGCATAATAGGATAATCAGGTTTACTAAGTTCCCAGCCACTTTCAAGTATATCAAACGGGTAGGTTGTGATAGAACACATACGGTGATTTGCTCCGTTCATGATAAACTCTATCCCTTCGCCGATTGCACAGAATTTGCCTATTATTAATTTATCACCAACCCAGTCGTAATGATGAGTAACGTGTCGTTCAAACTGGGTGGGACACTCTTTCTCTGATGAATAAAATGTATAATCTCCAACAACTATATTTGGTTTTTTTACTATGTTTTTTAAAAAAACAATCGATTTGTATTTAGGGTTCGGGTATATATGATTAGGGTTAGGTCCAAACATCAACTTCTCCTATCTGTAACTTTATTGCGTTCATAATAAAACTATGGCACTATTAATTATGTATTATATTTTCTAATTCTATATCTTTAAAATATAAAATTAATTCTTATTTGTAAAGTTTTTTATCTATCAAGTTAAGGTACTCTATACTATCTTTTGCTATATCTTTTGATATAATTTTTACTGATACCTCATTATTTCTTTTCATAGCAGAGTATGTGAAATTATGGCTACCTATATAGACGATATCATTATCTATAACACACATTTTAGGATGAAATCTTTTCTTACTACTATCAAAATAGATTTCAATATTATGCTTATTAAGTATATCAGCTGTTTTTGTATTATACCTACTAAGTCTATCTGTTTCTTTCTCTATATCTAGCAATAGTTTAACATCTACACCGTTCTCTTTAGTCTTAACTAACGCATGAGCGATTAATGCGACAGGTTCATTTTTAGGTGTACCTATTAACTCTTCATCAAGTTTAAACATATAGTTGCCACAATATACAGATTTTTTTGCGTTATAGATATCTTTAACTATTTCAGTAAGATACTCATCATCACCTAGAAAGGTAACTTTTGCATCGTGCGTATTACTCTTAGAGTATATGAACGCAGTAGAGATAAGTACTAATATACAAGTTACACCCACTGCAAAAATATAATTACGTAATGTTATATCTAAGTCCTTTAATCGATTGTAATATTATTTTCAGAATTACCGATTTCAATATAATCATAGATGTTTTTTATAGAATATTCAATCATATTTTCAACGGCTTGATCTGTATAAAATGCACAATGTGGAGATAGAATAACCTTATCGTTATTTTTTAACCTATTGAATAATGGATCATTGATAGTTTTCCCCTCTAGATTATAATGAAGGATATTTTTTTCATGCTCATAAACATCTGTTGCATATCCTGATACTTTCTTGCTATCTATAGCATCAAGCACAGCCTCTGTATCTACAACTCCACCTCTACAAGTATTAACAATCACAACATTATCTTTCATAAGTTTAATGCTCTCTTTATCTATCATATGATAGGTTGAGTCTGTTAGATTTGTATGTAGAGTTATAATATCACTCATCTTTAAAACGGTTTCAAGTGATGAGTATGTTGCATACTTCTCTACCTCTTTACTTTCTATTATATCGTTTGCGTAGATTTTTTTAGGTCTAAACCCGTCTAAGATTTCTATAACTTTTGAACCTATTCTTCCTGCACCGATTATACCTATACTCATATTTCTGATCTCTCTACCTATATTGTTACTTAATGAATAATTTTGTTTATCAACTCTACTTAACATAACATTATACTTTCTCAAAATAGCTAAAATTGATAGAACAGTAAACTCAGATATTGCGTTTGGAGAGTATCGTGGAACGTGTCCTGATTTCATACCTAATCTCTTTAACGTTTGTAGATCTATATTATCGTAACCTGCTGTTCTTGTTGTAACATATTTTATATTGTACGATGAAAGTTTCTCTAAAATCGTATCCCCTACATTACAGTTTCCTGTGAAAATAACCGAGTCGTGCCCCTCTGCTAGATGTACATTCTCTAGCGATAAAAGATCTGAACATTTTGTTAAAACTATATTGAATTTATTCTCTGCTAATTTTATAGCTGTTTTCTCATAATCTCTTACTGAATACATAATTATTTTCATAATCTATCTCCTAAAACTTTTTATATTGTTGCCGTCGTATGATATATATTACCCCAATTATTCTACTAATCTAGATATATTTTATAGTCTTCTGATGAAATAATTTCCATTTTGTTCATATATATATACTTGAATATAAAGGCTAAAATAAGTGGAAGTATAAAGTACATTACTGTTATTATCATAATTTTATTTACTGCGTTATAGTCCATAAAATTAAAAGCGTTAATAGGCCCTATAAACCCTGCAAGTCCGAACCCTGCACTAAGCGATGTTCCTTTTATACCTATAAAGCTTGATATAAATCCTAAGATTGCTGCAATTGATAGGGTAGGCAATATGATTGTTGGTTTTCTTGCAAAATTTGCTAACTGCATTTTAGGAGAACTTATAAAGTGAGATATCACGATACCGAAATTATTAACTTTAAGCCCAGCCACTCCAAGTCCGAACGATGAGGCAACAACACCTAAATTGGCAGCACCTGCTCCTATTCCTGCAAGCTCAATGGCTAGTGCTAATCCAACTGTTGATATCGGAGTTACAATTATAACAGAGAACGACATTGCAATTAAAATACACATTAACGTCGGTTGCAGAGTTGTAAAAAGAACTATAATTTCTCCAACGTAACCAGTCGTTAATGATACATAAGGAAGCAGTAATGTACCTATCCCTCCTGCTACTAATATCACAGTTATCGGTAGTATGATAACTTGAATTGAACGAAATCGTTTATTTAATAATTTTACGATTAGAACAGCGATTGTAGCAGTTATTAGAGAGTTTATAACATCGCCAGTTCCAGCTAGAGTAAAAGTGCTATCTGAATTAAATGTTGCAACACCTGATGCTATTATCGTTGCAGCACCGATTGAAACTGTAGCCATAGGTGAGAATTTAAATTGCATCGCAATACATACACCGATTATTGCAGGCATAATTCTTGTTGATATTGTAGTGATAGCTAATACCTCATTTGCATAAGGGAGTACATCTATAAATATCCTCATTATCTCACCTATAAGCACACCTGGGATTAATGCGAATATTACCCCCATTCCTAAGCCGTTCAGTATATTATAGATGAACACTTTAACCTCTTCTTTTGACATAATATTCGACATAACCTTATCTCCTTCATAAAATATTTATTATATACTATAAAAATAAACATAAAAAAACGTAAAGCTAAAAGCTCTACGTTGGTATCTACTATCTATAAATAATTATAAATTAATAATTATAATTTTAGTTAATTAGAATGCACGGACATTGCTCCTTTTAGCATGAATAAGTTTAATAACGTTTGCCACCAATACATGTTGTAGATATTTGTTATCATTTATTCCTTGTCCTTAATCCTTTAATTTTGTTAATCACACTTTACGCATATATCTTAATTTAGTCAACTAATAATTTTTCAATTTTATGTATTTTACATCATATATATCTAGTTAACTTCATGGTAAGTATAGAAATATATATGCAGTATGCTATATGAAACATAGTAGATATTTTATATTATAATAGTTAATAATGTTCGTTAATATACTCTAAAATTTTATCTTTAGAAGAACTTTTTCTAATAGTAGTTTGAATTATTTTCTCTTTAGGGATAGCTAATTTTTCAGATATCGCTTTTATCTGATTAGCTAATTGGTTATTAGATAGTTTATCACATTTTGTTAATACGATTAATGTATCAAGTTTTATACAATTAAAGAAGTCGATCATCTGCATATCACTTTCATTAGGTATTCTTCTTGAGTCTAGTAGTTGTATAGCTAATTTTAGATTGTTACGTTTATAGATATACCCTTCAATTAATGAACCCCAGCTAGCTCTTTCTGCTTTAGATACATTTGCGTATCCGTACCCTGGAAGGTCAGTAAATATATATTTATCATCAATATTAAAGAAATTAACTAATCTTGTTTTTCCGGGTGTTTTACCTATTTTTGCTAGTGACTTTCTACCAGTTAATAAGTTAAGTAAAGAAGATTTACCGACATTACTTCTACCAGAGAAACATATTTCAGGTAGATCACTAACAGGGAACTGATTTAATTTTGCAGCTGATTTTATAAAACTTACGTTCAATTTAAATTATCTCCATAGATATCAAAATCTTTTCAATATCAATACTTCGTTCTTTTAGCTGAAACCCAGAAGCGTTTTTATGTCCACCACCACCGAATTTTTCTGCAATTAATCTTACATCAATGTGTGGAGCAGATCTAAGTGATACTCTCTTTGCTTGAGCATTGATTATAACAACATAATCTATTGCATTATCAACTATAATTTTATTACCTAATTCAGATGCGTAAGTTTCTGCAAAAACAACAGCTACAGATTTACCTGATTTATCTATATAACTGTTAAGTCTTTTCATCGCTTTTAACATATATGATTCTTTTCTTTCAGTTTCAAGTTCGATAACAGTTTTCTCTATCTCGTTGAATCCGTTATAAGGAGCTTTTAAAAATCTACTCTCAAACCTTGATATACCCATTATATTAAAAAGCACACCCATTTTAAGGCTATCTTTTCGTTTCATATGCCATAGATCTATATCATTAATCGCTTCAGCTAACTCTTTATATTCGGCAACTGCATAGCCGTTATCTTCAAGATATTTATAGGTAAGCATCGTAGCACAGAAATTTATATCGTGGTATACATTTGGGAAATCTTTTAATGATTCACTTGATAGATGATGATCTATAATAAGGAGTTCTTTCTCTGATACAATTTTTGCAACAGACTTATATGATGGAGATACATCAGTTATAATAATTTCATTGTAGTTATCTAAATCAGAGTTTAGTAAAGGATCTATTTCATCGTATGATAGGTATACAGTATCTGTTTTACCTGGTAAAAATTTTTTTATTAATATACCACATCCAACACCGTCAAGATCGTTATGTGATATGTGTAATCGCTTCATATTATTTTAAACCTCAAACATTTATATATAAGGCTAAACAATTTTAACTTTTTTTACAAGTTATTTTTATTGTTTAGCCTATATTTATATTTGTAGGAGAAGAGTTTTAAATTAGTTATTGATTAAAATATAAAAATTAAGATACGTCGCAAGTAGTAACCAACCGATATAAGGCACAAGTAGTATAGATGCTATTTTATTTATTTTGTAAAATAGTACGATACATATTACAACTAGAATATCCATAATGAGTATATCAATTAATGCATATCCGATATTCTTCATTCCAAAGAATAGATAACTCCATATAATATTTAATCCCATTTGAACTATAAATAGATTAATACCCTTAGTTCGTAACTCAACTTTTTCACTAATATATATTAGCCAAATAGATATTGCTTGAATTATATAAAGAAATAACCATACATAAAGAAATAAAGATGAAGATGGAGTTATTACTGATTTATTTAGAGAATTATACCACTCCATATTAATAGGAGTGAATATTAATGGGTTTGCAAACCCAAGAAGAAGAATTATTGCAGTAATTATAACTAATGAAAGAGTCTTTTTAAAAACGCTCATTAAATTCATAATATTATACCTCATAAAAAATTGGAAACAACTGTGTATTTATATCTATTTTTATTGCAAAAATATCTCTTTTAATGTAACATCTAAAGATATGATGAACAAATTATTTTTCCTAACATTGTTTTTTTTATCTTCTGTATCAAGTAGTTATGCTGTAGATATAAGAGCTGTTGAATATCTATCATTGAATAGGTCTTTATTTATTGCAGCAACAGATAAGGAAGATATTGCAATATTTAAGATATCTATGCGTGATTGTAGCGCTGAAAGAGCAGATACATTAGGGTTTATTCCTAGATTTTTTGAGGTCTCAAACTACTATCCTGATCAGTTAATATTGGCAGATGGATCTACATTGAAGCTTTACAATACTGTAAGAGGTGAAGAGGTTTCATCTTCAGATTCTCATGATGGTAATATTAAAAATATCTATCAAGATACAACAGGTGAATATGTTGTAACAACAGATGGTAGATCAATTATATTCTATCGTTTACTAGATGAAAAGATTATACCATTATTTAAAAAGACTTTTATAGTAGATGTGGTCTCTGTTGCAATTGATGGCGATAGACGTGTTTTATACTCTGCTGATAAAACAGGAGTAATTACTGTTTGGAGTTTTTCTGGAAGGTTAGATAAAATATCAGATCTGAAAGTTCCTATTATCAGTATGGTACTAGATAGTCGGTTTGATTCAATAATGATACATGCACGTAGTGGTATTTATCAAGCAAAAGCAGATCTTACTGAAGCTAAGATGTTTCTTAGAGTTTTTTCTGATAAAATATATTTAGACTCAAGATCGGCTAGATTACTTACTGTTGCAGGCGATGACCTAAATATATATGATTATAATAATAAAGAACTCCTTTATAGCATAGAGCTTAATGGAGGAGTTTTTTCAGGTATAGATAACTCAAATATGATTGTTATCTATTCTGGCGATGTTATGAAGGTATATGACTTAAAGGAAGGTACTTTTGTTGGTAAAATAGTGCTAACTAAAAAAGGTGCTATTTTTGATGCTGTAGTTAAATTGATTAATGATTCAGGCGATGAAGGTGTAAGAGATATTCTTGTTTTAAATCCAGAGTCTCCTCTACCTTGGGATAGAATATGCGGGCCATTTTCATCTGTTGTATCAGGGGTATATCATGTTAAAGAGACTCCTAAGTTGATTGTTAGCCAACCTAAAGCAGTTATTCCAAAAGAGGTGGGTTCACCGTCTAATGTTGAAGTTGCAGAGGTTATTCCTTTAGCAGTAGCACCCGTTGTTGTAGGTGTAGAAGAGGTTGGCGATATCGTTCAGCCTGCTGAAGTTAATGATAATATTACTATAACTGTAGCTCCTGTTAAACCTATTGCTCCTATAGGTGCTATAACTCCCTCTGCTCCACGTGTAAAAGAAATTCCTAATAAAGCGAAACTTTTAGCTGACTCTAATATACCAACATGGGTTATAAAACGTAACGATCTTCCACCTCTTAATGTTGTTAAATCAAACTTAGAGGAAGAGATAGCTATAGGTGATGCTAAGTTAGTGATTAAAAATGATATTGTTAAATCGGTAATGTATAAACTTGCAAAAGATCCAGATATTATGGCTATACAAGATAGTAAGGTACGAAATAGATTGATATGGATGATCTCATCAGGTACTGCAATAAACCTTAATTACGCTATGCACACTAGAAATAAATGGCGATCATCAAATGGTATGAACTATGTTCTTGTAAATGTTGAGGAGAAACGAGTTTCAACTGAATATAATAAAGAGTACATTAAACAGTTTGAAGAATTAAAACGGTTAGGTAACGCTCAATATATGAAATTAGCTCCAAATCAATTGATGTGATTTATGGAGATGTATCAAACTAAGTAGTTGGTGAGGGTAGAAACTTAGTGGTAATAATTTAATGTTTTATGATAAATAAGGGTATATTTCGTATTAGAGCTGTACATTTTTATTTTGTATAGCTACAATAGTTTCAAGCCATAGATACCTATGATGGTATTGATATGATTAATAAAAACGGAGGTTTTAAGTTATGAAAAAAATATTAATGTTAGTTATGTTTTCTTTATTGGTTACAGGTGTTGTTTTTGCAGATGATGACTATATGAAGTATCAAAGTGCCGCTGCTTTTTGTCCAGATGGCAAGAAAGTAGAGTATAATGTTGCGATAAATAAGGTACAACAGATATTGAAGACAAAATATCCAAAATATTATATTGAAGATGTCGATATTGAGTATACTGTTTATAAAATTGAAGCAGAGAAACAAGGTTGGGGTGCTGATCTAGTTTTTATAGTTGATATCTGTACGGGTGAGGTTGATGGTCCGTATAGGGATTATTAATCAATTAGTTTAATCTATGGAGTTTAGTTGCTTTATGTATTAAGTTTGCTTGTTTACATAGATTTGATTTAAAATTATATTAAATAGAGTATACATTGTAGAGAGGATTTTTCCTCTCTATTTTGTTACTATAACAATTTTATCTAATTATCTTGTTAGCTGTTTATATTACTATTTTATTTAATTGTTACGATAACTTTATGATAAGTTGTTGCTACTATTTTTTTATCTAGCAGATGTAATCACTATATCTATCATTAGGTTATACATTGATGTTATTATTTTATTTTTAGATAAGCCGAATTTACTAGCCATATATGTAGGTTTTATAAATCCTATATTAACATCTCCTTTACTATTTTCCCACACCATTATTTTAAATGGTAGTTCAAACCCTAAAAATTGATTTAGTTGAATTAATGCTGTTATATCTTTAACATCACCAAACTCTATTACTGCCATTGGACGGATATCAATTTTTTCATCTAATGCGTATTCAAAGTGTAGATGTTCATTATAGATAGTTAAGTTATTTCCTACGATGCTACTTTTTAATTGTTGCACAGTTTTTGCAAAAGAGGATTTACACTCTAAAGAGTACATATAGTTGTTAGATGTTGCATAAACATTTAATGTATATATATAAAATATCATGAAAACCAGTAATATTTTTTTAACCATTTATCTTATCCTTTTTAAAGTATGTGTAATCACTGCTATCTTATCGGCAAAATATTGTTTTAAAGTAATAAAATATATAATTTTCAAGTTAATTGATTATATTGTCTAGATTTTTCTTATTTGTTACTGTATCATTCAATTAACATTTTAATTTAATGTATTGTTATATAAATATTGCTAATGGAGGCTGACTGTTTATGAGTATTATAATTGATATCAGATCACGTGAAATAATTGATTCAAGAGGCAATCCTACGGTTGAGGTAGAAGTAACAACTGAAGAAGGTTTTATAGGTAGAGCTGCTGTACCATCAGGTGCATCAACTGGAAAATTTGAAGCCCATGAGTTAAGAGATAATGATAAATCTCGTTATAATGGTAAAGGAGTTCTTGATGCTGTATCCAATATTAATGACACTCTAGCTAATGAATTACGTGGTATAAGTATTTATGATCAAAAATTAATTGATAAAATAATGATTGATGCAGATGGTACAGAGACAAAGTCTAAATTAGGTGCTAACGCTATATTAGCTGTATCTATGGCTGCTGCCAAAGCTGGTGCAGAAACTGCTAATTTACCATTATATAGTTATTTAGGAGGGGTTTTTGCTTGTACATTACCTGTTCCTATGATGAATATTTTAAATGGTGGTCAACATGCAGATAATAATGTTGATATACAAGAGTTTATGGTTATGCCTGTAGGAGCATCAACTTTTTCTGAAGGGTTAAGAATGGGAGTAGAAACTTTCCATGCACTAAAATCTGTTCTTCATGAAAAAGGGCTTAGTACATCTGTTGGTGATGAGGGTGGATTTGCACCTAATTTAGGTTCAAATGAAGAGGCGTTACAGTATATAATTAAAGCTATAGAGAAAGCTGGATATAAAGCAGGCGAAGATATGTTTATAGCACTTGATGTTGCAGCATCAGAGCTTTATAAAGATGGACATTATATTATGGAAGCTGAAGCTGAAAAGAAAAAATCTATAGACGATATGGTTAAATATTACTCATACTTAGTAGACAAATACCCTATTATATCAATTGAAGATGGTTTAGATGAAGATGATTTTGAGGGCTGGAAACTATTAACTGATGCACTTGGTAAGAAAGTACAGTTAGTTGGTGATGATCTATTTGTTACAAATACTAAAAGATTAAATAGAGGAATTGAAGGTGGTATCGCTAACTCTATATTAGTTAAAGTTAATCAAATAGGTACTATTACAGAAACTTTTGACGCAATAGAAACTGCAAAACGTGCTGGTTATACTTCAGTTATTTCTCATAGATCGGGAGAAACTGAAGATGTTACTATTGCAGATATCGCTGTTGCAACAAATGCAGGACAGATTAAAACAGGTGCACCATCAAGAACAGATCGTGTAGCAAAATATAATCAGTTATTAAGAATTGAAGAAATGTTAGGTTCAACCGCGAGTTATCTAGGTAAGGCAGCTCTTTACAGTATTAAATAGAGATAGGTTTTAAAAAGGAGGAACTGTTTGAGTAATTAGACTTATTGATTTATTAAAATAAAAGTGCTAAAATAATGTGCTTGTAGTTTGATACATTTGATTTAGGAATTAATTAATGAGAAAAATAGCTCTAACAGTTCTTTCTTTTCTATTTTTTGTAGCATGTGAAAAGGAATTAACCGTTGAACAGACGATTGTAGGTAACAATATAAACGATCTTTTTAAAGAGATTGAAACAACATGTTTATCTTATGATAAAACTCTTTGTGAACATGTATGGGCATTAATAAAAATGTCTCTTCCAGATGCTAATGATAGCAGTTATGTAGTTAAAGATCATGAAAAAGCTAACGCTGAGTTGTTATATAAAAAACTTAGCAATAAAACTACACGAGAATTAACTCTCATGTATAAGAGCGATATGATGAATCTCATACAGATGGATATGGATAAAAATAGTCAGATATCTACTCAACTTGATGATCTAGAAAAAAATTATCAAAAAAATAAGAGGGGTGCTAGAAAGTTTCCTATAGCTAACCCAGAATTAGTATTAAATCCTTCATCAATATCCTTACTGTTTACTATTAACAACCATTCAAGAAATAGTATAAAACAGCTAACAGGATATATGAAAATATATGATAATGATAGTGAGATTGTATTTACATCAGAAGATTTTGCTATCTATTTTGAACCTAAGCTTGTTCTTTATGATAGATTTACATTACTTGTAGATATAGCTCCTATATCAGCAGAAGATGTTGTTTTCCTTAGAAGTCATAAAAGATCTAAAATAGAGGTTATATTAAAAACTATGGTAACTAGTAGCAATGAGGTACTGTTATTCGAGCTACCTGAATCATATTCACGTATGAAATCTCTTTTAGCTAGAAGTGCTGATTTAAATAGAGAACGAATACATCTAATAGAGAGTATTAACATAGAAGAGTATTAAGAATTAATATAAAGATAGGTAAGATTATGTTTAAATCGTTTCCAGTTGATTGTTTAAATAATGCAGAGATAAAGTTAGATGAAATTATATGTCTAAACAATGTTGAGTTAGATATATTATTAAAGATAACTCCAAAAACATATAAAAACTTTATGAAACCATTTATGGAGTTACAGTTTATTATAAATGAGTTTTTTGTTCCAGTATCACATATGAACTTAGTGAACGACTCAGATCTTTCACGACAAGTGTATCCTCTTGTTCTTATGAAAATAACTAGATATTTTACTGAACTTATGCAAAGAGAAGATATATACCTAGCGTTGAAAGAGATCTCTAAAACAGAGTTAAGCAGCGTTGAGAAGAAAGTTATTGATGATAATATTCTTAAATTTGAACTATCAGGTGTACATCTTGATGAAGCTAAAAAAAATAAAATTAAAGATATAAGTTTAAAATTAGCAGAGCTATCAGATCAATACTCTAAAAATATTTTAGATGCAACAAATAGTTTTGAGTTAAAATTAAAAGATGATAGCTATATTAAATCTATGCCAGAATCAGATAGATCCTTAGCGCTACAAGCAGATAAATCGTATATTTTTACACTTCATGCACCGTCTTATATAAGTTTTACGACGTACTGCGATAATAGAGATTTACGTAAAGAGATATATAAAGCGTATATGACAAGAGCAGATGATAACTCAAAACTGATAGAGAAGATTTTGTCTTTAAGAAAAGAGATGGCAGATATTTTAGGTTATAAAAATTATGCAGCTATGAACAATATATCTATGTCGGCAAAATCTGTTGAAGATGTTATATCGTTTTTAGAAGAGCTTGCTGTAAAAGGTAAACCTTACGCTTTAAAAGAGTTAGAAGATATTAAAGAGTTCGGTAAAAATTTAGGGATAGATAATATCGAATCGTACGATTTAGCATTTATAAATAATCTTATTAAAAAAGAGAAATTAGGATTTGTTGAAGAAGATTATCTTCCATATTTTGAGTCAAAAAATGTAACAGAAGGGTTGTTAAAATTTCTATCTAAATTATTTGATATACAATTTAAAAAGATAGAAAATATTGATGTATGGAATGATGAGGTTGTAGTATACGATCTTCTAATAGATAGTAAGCCTCATGCACGATTGTTTTTAGATTTATATAATAGAAAATCTAAACGTGGTGGAGCATGGATGAATAATTGGCATACATATCGGTTTGATGGAAATGGTAATGAATATTTATCATCAGCATTTATTGTTTCAAACTTTCCACCACCAAAAGATGGTAAACCGTCACTACTTAAACATTCAGATGTAACAACTTTATTTCATGAGGCTGGACACGTTATCCATCATATTTTAAGCAACGTTGAGGAAGGATATTTCTCTGGAGTTAACGGTGTTGAGTGGGATGCTATAGAGTTTCCTTCTCAATTTATAGAGAATTTTGCATACGAGAAAAAAGTGTTAGAACTGTTTGCTAAAGATTGTAATAACGGTGAGGCAATTCCAGATGATATGATTGATAAGCTGATTAAAAATAAAAATTTCGGATCAGCTATGCAACTTTTACGTCAAGTAGAGTTCGCTTTATTTGATATGTTGGTGCATCAGTCAGATTATAGTTACGAAGAAGTTCGAGGAATATTAAATAAAGTTAGAGAGAAAGTTGCAGTTATTTTTCCTCCTGATTACACATCGTTTGAGAATAGTTTTTCACATATTTTTGCAGGCGGATACGCTGCTGGATATTACAGTTATAAATGGGCAGAGATGCTTTCAGCTGATGCGTATTTACAGTTTAGTGAAGCAGGGGTATTTGATAAAGATTTAGCACGCAGATTTTTTGATAATATATTATCAAGAGGTGCTGAAGAAACAATGGATAATTTATTTTTTAAATTTGCAGGACGCAAACCAGATCCAGAAGCGTTACTTAAAACTACTGGATTGATATGATAAAGGTTTTACGGGCTCCAACTAATAGCAGTGCAATAGATTTTATATACGGTACTGCTTTAGAGGAATCTGTAAATAATCGTACTGCTTTAATTATCCCAACAATGAGAGCATTAAAAGAAGTTGCTTCATTAAAACTTCAAAATATTGATCTCTTTACAATTAAAGAGTTTCTAGAATTCACATCAGTATCTAAAAAAAGAAAGATTGATAAACGTCTTAGATCCTTTTTTCTTAAAAAAGTTGCATCATCTTTATCTGTTGATGATAGCAGAAATATTTTTCATAATAATCAAGATATTTTCTTAAACAATTATAGTTCGTTCGACAATATCTCTATTAATTTGCTTGCATTTTTTAGAGAGTTATCTGCAGAATGTATTTCAGTTGATGAACTATATAAAGCAGGTAAATATACCGATTATGAGCAACAAGCTAATTCGCTCATGAATTTATGGCATAACTATAATGATCTGTTAGATGAGAGTAACCTTGTTGAGCCTTGGAACTTATATTCAAAT
The DNA here is from genome assembly GCA_947039395.1 of uncultured Deferribacteraceae bacterium. Classification (GTDB taxonomy): domain Bacteria; phylum Chrysiogenota; class Deferribacteres; order Deferribacterales; family Mucispirillaceae; genus CAMQYB01. Next base: position 6,127 of record CAMQYS010000022.1, on the reverse strand, counting down.
GAAGATTTAGGAAATATGATAAAACGGTACGATAAATTCATTTTCTTTATCGGTGGATACCTTAGTAAACATGAACTAATCAAAATTAAAAACTTATCAAAAAATAGTGATATTGTGATTATATTTAATTTTGTTGGAAGTAAGAATAGTCATTATACATCGTATGAAAAGTTTTTAGATATAGAAATCCCTGATGCTGATACTATGATTTTAAATCGTGATAATTGTGAAATTTTACGAGTGGACTCTCTTCTATCACAAATAGAGTTGATAACTTTTAGAGCAGCGTATTATAATAAGGTTAACAGTATCCCTTATGAAAGAATGAGCATTCTGCTTGTTGATGATAGTTTAAAATCTTACTTTCTACGCTACGATAAGTATAACCTTTTCAATATTACTGCAAATGAAAATATAGATAAAACAGCTATCTTTCAACTTTTAAAATCAACTTTAAATATTAAATTAACTATTGATAGGAGTAGTAAACAATCTATCACTCTTGATGCTTTAAAAGAATTTTATTACGAAATTTTTTTAACATCTTTAGAGGGTTTAGAAGATGTTAAAAAGATAATAGATAAAAAAATAGCAGAGAATAATATTTTTATACCTGTTATAGAACTTTCAGTTTTACCGTTTTTTGATCAGTACTTTGGACTTATAAATAAGTTGAATGATGAGCTTCCTATACCACAGTTGATAGATTATATTAAAGAGTTTCTAAAAGCTGTTAAAGAGAATTTATCAAAAAGTGAAATAGAGTTATTTAGTAATCTTATGCAACTATTAGATCAGATTAAATCTGTATACTCTGTTATTGATGATAAGTTATCGCTTGAGGATAGTATATATATAATCTTAAACGATATATCTATATTAAAGGTTAATACAGCAAGAGGATTGATAACTGTATCTGGGATATTAGAATCAAGAGCGCTTGATTACGATGTAGTATTCATACCTGAATTAAACGATGATATCTTTCCTCCAACAAGTAGAAAAGATCTATTTTTGAATACAGAGATGCGTTTAGATTTAAAACTTCCAACATATTTAGATAGGGAAAGTTTAATTAAAAACTATCTATTACAGATAATATCAAGAGCTCAAAAAAACATTCTATCTTTTACCAAAAGCGATGATACACGTAATAGTAGTAGCTTTATTAATGAGCTAAGTTTTAAATATAATTTAAAAACTAAACAATATTATAATAAAGAGTATAATTTATTTGATATTAAAAAGTACGATAAATTCACTGATAAAAATATTCTTATTGCAAATGATGGTACGATTTTTAAAACAGATAAAATGATTGAGAAAATAAAATCAAATAAATTATCTGCATCAGCGTTTAATGATTACATAAATTGTTCGCTAAAATATTTCTATAAACGAATTATGAAAGTTTATGAAACGGTGGAAATGGCAACAGTTGTATCGCCTATGATGATAGGAAATATTTTGCATAAAATCTTAGAAGTGTTGCATACAAAAAACATATCTGTAGCTGATAAAAATTACCTTGATAGTGTGAAAGATATACATGAAGAGATAATATCTACATACGATGTTTTTTCAACATCAAGACCATCAAGATTTATTCAAGATGAAATAATTAATATTTTTGAAGAGATCATAGATGTTGAGTTAGAAAGATCTAAAGCGGGTTACGAAACATTAGAGGTTGAAAAAAGTTATGAGTGCAATGCAGAGGGTTTAATTTTGCACGGTAAAATTGATAGAGTTGATTTTAATCATAATAGTCGTGAGATAGATATTATAGATTATAAATTTAAATCAGCAGATAAATTGTCTACAGTTATGAAATCGACATTGGATAAGTATGAAGATATGCAACTTCCGTTCTACTATTTTTTATATAGTAAAAATAAAAAGGTCGAACCTACTTCATTATATCAAGTATCACTTAGCGAGTCGTATCAATATATAAAAGTTTTTGATACAGATTTAAGTGATGAAGCAGAGATATGGATTAGATCAAAACTTATAGAACTTCAAGATATTAATATCCCGTTTACAAGAACAGAGAATAAAAAAATCTGTACATATTGTGAGTACGCACTTATCTGTGAAGGTAGGGTGTAATGATAGATATTAATACTCACAATAAAAACCTAGATATAAGAAGTAATATCTCATTAGAGGCATCAGCTGGAACTGGTAAAACGTTTCAACTATCATTACGTATTATCTCTATGCTTATTCAAGGTATTAGTCCATCAAATATTTTAGCATTAACTTTTACTAAAAAAGCAACAGGTGAGATGCAGGAAAGAGTTATCACTCAATTAACTAAACTTGCAACAACACCTGATATAACTTCAACAGAGTATAAAATGTTGACTGAAGTTGTGAAAAGTTATGCTAAGAGAAATAAGATTGAGTTTAATGATAAACTATTAGTTGAACTTTCAAACAAAGCACTTGATAGATTATTGAGAGAGTTTTCTTCATTAAATATAAAAACTATAGACTCATATTCATCACTTATATTAAAACTGTTTCCGTTTGAAGCATCTATTAGACCAGATTACGATACTTTAAGTACAGGGGATAATGAACGACTTGAAGATGAAGTTTTTGAGTATACAATTGATGATATTTTAAATAATTATATATGGAAAGATATCCTTCGTAAATCTATCACTATACTTAGAAGCAGTAACAGAAATATATTAAGCTTAGTTAAAAGATATGTTTTATTTGTTAATGAAAATAGTTTTAATCTATCAAAATCTATTAAGAATATCGACATGACAATTAAAGATTTAGATTTAGAACTTGCAAAAGCTTTAGAGTTTCGTTTAGAAATTATGAGTGATTTTAAAGATCTAGGCTTACTATTTGATGATATTTTAGAGGGTGATAGAAATAGAAAACAGATAGAAAGTTTAATGAGATCTAAATCTCCAGAGGATATATTTAACTTAAAACTTTTTGCAGGCTACGATCTAATCAATAATCATTCATGGTTTAAAAAATACAATTTTAAAAATTCACAGATAGATAAACATAGATATATTTTAGATAAAATTAAGTTGTATCTTATAATAAAAGAGAAGATCGCAATTAATTTATCGCTACTATTAGGTTCATATTTTATAAGTAATCTACAGCGAGCAAAATCAAGAGAGAACGCATTAACATATAATGATATAACTTATCTTGCTTATAAAATTCTTCATTTAGGTGACAAAAATATTGATAGAGATTATCTGTATTTTCGTCTTGATTCTAAAATATCTCATATATTAATTGATGAGTTTCAAGATACATCGCACATGCAGTGGGAGATTTTAGAACCGTTAATATTAGAAGCGATGTCTGGTATTGGACAGAAAGATAGAAGTGGTTCATTTTTCTATGTAGGCGATCCTAAACAGAACTTATATCGTTTTAGAGGCAGTAACTCTGATCTGTTTTTATCGGTTTATAATAAATATAGCGATAGGATAGATAGAGAGAGTTTAGAGAGAAATTTCAGATCATCAAAATCAGTTGTAGATTTTGTAAATCTTGTATCAAATAAATTAGCAGATTATTTTCCGTATGTTGAACAGTTAGATGTTTTTCGTATAGATCAGAAAGTAACCGATAACGCTCCATTAGGTTATGTGAAGTCGGTAGTAATTGATGAGAGTGATTATGAAGAAGAGGTTGTAAGTCAGATAGAGTTTTTAATATCAAAAGGTTATAATTACTCTGATATTGCGATTTTACTTCCAACTAATGATAACATTTCATCGTTAAATGCCTCATTAAAATTGAAAGATATTCCAACAGTTGTAGAGACATCATTAAAGCTAAATAATGATAAAACGTATTTAGTGTTATCAAGTCTAATTAAAGCGATCTATTTTAGAGATGTTCTATCGTTTCTAAATTATATCTCTATATTGGATATATCAACCGATATGAATAAGTATAATAGTTTAGATAAAGTTTATGGGATAATTAATTCATTGAGAGAAGAGTTTTTAGTATCAACAGATATCACAGTTTTTGAGGTAATACTTAAAATTATTGATAAGAAAAATTTATATAGTAACTTTAAAAACGATATGAATTTCTTCACATTATTAGATGTAATATCTATATATTTAGCAAATGAATCTAACCCAAGTAGATTTTTGAAAGATTTAGAAAGATTAGCATCAGGTATAAATATATCTGCAAATAGTGTGTCATCAGGAGTTTTATTGATGACGATAAATAAATCTAAAGGGTTGCAATTTAAAGTTGTTATGTTACCTAAACTAGAGTTATCGTTTTCAGTATTTAAATCACGACAAGATTTTTTCATGTGCCATACAGGTACAGTTGGAGAATCTACATTAGTATTTAATCATGGTGATAAAACTAGAGTTACAAATGATAATTTTGATCGATTTGTTAATGAAGAACGTATGAGGATAATAATAGACTCACTCAATAAACTGTATGTTGGTATGACTAGGGCAGAAGAGGTATTGATATTATTTTCGTTAGTACAAAAGAGTAGAGTTGGTGATATCAATAATGTTAAATATCTTTTACCAGAAATTTCGTTAGGTAACTATCAATCAGGAGAGCTTGGTTCTATATCTTTAAAACAAGCTATTGTTGATAAGTCGGTTACAGAGTCTTTATGCTATCCAGAAATACAGGAGAAAGTTGTGCTACCGTTTCAAGAGGTAAGTATAGATTATGTGTCATCTCAGTTAGGAGAGTTTTTACACGCTGTGCTTTATTTTATAGATGATTTAGACGATATAGATAACGTTATAAGTTATGCTCTTATTTCGGCTATAAACAGTGTGTTTATTGAGATTTCTGATGAGTATATAGATTGTATAACCGATATAGTTAAAAAAATAGCTAAAGATGATCGTTATAGATCGTTTTATAAAGGTAAAGTTTTCAAAGAGAGTAAGTTTGTTTCCGATGATAAGCTAGTTAGAATAGATTTCTATTCGGTATTTGACGATGAAATTATTTTAGTAGATTATAAGAGTAGTAAAAATTCTTTACCTAATATTGATAAATTTAAGAAACAGTTAGATACATATTCATCTATATTAGAGGGTGTGTATAGTAAGAAAGTTATATCGTTTATTATTATATTTAATATATTAGAGCGAACATATGATATTAAAGATATAGTTTAGAATATTGATAATTAATAATTAGATATTGACTTTATAATGAGAAGGTATAATATTGCTAAATATGATGCATAAAATTGTTTTTTTAATATTTATTGTTTGTGTTTCAACTATGTCAGTGGCTCATGCGGATACTACTAATACTCCTCTTTTTAGTGGCAGTTATAATACTAATGAGTTTATGGATAATGATATTTTGGAAGATTATAATGGAGCTAAAGTTGGTTTTGATAGTTTAAGAGATATTTTTACTCCAAGAATAATGCTTCTAACAACATTCACACCAGATGATTATGAAGATAAGTTGTCTCCAAGTGATTCTAATGATCCGTATAAACGTTACTCTTCTACATATTTTGGAGATGATACAGATGTTAATATCGGTCTTGTATTATCAAACTTTTTATTGGGTTCAGCTATAAAGAAAGTTTTGGGAGATATGGTTTTATTCTCATTAAATTCTGATGATGGATTTGGCTTAGATTTAGCGGTAAAACCTGTTCATTGGATGAATTTAAAGTTAGGGTTAAATGGACTAGACACAGAACATATCAATTCAGAACTTAGAGTAGAGATGGCATTTATTGAAAATATAGTATTTTATGTAAAGTATTTGGACTCAGTTGAGGAACAGAAACCGTCACTTGAGGTCAAGTTTTACTTCTAAATAGTATTCATTAATCAACCCTACCAACTCCTAAATTTTATATTTTTTTTTATAATTAAATTTGATAATTGCTATTCATGATTTTATAAGTGTAATAATTATATTAAGATTAAATTTTATGTTAAGATCAGAAGTTAATCAATAAACTCTCTACCAACTATTTATAAACTCCTAAATTTTTTATATTTTTTTTATAATTAAATTTGATAATTACTACTCATGATTTTATAAGTGTAATAATTATATTAAGATTAAATTTTATGTTAAGATCAGAAGTTAATCAATAAAC
>CAMQYS010000021.1 GCA_947039395.1 uncultured Deferribacteraceae bacterium | reverse complement strand
TAGAGTACCAAGTGATAATATTACAGCTATTGACGACCAAGTACCAACATCTGGTGTTCTATCTGCATTATATAAAAACAATAAAATATATGTAGCCGCAGATAATAAAACCTCAGGTAATCCAGGTATATTATTTACTGGAATAATTGATGATATAGGTATAATTGGTAGCGCTTCACAAGTTGATACACAGTCTGTTGTTGATATGGAAACCAATTCATTACAATCTATTAAGTCAAAGATATATATAATATCAATGTTTAATCAGAGAGTTAAGCTATTTGATGATAAAGGTATTCAAGTAGTAGCTAAAAATGGATTTTTTAGTACTATGAAAACTCAGTTATTTGCCCTTACAGCAAATAATAACAATTTGTTAATTATTGCATTTAATGGAGAAGACGGTATAGTTGGAAAATATACAACTATATCAGATTCAGGTATGTCTATGAATAATATCAGATCTCCTGGTGTTAGTCGTAACCCTACATCTTTAGTTAAACTTGGAAAAGAAGTTTTTATCGCTAGCACTACTCAAGTTGGTCATGTTGTAGTTCATCAAGCTTATGATCCGATATCAATATATTCTCGTGTTGATTCACGTAGTAATGGTAAGTTGTTAAATATGAATGATAGTTTATACTTAATAGTTGATAATTCTGGTACAAAGGAGATGTATAAACTTTCTCCTAATACAGCTGAACTAGTTACTGGAGAGATACTTCCAATGGATATTGAGTCTATTGTAGCTGATGATAAATTTATTTACGTTACATCAAGAGCTTCTAATGGTACTAGTTTAGAATTAACAGCTTATACGTTAGAAGGTACAGTATTAACTAAGATCGTTGACGAGGTTGCTATAGATGTAGTTAATGTTACTCCAGTGTTAGTTTCTTTAGGAAGCGATTTAGGAGTAGTTGTTATCGATGTTGAAAACATAGATGGCAAGAATGTTATCAGATATAATAATATAGTAGTATCTGATGCACCATTTACTATGCCAGTTGCAGAGTAATTTTTAGGGTTAAGTTTTACTAATTTTTTAAAAGTTAGTAATGATAAATATAAGTGGATGAGTGTAATGCACTCATCCACTTTATTTATATCCTATGTATAAAAATACAGATTAGTTGTTATGTACGGAGTAGGTAAAATATATTAGATTTATAGTTTTGATATTACATTTATTTTTAAATTAGAATGAATTAAATCAGTAAGAGTTTTTAGAAATTACATGTTTAAATAGTTATTATTTAATAAAAGGAGAAAGTTACTATGTTAAAATTAATGAGTAAGTTATTATTAGTTGTAAGTATTATTACTGTTTCTGTTGCTTGCGTAGATAAGAGTAATGAAACGCCAAATATTACTAAACCAGTTTCAGAGTTTATAGATAAAGCATCAGGAAGACCATATCAACTTGTTACAGAGCCTATAGGTACGCTAGCTTATTTTCATGATAACGGAACGATAACAGATATTGATAATAAGACAGTTAAGTTTGCTTATATAGATATAGTAGGTGATAATTCATCTCAAGCTGTTTATGTTAATGGTGTTGATAATAAAGAGTTTATGGGTATTGCAGTTATCAATGAAGGATCAGAATCAACATTAGACTTTTATTTAGATAATAATTCAAATGTAGCTTCTTTTTGGTCGTCTATTGATAATGTTACGTTAACAGAAGGTAAAGATGCTATTTTAGCTACTAGGAAATCAATGGGAACGATTGATATTTCATTTGATTCTGTTACATCAGACTCTACTTTAGTACCAAAGACAGGTAAAGCGTTATCAACATTAATGAATGGAGATATAGCATATACACTTGCAACTGATAATAAAGTTCTTGGTAGTAACGCTACATTATTTATCGGTGGTACATCTACCTCATGGTTTGGTGTTCAAATATCAGTTGTTGATGATAATATTACAGATATAGTTGGATCATCATTGCAATTAGTAGGAGATGATATAGTTATAACTGCTGCACTAGATAACGGTATTCTTACAACATTGAAGTATGATGTAGCTGATAATAGGACTGATATTTTCGGTAAAGATTTAGGTATAGTGAAAGGTACAGATAATGTATCTGCTTTTGCAGTTGATACAGATGGAACAAATATTTATATCGCTACAACAGATAAAAATAATGATACAAAATTTTATACTAGAAATATGAACACCCAAACAGATATCACTTTATCTGATAGATTTATCGTTAATTCAGTTGTTTATAGAGGTAGTAACGATGTTGCAATTAGTGGTATAAATAGTGGTGCTCCAATTATTTTATCTATAAGTGATAGTAGCAATACTAATATAACAGGAACAGGATTGCCAACAACAAATGTTAATAGTATTAAGTTAGCTTCATATAATAATTATTTATACGCAGTTGTTGCAACAACAGATAAAGTGTCTGCATATAAATATATGTTAGAAGGCACATCAAATTATAAGTGGGTAGAACAGTCATTATCAGATTTATCAACAGTCTTAGTTGATACAGTCTATACTGTGTCTCATGATGATATATTATATATTTTATGCACATATAATAGCGTTACTAAACTTTCATTTAGAGGTTATAGTATTTTAGATAATGGAGATCTAAAGGATATGATTAACAATGCAGATAATCAAGGTCCAGATTGGACAATTAGTGGGGTAATTCCGGGTATATCTCCTATTGTTAATGGAGGTTTATTATTTACATATGTTACTGGAATTAGTCCCTCTATTCAAAATAGTTCATTTTATATATATAGTTCTCCATTTCCGCTACCATAGCTGTTGATTAGATTAGAATTGTATTGATATTTAATAATAGTTAATAAATAAGATATAATATATTTTGGTGTTTATATTATATTTATTAACTATTACACCTCTTTCCCCTTTATATTTAAACATATTTCATAAGAATATCATTATTAACAAATATCTTATAGTGGATATATATTCAAATAATCTATATTTTTTTTGACATTAGCGTATCATTGAATTATATTGTTACATGAAATGAGAAATCTACTTTTAGGTTTTGAAATAATATATCTATATTAAAGAGAGAAGAGCTATGTTTAAGCGATTTAATAAAATAAAAATATTGGGATTAATTACCATCTTTTTTTTAATATCCTGTGCGGAGGAAGAGTTTTTAGGTCCAGCATCATTTGACAATTTTACTAAGTTTGCAGCGATGAATAATTATCGTTCACCATTATTTAATGATACAGTACTCCATTTAGTTGATAATGGTTCTATAATGTCCCATGATAACACGTTTCAGGTATATAAATATGTTGAGCAGTTTGGTAATGATAACTCTAGAGCGATTTATAATGCAAGGCTTCCAAGAGATCTTTATGATAAATTTTTTATTGTTCATGTTGTTGGAACGGGAAAAAATAAAACTTTAAACTTTTATTTAGATGGAGAAAGTAGTGGTGGTTTTTATTGGAGTGATAAAGATGATGCTAATCTTAAATATGCAATTCAGGATAATATCTCTATATATCAGCTAACATTTTTTGAATTAGCACCAAAAACAAAATATGTTTATCCTAAAGATGATTCTTATATTAATCTATTACAATCAGGATCTATTGTTTATTATCATGATGAGAGCGTTATGATTTTTGATTATGATAGCACCCCCATAACTTTTGAAAAAAACAGATCAGTTTATAAAGCTGAAGGTGATAATTATTTAGGTGTCGAAATTATTGGTATTGGAGATAATAAGGATATAAAATTTTATTTCAATAAAAACAATGGTAAAGATGATGAGTCATTATTTTGGACGAATAAAGCGATTCATTTTGATGATGATAGATCCAATGCGAATGTATTTCCAAAGACGTTTATAGATCATGCTATAAAATTTGGATACAAATTTGCCTTAGATGATAAAGGAGCTAATATTCACTATAATGGAACAATTATGAACTCTACGGATACGAAAGAATTATTTACATATCACTCTCAACCAGATTATAATGATAGTACTCAAGCTGTATATCAGGAAGTTAATTCAGGAAAATTTGTTGGTATTAAGGTAGTTGGAACAACTTTTGATGATAAAGAGCTAGAGATATATTTTAAAAATAATAATGGTATTGCGAAGTTTTGGGATAATAAAAATGATGTTAAACATGTTGATAACGATGTTTCAATGTTAGCAACATGGTTAGTTAGAATGGAACAGAATACTCCTAAAGTTATTACTGCTGATAGTAGTAAACTTCCTACTACGGACACAAAGATTTCAACTCTTATAGCAGACAATATAACTTATGTTCTTTCTCAAACAGGTAATAATTCGCTTCTTTCATATACAATAGGTACCTCTGATAATCCAGCGTGGGATTCATCATTAAATTATAATTATAAGGTTGTAAGTTCATCATTACAATCTATCGGCAAATATATATTTGCTACAGTTATTAATGGTAGTGGAAATGTAGAGGTATTAAAATTAAGACTGGGCTTATCTCCTTTACACTCTAATGATAGTAGTTATATAAATGAAGATAGAGATGAGAGAGCTGCACCAACTGGCTTAGTAACTGTTGCTGCTAATGATATTATTTATATTGCAAGTAGTAACGGTAGTAATACTCAAATGAAAAAAATAATTGAGGGTACTATCTCAGATGTTGACTCATCATACCCGCTGTTTAATATTAAATCAGCTACTGTAGGGAAAAATGAAATTATTACAGCTGGTTTAAACGGTACAACAGCTAAAGTGTTCGTTACTTCTTTTAGTGGGGTGTCTACAGATATAACAGGTACTGGACTGCCTACCACTGGTGGTAATATTTCAGTAGTTTATGCAGAAAACAACATATATGCAGCTGTTACAGAGAATAGTAACACATATATATATGTGTTTAATAGTAGTAATAGAAAATGGACAAAACAGAGATTGCCTAGCATAACAGGTATAGGTGCGGTAGAAGATATACAACTTATATCAGAGGGAGAAAGTATTTACTTTTTATATAGAAAAGATTCTAAGTTAGTTATAACTCCTTTAAGGATCAAAAAGGGTAAGTATAGTGGGTTAGCACTTTTTGGAGATGGCAAGAATACAAGTACTCAAATTGATATACATAATACTAAAGTGATTGCTGGTGTAACGATAGTAGATAGTTCTATTAAATCTGATCTTGTTAATGCAGGTAATGTTTTACCTACTGGATATATATATATAACATATCTTTCAGAAGACAATAAGCTTGAGGTTGTTAAGATTAATATGAAATATAAGGGTGTATTTCCATTACCTACAATACCTTAAGTTACTTTAATGAGATTTTAGTTAATATATAATCTTTCATTTGTGCATATAGTAGACAAAATTTATTTGTTATGTGTTTTAGAAATATCAAAGAGATCAATAATATAATAAGTAGCGAGTGCTTAAATGTACTTGCTACTTTTATTATTTAGAAGAATTTTAATTATGTGTTTGTAAGTATGATTACAGTATCATTTTAGAATGTTACTAGAGCAAGAGACTTATGGAGAATTAATGTTGTATATAAAATTTATTATTTTAAGTTTATCATTTCTATTAATATCGTGTGGTTGGTTTGGTATGGATGATTCTGATCGAGATACAGGAGATAATACAGGTGATATTATATCTAGACCTTGGGACGGTACAACGATTAATGCTCCTAAATATAATTTAGACACTAGAACATATTATATTACTGATGCGACTCATTTTGCATGGATCATGAAAAGAACAAATGATAATACTTCTATAGTTTATGATAATGATACGATTATCCTTGTTAATGATATTGATATGGATAATAAAAGTATACAAGGCATAAGAAAGTTTCAAGGTACTTTAGATGGTAGTAATAAAACTATTTTTAATATACAGATCAGTCGAAGGGCATCTCCTGATGTAGGTTTAATCGGAGAACTTCTTGATAATGGAACTATAAAAAATATCACTATAGAAAATGGTTTAATTAGTGGAGAAGAGAAAGTAGGCGGAATAGCAGGAAGTGGTAGAAATGCAAAGATAACAAATGTTAGAAACATTAATGTTTCAATTAAAGGATATGAAGGTTCAATTGGAGGTATTAGTGGTTTTACAGATAATGTCACAGTTGAGCTTGCAATAAACAGTGGTACTGTTAATGGAGAGAAATGGGTTGGAGGAGTTATAGGTGATGCAAAAGAGTCATCTATAACTAAATCAGCTAATTATGGAAAACTATCAGGTGATGAAAGTATAGGTGGTATTATAGGTTATAATAGATCTTCATCGGTATCGCTTTCACATAATAATGGACAGATATGGAAAGGGGTATTTATCGGTGGGCTAATCGGTAGTAGTAATGGTGGTAGAATAGATAACTCTTCAAATATCGCGAAATTAGAAGGTCGTTCAGGTATCGGAGGAGTTGTAGGTTATGTTGCAAAAGAGGTTAATATATCTCATATCTATAATTATGGTTTGTTATATACATCATCATCTGTGACCAGTGTTGGAAGACTTATAGGTAAAGAGGATAATGAATTTGGAGGTGGGTATAGCAAACCTAATAACTTCTATTTAAAAGATAAGAGTTTAGAGGCTGTAGGCGAGCCTAGATCAGAGGATGCAGGACTTGGAATAGATGCTAATGACTTTCAATATAAGGGTAATTTTGATGCATGGGATTTTAATAATATATGGAAGATAGAAGATAAATGTCCTATGTTAAGATGGATATTAACATTAGATGATAAAGATATTATAGAGAAGTTAATGGGAAGTTGTAGAGAAGAACAGTATTAAATATTGATGAACTTAATCTTGCTATTACTGTTGTATTATTAATAAACGTATTTTATATTCAAAACATTTTAAATTATCTGTTATTTTAAAGAGAGTAAATAGTTATATTTGGTAGTTGGTAGGTATTTATATCTATATAATAACTTTTTTAAATATACAATTTATCTATTGTTATAAAATATCTAAATTATTATATTGTTACTGTATTGATTAGTTTTACTTATTTTAAGTATGGAGATAATTGTGTTTAAACGATTATATAGATATATACTGCTTGTAACTTTTACATTTACTATATCATGTTCGTATAGTGGTGTGGAAGATTATGGTGATACATTTAGGTTATTGGCTGCAAGTAAGGATAGTTATTTTGTTGTATTGGGAGGAGATGTATCTGTAGAGCTTCCTTCAGGATTATTATATGGTAAGGGTATATTTGGGAATAAGATAATTATTGGATATTATGTAAGTGGGATTGAAAATAGCTATACAAGAGCGATCTATGCGTTAGGTTTTAATGAAGCATCTCTTACTTACTCTAATTATTTTGGTGTTGAATTAATTTTAGATGAGAATGATAATCAGCAAGCTGTAGGTATGGAGTTATATTATAATGGTGGTGAATATTACCTTGATCCATTAGATATTAAATTTACTGAAGAGAATAAGGCAACGATACTAAAAGGATTTAATTCTCAAGATATAGATCAATTATCTGATGATAAATATATTCATAGTACAGGATTATCAATAACCTCAACAGAGTCTGCTCGTTACTCAGTAGCTACAATTAAAAGTATTGATAATAAGAGTTTTATAAAAGGTTATACTTTAGTTGGTAGTCGTAAGATAAGTGAAGAGATTGAAATGAGCAATTCTCTATCAAGTAATCTCAAAACAACAGGATATCATAGTATTGCGCCATTTGGAGATAATGCAACGTTAACATATATTAAAGATGATAAAAAAGTAGAAGTATATGAAATGAATTCAGATATGATTAAAGGGAGAACTTTAACAAAAGATAACGGTCTAGGTAGTAACGCTATCTATTCAACAATTGCTACAAATAAAGATCGTGATATATTTGTTGCATATGTTGATCAAGATGCAAATCTAAGCATGTATAAGAAAGATAATGGAAGTCTTGATGTAGTAACTAGTTTTAATGATTACTTTAATGGTGTAAAGATAGGGAATGTTTCAGAACCTATTATAAAAATTTATGATAATGATACGGTGATAACATCATATATAGATAACAGTAGTAAGTTACTAAAAATTGTAGTTAATAATTTTATTGATAGTTCATCAGCTGATTATATAACTATTAAGCCTCCTACAGATTTAGAGATTATTTCATTTAGTGTTGATATTATTGATGGTAGTTTATATTATATTTATAGTACGGCTATCGGTTCAGAGATAAGTGTGTATGAAAGTGGTTTATGGAGAGTTATTAAAAGCTACTCTGTATATAATAATATAGATTTTGTATCTATAGCAGGAGTTAGTAAGAAAGAGTTATATTTCATGTTTCATTATGAAAATGAATATACTACATGTGCAGGGTGGAGCGAAGATGATAATTGTATAATAGTTGGAGATAATATTACAGATTATGTTGCCTTAAATGGTTTTCAGTCATATGAAGGAACAATAAAATCAAATCCAAATATAGGAAGCTTTACTATCTTTAATGGCTATGCTTACTATCTGTATAACAGTTCAGCAGGTTTGAACATTGCTCAATCATGGAATCACTACTTTGAGCCTAAAACTCCAAGTACGGAAGATGGTTTGCCGATGGTTAAGAGTAATTTAGATATAGGTATATTTCAGTTAGTTAATAGTAATATTAATATTAATAAGGATATAGACCTATTTATTGATAGTCGTAATATTTATATGGACGGGAGTGTTCGATAATTGTTTTAAATTTTAACTATTTTTAAAATTAATAGGGGATATATTCTGAAGTTATAAGATATTTTCACTTTAAATTTATTAATAAAGAACATAATAAAATTGCTATTAAGGTATGAGGAGAGAATAATTATGAAGAAAGTATATGTATTAATATTAGTGATATGTGTATCTCTAGTGATATCATGTAAACGAGATGGTATCTTAGCTAGTGATATAAAAAATGAGTCAGAAAATACAGCTTTAGTAAATGAAAGTTCTTCTCCAGTATCAAATAAGTATCCTGTGTTGAGTGATGAAAATACAAAATCAAAACTAACAGAATTACAGCATGATATTGCTCAAAAAAATAAGTCAGAGCTTCCATTTGAAAATGAGTATTGGGATAATAAAGCAGAAGGTATATATGTTGATGCAATATCTGGAGAACCTTTATTTTTATCTAAGGATAAATATGATTCAGGAACAGGTTGGCCATCATTTACAAAACCAATTGATAAAAAAATGGTAATAAATATTCTATCTAATAAAGATGGTGTAAATAAAACAGATGTAAAAAATAGCACTACTAACTCACATCTTGGAAATTTATATTACGATGGGCCTAAAGATAGTGGTGGTACAAGATACTGTATGTATAGTGCATCATTAAGGTTTGTTCCAAAAGCTGACATGGAAGCAGATGGGTATGGATACTTATTAAATCAAGTTTCAAAATAAATCTACTACAATTCTTTATTTAATTTATATATTTTATTTAATAGATATTTATGGTTTTTCAGATACACTTATTAATAGTTATGAGATTAATATGAGTAAGAGTGCTAAATAAATAGTAGTAATAATTTGTTGATATAAAATATAATAAAATATCTATTAAAGATAAAGGTAGAAATAATTATGAAGATCATATATGTATTAATGTTAGGGATATTCTTATCTCTAACTATCTCATGCAAGCGAGATAGTAGTAGTTTAGCAAAAGATATAAAGAGTGAGTTAGAATATATTGCGTTGGTAAATAAAGATATGAAATACGAAGATTTTTCTACTGATAAATATGATACTATTATATTAGCAGGTGGATGTTTTTGGGGTGTTGAAAAATATTTTCAATATATAGATGGTGTTGTTTTTACAGATGTTGGATATGTTAATTCTAAAACAGCTAATCCAACTTATAAAGATGTTACATCAGGAACATCTGATGCATCTGAAGGTGTTAGGATAGTTTATGATCCTAAAGTAGTATCGCTAGATTTTATACTGGGTATGTATATAAAAGTTATAGATCCGACATCGCTTAATAAACAAGGTAACGATGTAGGACGTCAATATCGCACAGGTATTTATTATGATAGCGATAGAGAGAAAAAAATCACAGAAAAATTTATAAAGAAGATTTCAAAAGATTATAAAGATTCTATAGCTATTGAAGTAATGCCAGTCAATAATTATCATAAAGCAGAGGATTATCATCAAGATTATTTAGATAAAAATCCTAATGGATATTGTCATATAGGTAAAGCAGAGTTTGAAGATGCAAAAAATGCTAAAGATAATGTAAGTTCTAATATAGATAAAGATGAAGTTTCTAATTTTACAATAAAGAAGTATACTGTGCCTAGTGATGAAGAGTTAAAATCTAAATTAACAAAGTTGCAGTATGATGTTACACAAAATAATAAGACAGAGCGTCCATTTGATAATGAGTATTGGGATAATAAAGAAGAAGGAATATATGTTGATATAACTACAGGAGAGCCTTTATTTTTATCTAAGGATAAATTTAACTCATCATCAGGTTGGCCATCATTTTCAAAACCGATTAATAAAGATTTAATAAAAAATAGTATGGATGATAGTTTTAGTATGGAGAGAACAGAGGTAAAAAGTAGCAGTAGTAACTCACATTTAGGGCATCTATTTGATGATGGACCTAAAGATAGAGGTGGTATGCGATACTGTATTAATAGTGCATCGTTAAGGTTTGTTCCAAAATCTAAAATGGTATCAGAGGGGTACGGATATTTATTAAATCAGTTATCAGAATAAATCTGTTTTAATTTACTGATTGATTGTGTATAATTATAAGTGGTACGATAATAAATTTATTGGAGGTTAATAATGGCAAGTTTTGCAAATCCATTCGCAGGTAATGTTAATCGTAAGATTACTAAAGAAGAGCTAATACAGGCTATTAGACTTGATATAGCAGCAGAGTTAGAGGCTATATATTTATATGAAGCACATATTCTTGCAACAGATGATATAGTAGTAAAAACTGTTTTAGGAGATATAAGAGATGAAGAGAAAGCTCATGTTGGTGAGTTAACAACTTTACTTCGTTATCTTGATCCTAAAGAAGCAGAATTTTTTGCTGGTGGAGAATCAGAAGTAAGAGAGATGATGGAAGATTTAGGTATTAAATCAGGAAGTATTCCAAGTAAGCTAATATCACCTTGTGATGAGTCATCTTGTTGTGGCGGGGAAGCAGATTGTACTCATGAAGTAGATAGTAAGTCAGAGGATAAATCTGTAGTGGATAGTAACCTAACAGTAGGTAGTTTGATTAAAAAATAGGAGGAGAGAATATTATGGATTACCTTTCAAGGGAAGGCGCTCCTATAAAGAAAGATTTCTGGAAACAGATTGATTCGATTGTAGTGGAGACAGCTAGAAACCATCTAAATGGTAGAAAATTTTTAACAGTTTACGGACCTTTAGGTTCAGGAGCTATTAATGTTTCATACGATAAAATGGTTAGAAATGAAGAGTTTGAGAACGGAGTAGTAAAAACAACAGGAAGGACATTTGTAGAACTTCCACAGATATATGCAGATTTTAATATATTATGGAGAGATATAGAAAATCATTTTGCAACAGGTTTGCCACTTGATTTAACTTCGGTAATTGAGGCAACGCATAATATTACTAATCTTGAAGATACGTTGATATTTTTTGGTAACAAGTTTTTAAAAACTGATGGAATAATGAATGCTCCGGGTGTTCAAAAAATTGCTATCTCTGATTGGAAAGAAGGCGAAAACGCATTTATGGATATTGTTAAAGGCGTTAACATGATTATCAGTAAAGGATTGATAGGTCATTTCTTTCTATGTGTTAGTCCAGAGTTATATGTTAATCTTCAAAGAATACAAGCAGGCACAGGATTATTAGAGGTTGATAGAGTTTCTAAACAGCTAGCTGGTTTATTTAGAGTTCCTATATTAAAAGGACAACAAGCTGTTCTTATCTGTTCAGAGCCTCAATATGTTGATCTAGCTATAGGACAAGATATAGTTACAGCATATTTAGAACAGAAAGATTTAAATCATTCATTCCGTATTATAGAGACGGTTCTTCCAAGAATTAAGAAACCAGAAGCTATAGTTGTATTTGAAAAATAGATTTAAAATTTAATTGTATTAGAAAAGTAGATTTAAAAGTTGATATTTTTTTTTGCGTTTGCTTAAACGTGAATTTCTTTTTTTATTTAATATTTATGGGAGGGTGAAAACTCTCCCTTTTGTTTTGCTAAATTTTCTAAATAGATTAATTTATTAGAAGTTGATATTTACTATTATATTTTTATTGATGAATATTAATTTAATGTTATTGAAATGCCATATGTAATTCATTAACGTGATGGAGTTAAGATTGATTGCGAACTTGGTGTGTTAGATTATTGAATATTTCTAACTTATTAACCAATAAAATAGTTAAATTAATTACTATATATATACAATCGTATTAATCAAGAATTATAACTTAGTTTAGTAATCAGAAGGATTATTTGTATTAGGTAGAGTATGAGCAATTAGCACTTATGGGTTTAATATAACTCATCTATTTACATCGTGTCCATCTATGCTGTTGTAACTTAATAGTCATGGATTTTACATACTGATGAGCACGATAATATCCTCCATTACTAGCTAATCTATAAAAAGTGAATATATCATAGCAGTATTTTCTTTTCTCATCGGAATTATCTGTTCTATTTCCTATCTATAATTAGCTCAACTTTTCTAATGAGTGTCAAGTAAGGTTCTAATATCGTCAACTGTTTCTTCAGCACGTTTATAAAATACATGATCAAATATTTTTGCATCAATATATGAAGACTCTTCAAGGTTACACAATATCTTTGTAGCGCTTAACTGTGATGCAATAGATGCAATAGGTATTACATTTCCATTTGTTCCTACAACTACTAAGATGTCGTCCTTTGTAAGTTTTGAAAATGACTCATACATAGATTGATACATAGGTGCCATCTCACCGAAGAAAACAATCGATGGCTTAAAAATTTTTGATCCACATTTCTTACATGTATAATTTTTACTATCAAACTCAATTCTCATTTCAAACTCATCATTACACTGTACACAGTGAATGTAATTGATACGTCCATGTAGATGAGTTACATTTTGTACCAATGCTTTTTCTAATAAGTTATCGATATTTTGTGTAATAACTTCAACATTGTTAGAACCATATTTATCTTGTATCTCGGCTATGAATAGATGCATTTTATTCGGTTCTGCACCTTCGTACTCTGTTCTTCTTAGATTATAAAATTCATGTACAAGATGATAATTCTCTCTCCAGTTATTATAGTTACAAACAACTGAAGGATCGTATTTATCCCATAAGCCATTACTATCACGAAATGTTGCAAGTCCGCTATCAGCAGATAATCCTGCACCTGAAAAAAATAATATTCTAGGCATTTTTATCACCTCAAATTCATTACTACCATTATTTACAATGAAACTTCGTATCCAGTTGTTAAATATCACAGTAAACAGTTTGCTACGAAACTATTTACTGCTACTTATATGCTACCCTTAAATATATGTTGAAATAAATAAATATGCTACTAAATTATTTAATAATAAGTATTTTTCTGCTTACATTCTTTATAATCTATGACTTACCAGTATATGCTTTACCACGATTTGTATGACGTTCTTGTGCTGATAAAATTTTCTTTCTTATACGAATTGATACAGGTGTTGCTTCAACAATTTCATCATCTGAAATAAAGTGTAATGCACGTTCTAAAGTCATCGGAGTAATAGGTCTTAAAGTTAATGATTCATCTTTACCAGATGCACGCATGTTTGTTAATTTTTTTTCTTTACATGGATTAACATTTAGATCGGTATCTTTATTATATTCTCCTATTACCATACCCTCATATACTGGAGCTTGTGGTAATACAAGTAATATTCCTCTTGGTTCTAGGTGAAATAAACCGTAAGTGATGGCAGTACCTGCTCTATCTGATACTAACGATCCTGTATGGCGTACTGGGAAATCGCCTCTATGTTCTTCGTAGCCTGCAAATAGAGAGTTCATAATACCAGTACCTTTTGTATCTGATAAAAACTCATCACGATATCCGATTAAACCTCTTGATGGTATAGAAAATTCTGCTCTAACTCTTCCAGTTCCTTTATTAATAAAGTTAACTATTCTTCCTTTACGAGTAGATAGTTTTTCAGTTACAACACCTAGAAAACTTTCTTCACAATCTATAAAAACAGACTCAACAGGTTCAAGAACTTTACCGTTCTCTTTTCTAAAAATAACCTCTGGCCTACCGATTGATAATTCAAATCCTTCTCTTCTCATATTTTCTATAAGAATTGCTAACTGTAATTCTCCTCTACCTTTAACGATGAATGATTCTTTTTCATCACTTTCTTCAACTTGTATAGCTACATTTCTTAATTGTTCTCTTTCAAGACGTTCTCTTATCTTTCCAGATTGTAGAATTTTACCTTCTCTGCCTGCAAGAGGAGAGGTGTTAATAGAAAATCTTATAGCAACAGTTGGTTCATCGACTCTTAATCTTGGTAAAGCTTTAATATTCTCTTTAGTACATATAGTATCACCGATTGTTATATCTGTTATACCTGCTAAAAGAATAATATCTCCAGGTAATGGGTTACTTGAATCTTCTAACTCTAACCCGTTATACACTTGTAGTTTAGTAACTTTTGCAGCTTTCTCTTCATTTTTATCGTTGATATATACGATCATATCATTAGCACTTATTTCACCTGATTGAATTTGTCCGATAGCTAATCTACCTGTATAATCAGAGTAACCTATATCAGATACCATCATTTTGAACGGTTCATTATTTTCGAATGTAGGAGCAGGGATTTCTTTTAATATCATATCAAATAATGGTTTTAAGCTATCACCTAAATTATCTTTATCTTCTGATGCGATACCATCTTTACCTATTGCATAAAGAATAGGAAACTCTAATTGAGACTCATCAGCATCAAGATCTATAAATAGATCTAATACTTCATCTACAACTTCTTCTATACGAGAATCTTTTCTATCAATTTTATTTATTACAACAAAAACTTTTAACTTTCCTTGTAGTGCTTTTTGAAGTACAAATCTTGTTTGTGGTAGAGGTCCTTCTGATGAGTCAACAAGTAATATTGCTCCATCGACCATAGATAAAGCTCTTTCAACTTCTCCCCCGAAATCGGCGTGTCCAGGTGTATCTATAATATTGATCTTTACATCATTATACATAACAGAACAGTTTTTAGCAGCGATAGTAATACCACGTTCTTTTTCAATATCCATATTATCCATAACACGTTCTTCAGTTGCTTGATTATCTCTATAAACCCCTGATTGCTTAAACATAGAGTCCACAAGTGTTGTTTTTCCATGATCAACATGGGCGATAATTGCAACGTTTCTTAACTTCTCATTTCTTAAAATTTCTTTCATAATAATCCTTACTTTTTAAATTAATTACTTTATTTATCATAATAATATGTATTTATAATTATTGAAATATGGCTCATAGATATACTCATGTATATAAAATAAATGAGTTGCTATTGAATATATTAAAATATCTATTTATCTGTATGTAGTTTATTTATATAGCATTTATCTAGTTATAACATTTACACTACTCTTGATATCCAAGTCGTTGAGATATCTCTTTAGCGTATCGTTTTGCTATAGGAATAATTTCATTATATATTCTATGTTCAGATAATCTAAATATAGGTGATGCAACAGACAATGCTGCAACAGGTCTTCCTTTATAATCTTTAATAGGTACAGCGAAACATGATACATCTTTTTCGAATTCTTGATTATCTATTGCATATCCGTTAACAAGTACATCATCAAGAATTTTTCTTAACTCCGAGAATGAGAGGATACTATTTTCTGTATATTTTATAAATCTTGATTCATCAGCATAGATACTAGTAAGTTCATCATTAGACATATAAGCTAATTGTACTTTACCAACAGATGTGCAATGAGCAGGAATATCTTTTCCAAGTCTTGATGCTATTCTAACAGAGTTATCTGATTCAACTATATCTAGATACACAACAGAATCTTTACGTAATATACCTATATATACTGTTTCATTTAGTTCTGATTTTAATCTTTCCATGAAAGGTTTTGCTAATTTTAGATATCCTAATTTAGATATAAATTTTTGTCCTAGGTTAAATATTTTTATTCCTAAACGATAATTTTCTGTTGCTGTATTTTGTTCAATATACCCTTCGTTTGATAATGTTGCTAAAATTCTAAAAACATTATTTTTATGTAAACCTAAAATTTTTGCAAGTTCTGTTACTCCAAACTCTTGTTTATTTGAAGACATTTTAAATACTTCAAAGAGTTCTAATGCATGTTTAACAGCATGCACTGGTTTGATATCAGAAGTGTATTTCATAATCTTGTACCCCTTGAAGTTAATGTTTTTTTATTATATATCTATCGATTAAAATTTTAATAAATGCAGCCATAGGTAATGCTAGTAACATACCTGGAATGGCAAATATTGAACCACCGATCAGAAGTGCAACGATTACTACAATTGGTGATAAACCTAAACTATCGCCAACAATTTTTGGAGTTATAACAAAACTCTCCAACATCTGTACTATTGTAAAGCCGATCAGTACATATAACGGATGCATAAAATCTTGGAACTGTATAATTGTTATAAATAACGATACAAATAACCCTATTCCAAAACCTACATACGGAATAATAACTCCCATACCAGTTATAACACCTAATAATATTCCGTGATTAACACCAATGATTTTTAATACTGATGAATATAATACGGAGAGAATTAATCCTACTATTATCATACCTTTAAAATATTTGCCGATTAATTTTTCAAACTCTGCCATTAATTCTGCAACTTTTTTCATATCTAAACTCTCTAATATTTTAAGACCGTATACCTTAAGTTGTGGTAGATCTTTCAATAAAAAGAATACCATTACAGGTATTATGAAGATATTGATTATACCAGATACTGCTCCTTTTAAAGAGGTTAACGCTGTTGTTAAAGTGTTTAAGGCGTAACTTGATATAGAGTCAATCTTTTCTATTATAAAGCTTTTTATATGATCAAATGATAATTCTATTTTAAGATATAAGAATAATTCTTCCACCTTACCAAATAAAACATTAATATAATTAGGAAGTTCTTTCACAAAGATAATTAGATCAGTAATAATAAATGGTAATATTAATGATAGAAATATTACTATAAATCCAAGAAGTATTATTACTAATATAACGACTGCTAAGACTCGTGGAATCCGAATTTTAATCATTAACTCTACAAGTGGGTTAAGTATATATGCGATAAATAATGATAGAAGTAATATAAGTAATATATTTATTGAATAATATACAATGCTTGCTGTTATAATAAAGAATGTGAAAAGCAATATGTTTTTCAATGTTATATTTATTTCTGACAGTTTCATACTTTAAAGTTATTTTCTCCGTAGGGTTTATTTATGTATGGAAGAGTTTTATTCTTCCGATTTAATAGAATACAAATTTACGATATATATATTTCTAAGCTAGTTTATAGTAGATGTAATAAAAAATATATCTTTTTATTACAACAGTTTATTTATTGCTAATAATATTTGATTTATTAGATAACTTATCCATTAATAATAGCATGTCATTAGGTAGTTGTGAAGCAACAAAAACATCTTTATTATTGTATGGATCAACAAACTGTAGCGAACAGGCATGCAGTGCTTGACGATCCATGCCATGTAACTCTCTACCACCATATAACAGATCGCCAACGATTGGATGTTTAAGATATTTTGCATGTACTCTAATCTGATGTGTTCTACCTGTTAAGATTTTAACATCAACTAATGTTGATTCATTATATATCTCTTTAATTTTAAAGATTGATATAGCGTTTTTACCTTTCTCATTGATAGCCATTCTTTTACGATTAACTTTATCTCTTGCTATTGCTTTATCAATTGTTATATTATCTTCTTTAAGTTTGCCATGTAATATAGCTTGATATTTTTTCTTAATTTCTCTTTTAGCAAACATTTCTGAGAACTTTAATTTAGCATCGTAGTTTTTAGTTATAATCATAATACCTGATGTATCTTTATCAAGTCTGTGTACTATTCCGGGTCTACAATCTTCATTATCGTGTTCTATATTAAATTTATAAAGTAGTGCATTTACTAAAGTATGATCGAAATTACCAGGTGCTGGGTGGACAGTTAGGTAAGGAGGCTTACAGATTATCGCATAATTTTCATTATCATCAAGTATCTCAAAAGGGATATCTTTAGGTTCTAAGTTAGGCATTTTTTCTGCTTGAAAATCTACTGTAATAATCTTACCGATCTGCATTTTTGCAGATTTTTTTATAACTTTACCTTCAGAGTAAACGAATCCTAAATCTATGTGTTCTGTTATTAAAGTTCGTGTTGTGCCTGATAGTCTTGCAAGTAATGCGTCTACTCTTTCTGTGTCTGTATCTACTATAAAATCTGTTTTCATATTTACTCTTGTTTAATCCTATTTCTCATCGTAATTGTTTCTATTTGTTTTTGCTCTAATTGATAGCCTTATAGGTATTCCATAAAACCCAAACTTATCTCTTATTACATTTACAATAAATCTCTGATACGAGAAGTGTACTGCTTTAGGAAAGTTCACAAACACAACAAAATATGGAGGTCTTGTTGATACTTGAGTCATATAGAAAAATTTCAATCGTTTTGTTCCAATAGCAGGAGCTTGATGTCGTGCAACAGCTTCCTCTAAGGCTTCATTAACCTTACTTGTCTGAATACGTTTGCTATATAAAGCATAAAGAGTATTTACATGTTCAAATATTTGATAGATATTTTTTTTAGTTATAGCTGATGTGAAAATGATATGAGGTTTATTTAGGAATTGAAGTTTAGCATCTATCTCATTCATAATAGTTTTTGTTGCTTGTTTTGGATCTTCAACTAGATCCCATTTACTTACAACGATAATAACAGGTCTACCTCTTTCCCAAGCCTCACCTATAACTTTTACATCTCTCTCATTCACGCCGTCCACAGCATCAATAACTGCTATTGCTATATCTGATTTATCTATAGCATCAATTGATCTATAATATCCAAAACGTTCTATTAAATCTTTAAACATGATAGATTTTTTTCTGATACCTGCTGTATCTGTTAGAATATATTTTTTATTTTTATAGTTAAAAACAATATCAACAGAATCTCTAGTAGTTCCAGGAATATTTGTAACGATAACTCTCTCTTCATCAAGCAGTGCATTAATTAATGATGATTTACCAACATTTGGTCTACCGATTACAGTTATTTTTATTTCAGAGTCGTCTCTATCATCATCATCTTCATCATCTTCATCTTCAATAAAAGTTATAACATGATCAAGTAGATCATCAACACCTTTACCATGTGCAGCAGATATCGGTATAAGTTCAAGATTTCTTCCAAGAGCATAAAACTCTCCAAGTAGATCCTCTCTTTGATGTGAGTCAACTTTATTAACAGCGACACAGAACTTCTTACCTTCTTTTCTAAGTATCTCTACAACCATCTGATCAAGAGCGTGTAAACCTTCTGCAACATCAGTTACAAGAATAAAGAAATCTGCTTCATGTACAGCTAATTTAAATTGATCTATCATCTCTTTCTTGATTAGATCATCTTTAAGATCGTATCCTGCTGTATCTATAAGTTTAAATTTCTTATTTACCCAATCGGTATATACCTCTATTCTGTCACGTGTAACGCCAGGTCTATCGTGAACGATCGATACCCTTTTACCTGCTATTCTGTTAAAAAGCGTAGATTTTCCAACATTGGGTCTACCTATTATTCCTATTGCAAACAAATTTGTTTCCTACTATTTATTTATTTTTTTATCAACAAAACTTTTTCAATACGTTTTTTAATACATTTTACAGGTATTAATGTTGTAAGTGAGTCAAGTTCAGGCCCCTCAGTTGATTTTGATATACCAACACGCACAGCCATATATAATGGTTTACCTTTTACACCTATAGTTGTTTGAATCTCTTTCATAATTGATTTATATCTATCAATAGTAAGATATTCATCATCACCTATAAGTTGAATAAAATTTTCTAAAACAGGTTTTGTTGATTCTAACTCTAATATTTCTTTTGCAGCAGATGTTATATCATCAGGTTGTTTAAAGTAAACCGATATATTTTGTGTGACATCTTTTATCGTTACTAAACTATCTTTAACAGATAGTAGGCACTCTTTTAATCTATAGATATTTTGTTCAATGAACTCATCAGTTAGAAGTTCAATAGATTTCATATATGGAAGACACTCTTTAAATAATCTATCACTGTCTAACAATCTTATATGCTGTCCGTTCATCCAATTTAATTTATCAAAATCAAAAACTGCTGCTGATTTAGAAACTCTTTTTATAGAAAATCTTTCAATAAGTTCATCAATAGAGAACACCTCTTTACCATCATCTGAAGACCATGATAGAAGTGCAAGATAATTTATTAATGCTTCAGGTAGATATCCGTTATCTCTAAACTGTTCAACAGAAGTTGTTCCATGTCTTTTAGATAGTTTAGCATGATCATCTCCAACGATCATCGGTATATGAGCAAATATCGGAGTTTCAAATCCTAATGCTTCAAATATTAATGCTTGCTTAGGAGTATTAGATAGATGATCATCGCCTCTTATAACATGCGATATTTTCATTAGTGCATCATCAACTACAACAACGTAATTGTAGATAGGCATATCATCAGGTCTAACTATAATAAAATCACCGAACGAATTAGTTGGAAAATCAATATCACCATGAATGATATCTTTAACAATAATATTCTCTTTAAAAGCTCTAAAACGAATTGCAGGTTTTTCACCGTTTGCTATACGTTTTTTTGCTTCATCTAAAGATGTGTTTGCGCATTTTAAATTATATAATGGGGGACGGCTCTCTTTAGCGGCTTTCTCTCTTTCAGCATCAAGCTCTTCTTTACTACAGAAACAGTAATATGCAAATCCATCTTCTAATAATTTATCTGCATATTTTTTATATATATCCAATCTATCAGATTGACGGTATGGGGAGTAATCACCTTCAAATAATGGAGACTCATCAAACTCTAATCCCACCCAATCGAGATCTTTATATATCAACTCTTCACTTTCAAGTGTTGAGCGTACTGTATCAGTATCCTCTATTCTTAAAATAGTTTGCCCATTTTGATTTTTTGCAAACAGATAATTAAATAGAGCTGTACGCAGGTTTCCAACATGTATGTGTCCTGTTGGACTTGGTGCAAATCGAACTCTAATTGACATAATCTATACTCCGAAGTTTATTACATATCTAGGGTAATATTTTTTAATTACACTTGAACTGATGATTATACTACGAGATAGAGTTGTTGTCTATCATTATTGAATATATATTGTGATATTTAAGTAAATTAATTTATTTTTGTGATATTTATGAGTAGTATATATATTTTTTAATATCGGAATATATTATAACCTATTACAAATGAGTTACTATGTTAATGTTTTATATTATAAACTGTTTTTTAGATATTTTTATATTTTATAATTTCAGTGACGTTATAACTTTATAGTTTTTTAACGAACCTAATTTTATAAACCTAAACCTAATTTATATAAACTGATTTAATCTTTTCTGATCTTATAGCCTATACCCGATACCGTTTTTATTATAGATGGATTTTTAGGGTTTTGTTCTATCTTCTGTCTTAGGTTTTGTATATGTACATCTAAACTTCTGCTCCATCTATAGAGAGTATTTTTACCCCACAGATCTTCGATTATTTTATCTCTAATCAAAGTTTGTCCAGCGTGTTTACTAAAATATACAAGTAGTTCAAACTCTTTTGGAGTAAGATTTAGATTTTTATTATTTATAGTTGCATATCTATTTTTAAAATTAATTACTATTCCATTAAAATTTTTATTTTCGTCTGAATTGTTATCTAGCAGTTCGTGATTACTTTCAAATCTTCTAAGCACTGCTTTAATTCTTGCCATCAGTTCCATATTCTCAAACGGTTTAGTGATATAATCGTCAGCACCGTACTCAAGACATATAACTTTATCTGATACAGAATCATTAGCAGAGAGCATGATAATAGGTATGCCAGTTTTTTGACGAATAATTTTGCACACCTGTTGTCCAGAAATGTCAGGCAGTCCAACATCTAGTATAACTAGATCTATATCGTTGTTGATTTCTGCTATTTTTATTCCATCTATTCCACAGATTGATGAAACAACAGTATACCCCTCTAAATCTAGAAACATTTTTAAGAGTTCTATGATCTCTATATCATCGTCTATTATAAGAATGGTTTTTTTATCAGATTGAAAATCTTTCGACACATGTAACCCCTAGTATATCCTTTTTGTCTGCAAAAAAATATTTTACATTATCTATATCTAAATGATTTAATCCTGATCTGCTAACTATATCTTTATCGAAGTTAGATATAATAGCTAGATGATATATTGATGATAGATATTTTATTATCAATGCATTTAATAAGTTATGGTCAAAATCTGTAAGTAGTTTCTCTTTTTGCTCTATAACGGTATTGATATTAAGATATGTTATAAATTTTTCTGATCCGAATTCATCTAAATCTGTTGCATCAATAATAACTCTAGATCCTTTCTCAATTTTTCTGAAGATAGAATATATATATTGTATGTAGTTTTCAAAAGATTTATGATTTTTATCAAGTTTAATTAAAGCAGATTGATGATATTTTTTATCATTTATTTCGCTATTAGTAAAAGATAGTTTGTCGATTTTATTTATCGCCTCTATTTGTGACAAAAATATATCTCCAGTAACAAGATCTGTAATTTTATTTTCAGTATTTTTAATATAATTGATAGAATAGTATTCAATCTCACTTCTAGCGATTAATGTTCCAGCGATCACATCTGCTATCATAAAATTTTCTTTACTTCCAGCGTAATAGTTTTTTTTGAACAGTTTTTTGCTATCGTTTATATCTTCATCAAGTATTAAAGATGCAGTTTTAATAAATGATTTTTTAGGAGCTATCCCTTGAAACACTAGTGATCTACTACCTTTATATCCGTAGATTAAATCAGGATAGACTTCAGATACAGCGATAGCCACTTGAGATTTAAGAAATAATTTATGCAGAAGTATAGGTTGTTTATTTGATGTTGTTCCGAAGAAATCAAAATTAGTTGTATCATCAGGATCGTACTCTACTAGATTATTTTCATACTTGTTATAACAATCTGCGAGTATCTTTTTGTAGCTAGCTTTCACTATTTTTTCTGTTGCATATGAAGCTAGAATAATTTTTAAATTATCTGTTGAATTGATTTTATCTTCTATGGCTTTTAAGATTGTAGACATAAGTTTGGAGTCAGTTTTTTGATCAAGAATAAGTAGTATGTTTTTACTTTTATTATTTTCAAGAAGATCAAAAAAAGTCGAAGATTTTACTACGCTACTGTTTATACTGTTTATGAAATCGGTGTGATCAATAGGTTGTCCTGTGTTGCTATATCTAAACTTTTTATCCACCGATCCTAGACATTGTTCTATTATATCCATTTTTTACCTCTACAGAGTTTTTATCGTATTCCTTCGATTTGATAGCTAATGCCTCTTTAATACCTTCAATTAGCATATCGGTATCTCTATTTCTTATAGCGTCCTTAATATCTATCTCTCTATCATCTAGGAGACAAGAACGGATATATCCATCGTACGTTAATCTTACTTTATCACAATCATCACAGAAGTGTTTTGTAATAGGAGTGATAATTCCTATTGTAGCACCGTTAGATAATTTATAATTTACAGCAGGTCCAGAGTTTTTATCTTTTCCTAATTTAACAGGGTTTAGGTGAGATAGTTGATTAAGTATCATCTCACTTGTAATAATATTTTCTTGACTCCATAGATTATGATTACCTACAGGCATAAACTCTATAAATCGCATGATAATATTCTCTTCAGCTGCAAAATTTACAAAATCGACAAGTTCATCATCGTTAAATCCTTTAATCATTACGGCATTGATTTTAACTTGTTTGAAATCTGTTTTAATAGCAGTTCTTATCCCTTCCATAGTTTCTTCAAACTTATTTGTACCAGCGATATAATTAAATCTTTCAGCATTTAAGGTATCAAGCGATATATTTAATCTAGCGACACCTGCGTTTAATAGATCGGCAGAATATTTTTTTAATAATGAACCGTTTGTAGTTATCATCACTTCTTCTATACCATTAATCGCTGATAGTTTAGATAGAAAAGGAACGATATCTTTTCTAACAAGCGGTTCTCCACCAGTTACTCTTAATCTGTTTACTCCAAGCCCTGCAAAGATTTCAGATACATAAAGGATATCATCATATCCAAGAATTTTTTCTACAACTTCACTTTTCATATTTTCAGAGTGTGGTTTACAGTATATACATTTGAAGTTACAAGCAGGAGTAACAGATATACGTAAGTACTTTAATCTTCTTCCATATTTATCAGGTTGTATAATATTGTTGTTATAATTATTCATATTGCATCACTCAAAATCAAATTATTTTGTTCATGAAATCAAATTGATTATTTCATGAATTAGTTATATCTATCTACTCATAAATATTGAGAGCAGATTCTTCTTTATGTTTTCTGTTAACAAATTTAGCTATATAGATACTTATCTCATAAAGTATCAGTAACGGTATCGCCATAGTTATTTGAGATATTATATCAGGAGGTGTTAATATAGCAGCAAGTATAAATATTGCAACAATCGCATATCTTCTATATTTGATAAGTTTTTTATCTGTAACAATTCCCATAAGTGCTAGGAAAAACATAATTACAGGTAACTCAAAAACTAAACCGAAAGCTAATGTTAATTTAATCACAAAGCTTAAATACCAATCAACTGATAAGTTAGCTACCATATTCCATTCAGGGGAGGCATATTTTAGAAAGAATTGAAATCCTAATGGGAAAACAATAAAGTATGCAAATGATGCTCCTACAAAAAATAAAATAGATGCAGATACAACAAATGTAATAAAATATTTCTTTTCATTAACATATAATCCTGGTGCAATAAATCTCCATAGTTGATATAAAATAAAAGGCATAGAGATAAAGAGTGCAACAAGAGCAGATAATTTTAGTTCGGTTATAAAACCTTCTGTAAGTTTAAGAAAAGAAATCGTAGAACCTTCTGGCATAATTTCAATTAATGGGGCTATAGCAAAGTTCATCAATTTTTGTCCTTGAGAGTATGCGCCGATAAAAACAATGATCAGAAAAATAATTATATATACTAATCTTTTTCTAAGTTCTACTAAATGGTGCATTAGAGGGTATTTTGATGTTACTTCTGGTTTAGTTAAATTATCACTACTATTATCCACTTATTAGCTACCTTTATCAGAGTTGTCATTTACATCAGGGGTTTTCTTAGTTTTAGTATCAGGGAGTTTTGCTTTCCACTCATTTTTATATTTTTCAACAGCAACAACTTCTTTTGTGGTACTACTATTATTAGTATCAGTTTTTCTATCAGTAGGGTTTATAGTCTCATCAAGATTAACACTCTCTTTAAAGTCAGAGAAAGATCTTCTAAATTCACCGTAACCTTTACCGATTGATTTTGCAACATCAGGCAACCTTTTAGGACCTATTACCAACAATGCAACAACTGCGATTAAAATAAGTTCAGACATTCCTAAACCAAACATAATATATACTCCTAAGCTATATACATATATTGCAACAATATTAGATAAAAATCAAGATTAATAGAGAAAATTATATATTTTATGGAAAATTGTATAAAATTAGTGTACAATACAAGATTGGAAAATTATATTATATCTGATAAGTATATTACAGTTTAAAAGGTTGAGAATAATGAGAAGTGATATTATCAAAAAAGGTTGCGAACGTGCACCAAATAGAGCATTAATATACGGTACTGGAGTAACTAAAGAGCAGATGAATGCACCATTTATCGGAATATGTTCATCGTTTACAGATTTAATCCCTGGACATTCTGGTATGCGTGTGTTAGAGAGATTTATAGAGAAAGGTGTTCACACAGGTGGTGGACAAGCGTTTATATTTTCAGTGCCGGGTATATGTGATGGGATAGCGATGGGACATTCTGGTATGCATTACAGTCTTCCAAGTAGAGATGCTATTGCAGATATTATAGAGTGTGTTGTAAATGCACATCAGTTAGATGGAGTTGTGTTTCTTACTAATTGTGATAAGATTACTCCTGGAATGTTGATGGCATCAGCTAGATTAAATGTTCCATCAATATTTGTAACAGCAGGCCCTATGCCATCTGGTAACTATAAAATGATAAGAAGAGATTTTATAACAGACTCATTTGAAGCTATGGCAAAATTTTCTAAAGGCGAGATAGATGCGGAAGAGATGGATAATCTTGAAAGAACTGCTTGTCCAGGTGAAGGTGCTTGTCAAGGGTTATTCACTGCAAACACGATGGCATGCTTAACTGAAAGTATGGGTATGGGTCTTCCGGGTATGGCAACTGCACTTGCAGGACTTGCTGATAAACGTCGTATAGCGTTTGATTCTGGAGTTGAGATAAATAGATTAGTAAGAGAAGATATTAAACCTCTTGATATAATGACTGAAGAAGCGTTTGAAAATGCAGTAATAGTTGATTTAGCGTTAGGTGGATCAACAAACACTACATTACATATTCCAGCTATCGCATACGAAGCGGGTGTAAAAGTTAATCTTGATACGTTTGATAGACTCTCAAAAACTACACCTCATATTACATCAATGCGTCCAGGTGGAGAGTTTTTCATGGAAGATTTAGATCATGCAGGTGGAATTCCGGGTGTATTAAAATCTCTTAAACCTATTCTTCATAATAGTATGACGGTATCTGGTTTAGCTATTCATGAAATATGTGATAAAGCTACAATATATGATAACAATATAATTAGATCGCTAGATAACCCGTATCATAAAGAGGGTGGAATTGCGGTTCTAAAAGGTAATATAGCGCCTGATGGTTCAGTTGTTAAGCAATCAGCTGTTGCAGAACATATGATGACATTCAAAGGTACTGCTAAATGTTACGATAGTGAAGAGCTTGCGATGGCAGCTATTATGGGTGGAGTTATTAAGAATGGCGATGTTGTAGTTATCCGTTATGAAGGACCTAAAGGTGGTCCTGGAATGCGTGAGATGCTTGCACCTACCGCTGCAATTATGGGGCTTGGATTAACAGAAGTTGTACTTATCACAGATGGAAGATTTTCAGGTGGAACAAGAGGGCCTTGTATCGGACATATATCTCCTGAGGCTATGGAAGGTGGAATGATCGGTTTAGTCAATGATGGTGATGAGATTGAGATAGATATTCCTAATAGAAAGATATCATTGAATGTTGATGAGGCTACTTTATCTAAAAGAAGAGAGAGTTGGAAAGCTCCTGAACCTAAGATAAAGAAAGGGTATCTTTTAAAATATGCAAAATCTGTATCATCAGCGGCAGAAGGCGCAATATTTAGAAATAAGTAAATCTAGCTTCTTCGTTTGGTTAGTGCGATAGTTTTGTTGTTGTAATTTTTACTGATAAGTAGTTTAGATTTATGAGAATATTTTAAAAGTAAGTAAAATCAATTTTATATTACTCAATAGAATATGGTTGATTTTATTATAATGTTTATGTATATAGATTTAGGTAGTTTTATAATTAACATGGGATGACTAATATGCAAAGTGGTGGCGAGATATTAATAGAGTGTTTGAAGGCAGAGGGTGTGGATACTATTTTTGGATATCCAGGTGGGGTGTTGGTAGGTTTTTATGACACACTGTTTGATTCAAATATAACACACGTTCTTCCAAGACATGAACAAGGTGGGGCGCATGCAGCTGATGGGTATGCAAGAGCAACTGGTAAAGTTGGTGTTTGTTTAGCGACATCAGGTCCTGGTGCTACGAATTTAGTTACAGGGATATCAACAGCGTATACCGACTCTATCCCTATGATAGTTTTAACAGGGCAGATATCTACAGAGTTAATCGGTGGAGATGCTTTTCAAGAGGCGGATATAGTAGGTATAACACGTCCTATAGTTAAGCATAGTTATCTAGTTAAAGATGTTAAAGATCTTGCAGAAACGCTAAAAGAGGCTTTTCATATTGCACGAACAGGTAAACCTGGTCCTGTACTTGTGGATATACCTAAAGATGTTTTACAGAATAAATGTAGATATGAAAAGGTTAAGAAGATTGGTCTTGTTGGTTATCAACCGAACGAACATGGACACCCTATGCAGGTTAAGAAACTTCTTAAAAGTTTAGAGAGTGCAAGGAAACCGTTAATAATCGTTGGTGGTGGACTTATATCTGCAAACGGTAGTGGCGAATTAGAGAAGTTTGTTGATAGAGTAAAAGTTCCAACAGTTACTACATTTATCGCACAAGGTGGATTATCTTCAAAGAATAATAACTATGTTGGTTGGTTAGGAATGCATGGTAATTACGCATCTAATATAGCGGTATCAGAGGCTGATTATATTATATCTATTGCTAGTAGATTTTCAGATAGATCAACGGGAAGATTAGATAGTTTTGCATCAAAGGCTACAATTGCACATGTTGATTTTGATCCAGCATCTATTAGTAAAAATGTTAAAGTTGATATTCCGATTGTAGGTGATGCTAAAAATGTTTTAGAGATGGCGAATAAAATGGTAGATGATTTTAAATGGGATAAAAATGAAACAGCAAGAGTTGAGTGGCTGGATCATGTTAAATCATTAGATAAAAAGCAACCATTTAGTTATACATATTCAGATACGATTATTAAACCTCAGTTTGTGGTTGAGAGTTTATATAAAGCAACAGATGGCAATGCGATTATAACAACAGATGTTGGACAACATCAGATGTGGACTGCACAATTTTATAAATTTCAATTTGCGAGACAGTTTATATCATCAGGTGGACAAGGCACAATGGGTTTTGGATTACCAGCAGCGATGGGTGCAAAACTAGGTGTTCCAGATAAAGAGGTTATAGCGGTTGTTGGAGATGGCGGGGTATTGATGAATATTCAAGAGTTGATGACATGTGTGCAGTATAGACTAGGTATAAAGATTGCTATACTAAATAATAGATTTTTAGGTATGGTTCGTCAGTGGCAGGAGTTATTTTTTGATAAAAAATATTCATATACTTGTCTTGAATCACAACCTGATTTTGTGAAATTAGCAGAATCATTTGGAGCAGTTGGACTTAGAGCTGAAAAACCATCAGAAGTTGCCGATGTTATTAAAGAATCATTAAAGGTAAAAAATATCCCTGTGATGATAGATTTTGTTTGTGCAAGAGAAGAGAATGTTTATCCGATGGTACCAGCTGGAGCATCAATTAGTGAGATGATAATAGGATAATATTTTGATCAGTAATATTTAGTTAAATCTTTTAGATATTTATTTTGTAATATACTTTTATTACTATCAAAATAAAAAAGAATTGATTTTTAGTAGTTAATTTTGTTATATTAAAAACTTTAGTTGAGAGAATGATTATGCGTCATATAATGTCTATTTTAGTTGAGAATAAATTCGGTGTTTTATCGAGAATATCAGGACTGTTTTCTGGTAGAGGGTACAATATAGAGAGTCTAACAGTTAATATGACTGAAAAATCTGATCTATCTATGATTACGATAGTTACAACGGGTGATGATCAGGTTATAGAGCAGATAATAAAACAGTTGAGAAGACTTATTAATGTTATCAAGGTGCGAGATTTAACACTTTATAATCATATAGAGCGTGAATTGATTTTAATAAAATTATTTGTTAATTCTAAAAACAGAAGTGATGTATATAATATTGTAAATAGCTTTAGAGGTAAGGTTGTTGATTTAACTAGTGACTCTATAGTGATAGAGATAACAGGAGAGGAGTCTAAATTAGAGGCTTTTATCGAAGTTGTCAGACCGTTTGGAATAATAGAGTTAGTTAGAACAGGTGCTTTAGCGATAGGAAGGGGTAGTAAACCTACAGCAGATATGGATAAAAAAATAAGTTCAATTTAAAAAATATAAATTAAATTCTATATATTTTATAGGGTTATTACGGAGGAAGTAGTTTATGCAAGTTTATTATGATAAAGATACTAATTTGGATTTAATAAAATCTAAAAAAGTTGCAGTAATCGGTTACGGTAGTCAAGGCCATGCACATTCAAATAATCTTAAAGAGTCAGGGGTTGATGTTGTAGTTGGATTAAAAGAAGGATCTAAGTCAAGAGCTAAAGCAGAGTCTGCTGGACTAAAGGTTATGAATGTGGCTGATGCAACTAAGTGGGCAGATATAATAATGATATTAACACCTGATGAAAAACAGGGAGAGTTATATAAAGAAGATATAGAGCCGAATTTATCAGCTGGTAAATATCTAACATTTGCACACGGTTTTAGTATCCATTTCGGTGAGATTAAAGCGCCTGAAGGTGTATCTGTTATGATGATCGCTCCTAAAGGTCCTGGTCATCTTGTTAGAGCTGAATATACAAAAGGATCAGGTGTGCCTTGTTTAATCGCTATTCATCAAGATAGTACTGGTGATACTAAGAGTGTTGCGATGTCATATGCATCGGCAGTTGGTGGTGGTAGAGCAGGAATAATTGAAACAACATTTAAAGAAGAGACTGAAACAGATCTATTTGGAGAGCAAGCGGTTCTTTGTGGTGGTGCTGCACAGTTGATTAAATACGGTTACGAAACTTTAGTTGAAGCTGGGTATTCTCCAGAGATGGCGTATTTTGAATGTTTACATGAGTTAAAACTTATAGTAGATTTAATATATGAAGGTGGGATTAAGAATATGCAGTATTCGATCTCAAACACTGCTGAATACGGTGGATTAACTAGAGGGGTTGTTGTTGTTCCTCCTTCTGCAAAAGATGCTATGAAGAAAGTTTTAACACAGATACAAAGTGGCGAGTTTGCTAAAGAGTGGCTTCAAGAGAGTCGTGAGGGTGGTAAGAAGTTTAAAGATATGGTAGAGAAAAGCAATTCTCATCCGTTAGAAGAAGTTGGAGAGAAGTTACGTTCATTAATGCCGTTTATAGGTAAATCAAAAATTGTTGATAAGTCTAAAAATTAAGAAGATGGTGTTAAATAAAATTGATCAATTAGGAGAATTTTATGATAGCTAAAGAAGGGTTTCCGTTTATATTAGGTGCGGTTATTGCACTTATAGTTTTTATTATTTTACCAACAAAGTTATTAGTAGTTCTTGCGGTATTAACATTGCTACTTTTTCTATGGTTTTTTAGAGATCCAGAGAGAAAAATTCCAACATCGGAAAACGTTGCAGTTTCGGCTGCAGATGGCAAAGTTGTTGATGTGTCTCAATCAGAACTTGATGGCGTTAAATATCAGAAAGTTTCTGTATTTATGAATGTGTTCTCTGTTCATGTTAATAGAGTTCCCTTATCTGGTGTTGTTAAATCTGTAAACCATATTGAAGGCAAGTTTTTAAACGCTGCAAAACCAGAGGCGTCTGTAGAGAATGAGAGAACGGTAGTTGTTTTTGATACTGCTCATGGCGATATAGTCTGTGTTCAAGTTGCAGGATTAGTTGCAAGACGTACGGTGTGTAATGTTCAAGCGGGTGATAGTACCACAACTGGTGACAGATATGGAATGATTAAATTTTCATCAAGAGTAGATCATTACTTCCCACTTGATTTTAATATAACAGTAAGAGAAGATGATGTTGTTAAGGCTGGAGAATCTATACTTGCGACATTCTAAAAAAATATTATATAAGTTGGTAATATATTAATGGTTGGGTTTAGTAGAGGTAAGTCAGAGAAGATAGATCTTTTTCTAAAGAATAAAAATGTAATATTGCCAAACTTTATTACTATCTTAGGGTTGTTATGTGGAGTTTACTCTATTATATTATCATCAGCAGGATCGTATGTGTATGCTGCGTATGCTTTGATATTAGCGGCGATATTTGATTTTCTTGATGGAAGAGTTGCAAGATTGATGAAAGGTACTTCAGATTTTGGAGTACAATTAGATTCATTATGTGATATGGTTTCATTTGGAGTAGCTCCAGTGTTGCTAGCTTATAACTATGCATTAGAAGATCTTGGTAGAGTTGGTATAATGGGAGTTTTCTTATTTGTAGCAACAGGTGCTTTACGACTTGCAAGGTTTAATGTTCAAGCATCACGTGGTGGACATTCAGAATATTTTGTAGGTTTACCTATTCCGATTTCGGCAGCATATATTGCATCGTTTGTTATCTTTATAACTAATTTAAAAAGCTTTAATATTAAGTTTTTAGATAATGTTCATTGGCAGAGTATAGTGAATATATCAATGACTGTCTCGGTATATATACTTGCATTTTTAATGGTAAGTTCAATACCTTATTATAGTTTTAAGAAGGTACGTTATTTTAAAGAGCATCCTTTTAATACGCTTGTTATATTAGTTATGTTTATATTAGTTGTTGCATTATATTTTGAGATAATTTTCTTTTTTATTGCAATACTATATATATTATTTGGCATGGTATTGCTACTGTTTAGAAGAAAAAAAAGTAATTAGAGTGGTTGTAAACTGTGATATATAATATGATCTAACAGAAAAGCTCCCTAGGGGCTTTTTTTGTAGAGATATAATCCAGAGGTTCAATATATATATGGATAAAATAGTTTTTTTTGATACAACATTAAGAGATGGCGAACAAGCTCCGGGTTTCTCTATGAAGATAGAGGAGAAGTTGCAACTTGCTAAACAGTTAGAAAAGTTAGGTGTAGATGTTATTGAGGCTGGTTTTGCGATATCATCAGATGGTGATTTTGAGTCGATCAGATTAATTGCTAAACATATCAAGAAGTCATCAGTGTGTTCTTTAGCAAGAGCTAACAAACTTGATATTGATAGAGCTTTTGAAGCATTAAAAGATGCTAAAAAACCTAGAATACATATTTTTATCGCAACAAGTGATTTACATTTAAAGTTTAAACTTGATAAAACGCGTGAAGAGGCGTTACAGATTGCAGTTGAATCAGTAGCGTATGCTAAAACTTTATTTAGTGATATAGAGTTCTCTTGTGAGGATGCAACAAGATCAGATAAAGAGTTTCTTGTTAAGATAATAGAGGCGGTTATTGATGCAGGAGCAAAAACTATAAACCTTCCTGATACGGTAGGTTATACAACTCCTGATGAGATATTTGATATGGTATCTTATATAATTAAAAATGTTCGAAATATTAAAAAGGCAAAGATATCTGTACATAATCATAATGATTTAGGTTTAGCTGTTGCTAACTCTCTTGCAGCCATTAGAGCAGGAGCAACGCAGATTGAGTGTACGATTAACGGTATTGGTGAAAGAGCTGGAAATGCTGCACTTGAAGAAATTGTTATGATAATGAATGTACGTTCAGATATATATACTGATTTTAAACATAATATTAATACGAAAGAGATATATAGAAGTAGTAAACTTTTATCTACAATAACAGGTGTTAATGTTCAACCTAATAAAGCTATTGTTGGTAAGAATGCGTTTGCACATGAGTCAGGTATTCATCAAGCTGGTATGTTGAAAAATCGTAAGACGTATGAAATTATGACACCAGAGTCGGTTGGTATTGCAGAGAGTACGATGGTGTTAGGTAAACATTCAGGAAGAAACGCTTTATCTAATAGGTTAGGAACTTTAGGTTACAAATTATCTAAAGATGAACTTGATGAATGTTTTGTAAAATTTAAGTTACTTGCTGATAAGAAGAAAGAAGTTTTCGATGAGGATTTAGAGATAATTGTTTTAGGGCAGTTAGGTAAGGTTCAGATATTTTACGAGCTTGACTATATAGGATTTAATTCAGGTACAGATACTATACCTACAGTTACAATGAAACTAAAACGAGATGATGGTACGGTACTTAGTGATTCAAATATAGGAGATGGACCTATTGATGCAGCATTTAAAACTATTGAAAGAATTGTTGGTATTGAGAGTAAGTTGAAGAGTTATAAACTAGCTGCTATAACTCCGGGTAAAGATGCACAAGGTGATGTTACAGTATCTATCGAGTTCAATCAATGTGGTTATAACACAGGTGGAAAGGGTTTTTCTACAGATATTCTAATAGCATCTGTTGAGGCATATTTATCGGCATTAAATAGTTTTTTAAGGGGAGTTGATAGGGTTAAACCTATGAACGGCAGTTTATAATATATATTAAATAGTTTTGAATATCGTTGAAGTTGTAAACTTTATCTACTAGTGTTTGTGGTAAGTTAGATAGTTTTGAATATCGTTGAAGTTGTAAACTTTATCTACTAGTGTTTGTGGTAAG
>CAMQYS010000020.1 GCA_947039395.1 uncultured Deferribacteraceae bacterium | reverse complement strand
CACTTATCACTTATCACTTATCACTTATCACTTATCACTTATCACTTATCACTTATCACTTAATACTACATAATACAGAATTGCAAAGTACTGTGTTACTGTTCCAGCTAGAACAAATAGGTGCCATATTGCGTGATTATAAGGTAGAGTTTTCCATTTATAGAATATAACTCCAGATGTATAAAGTACTCCACCAATAAATAGCAGTAGTAATCCTTTAGAATCTAGAGAGTCCACAACTGGTTTGATTGCAATAATAATTAGCCAACCCATAAATATATAGATCATATTTGAAAATTTTCTTAATCTATCTCCGAATTTCAATTTCAATATAGTACCAGTTATTGCAAGTGCCCAAACAACTCCAAAAAGACTCCAACCCCATCCACCTCTTAGTGTGACAAGCATAAAAGGAGTGTATGATCCAGCGATAAGATAGTAGATTGATATATGATCTATAACATTGAAAGTTTTTTTAGTTTTTTCATTTTTGAAAGTATGATATAAAGTTGATGCTGTGTATAACGCTATCATAGATGCACCATAGATAGCAGATGAAGTGACTTTCCATGCATCGCCATGTATTGCAGATATTACAACGAGCATAACAAGCCCTGTAATTGCAAATAAGATGCCTATTGCATGAGTAACAATATTAGCTGTTTCTTCTTTAGAGGAATATTTTTTTACTATATGATCAGCCATAATATCAATGTCCTCCTATTGTAATTGAATTGGATGTATTGTATCTGATTAATTTTTTATTATCAAGTATAAAGATTTTCACCAATTTTATTGATAGAATATATCTCTAGTTAATATTATTACTTGACATAATATCATAATTGGTATATTTTAATCTTCCTAGTTTAAGACTAGTACATCGCGGGGTAGAGCAGCATGGTAGCTCATCGGGCTCATAACCCGGAGGTCGTCGGTTCAAATCCGGCCCCCGCAATTTTTTATTTTGTACAGACAAATCAATAGTGGCTAGTTATTTATTATTACTAGCTTCTTTTTTTGAACAGGGGTTGCGACAGTAGTTTTATAATTGTTGTCGTTAGGGCGATGTAGCTCAGTTGGTTAGAGCATGCGGCTCATATCCGCAGGGTCCGGGGTTCAATTCCCTGCATCGCCATTCTTTTTTCAATCTCTTTCTATCCTCTAAAGTTGCCTACTGTCTCCACCGACTATATCAATTATAATTATCAAAGTTGGCTATTTCTGCCGACTATATCAATCAAACATATCAACTATATCACTCAAATCTTTTATATAATTATCATACTTTTTATCAACTAAAATTATCAACTCTTTTTAAATTGCGAAGGTTTGCTTAATTGATCTACTATAGATGTTGCGATATTATCAACAACCTCATCAACAGAGTTAGAGATCGTCTTAATATTATTATCACCATTTTTTCCAAACTTAGATAATTTGCCGAGTAACGCTATTATACTATCTACTGAATCTTGCATATCTTGAATAGGAGATCCACTATATCTCTCTTTCATGGTTTCTAGAGATGCTATCGGATTAAACCTATCATGAAGCCCCATGTCATGAATTGGTTTGCCACTTGTTCCTTGTAACCCGTGTTCATATCCGATAGTCGAAAGAGTTAACAGTTCTGACGGATCAAGCGGTTTGATTTGATTAGCATGTGCTAATAATGCTCTTAGTTCGATAACGGTTGCGTTTTGTGGATCGATATCATTAATATTTATAGTTTGATTAATCTCTTTACCGTAACCGTTATCTTCCCTTACTTTTGCATTTATAATAGGATTTTCATCAGTAGAATTTTCAGCATAACTTAATTCATAAGTTATGTTGTTCATCCCACCTCCACCTATCCTAGTTTCTTTTTCTTCTTCTGTTGGCAGTCGTATCAGAACACTTTTTGTCAATTCTGTATTAAAAACACTGTTTGTGTTATCGGCATTATCAACATTACTATTTGTTTTATTAGGTATCCCAGTTGGTCTATAAAAATTTGTTAAAGGGTTGCTTTGTTTAATATTCATCTTGTTATGTCCTTGTTATTTTATAATGTATACTCTGGCTAGGACTTAAAGCATTAACCAGAGCATAGTTTTAATCTTTAGTTACTTGTAAATTCGAACTCTTGATATGCCGTTTTTGTGTTATATGGATAAGTTATACCAGTGTGTTGTGAGCTAAATCTTTTTATACCAGGGTAAGAGATTGTTCCGCAATCAAAGAGATATATGGTTTTATAAAGTCCGTGATAGTGATCAGATTCATATTCTCTAGATATAATTCTTGTAGGTTGGAAAGCAAGTGTTGTTTTATCATGATCTGCCATACCAATTACTGTTACTTCAACTAATAAACGCCAATTTGTCCTTGGTCCATAATCAGCCCATGTTACTTCTGCTGATTGTAACGGTAAAGGTCTATTAAATTTTGTTGTGGCATCAAGAGGTTCTTCTGATGACAATATTGAAGAGTCTTCCGTATTCAAATTCATTTTAAAAACATTTTGATAACTAGTATTATCGCCCTCTAAACTTACATCTTCTTGATAATCACCAAAACCTGCTTGAAAATCTTCTGC
This sequence comes from uncultured Deferribacteraceae bacterium, assembly GCA_947039395.1. Taxonomy (GTDB): domain Bacteria; phylum Chrysiogenota; class Deferribacteres; order Deferribacterales; family Mucispirillaceae; genus CAMQYB01. The sequence goes on along the minus strand of CAMQYS010000020.1, from coordinate 32,306 downwards.
TACTGGTTCTGAAGCGTTAACAGATGATAATAAACTTATTCCTAAAAATATTGAGAATAAGAACATTAAACCTATAACTTTAAAATTTAAGAAATTTCTTACTTTAAACATAATACGTCCTCCTAAGTTGACTTGCATTTACTATATTAGATAACAGTTATAAATATTTTAGCCGTACTCATTTTTAACCTGTTGCTATACTGTATCTATTTTATTTTTAACTAATAACATTTGTATCTAAAATAATCTAAAAATTAGTGGAATAAATCTCTATCTATCACAAATAGTGAGAAATTATTTCCACCTAAAAACTAATAATAGATATAAATATCCATATATTAGAGATAAATCTGTTACTACTGATAATTAAAGCTTTTTAAAATCATGAGCAAGAGTGTTCGCCCCATTAATACTAGAAAATGGTTACTGTAGCTAGACTTCGCTACATTTGTGCTTAAAATATAAGCAAATATTATGCCAAATAGGATAAGAATAGTCTGAAATGATATAGGGTTTAAGTTATTAGTTATTTAAAACCTCATAAACGTGATTGATATTATACTTCAACTTGCATAAATATATAGTAGTTATGAATAATTATTGATAATTCACATGTATTGCAATATAATACTATTTAAATATATGCATTTAAATTTATAAGAGTTGGAGGATTAGTAACTATGAAAAAGGTATTACCTTTATGGGTGATGCTATTAATAATTGTCATATGTCAAGGATGTTCTGACAATATCGATAAATCTACTGCAACTTTCTTTTATTTAGGTAGTGATTTTACTATTGATAGTGTTGATGGTAAATATTTTGAAAGTATGGATAAGTCTTTAATCTATGATGTTAATGGTATAGAAATAAATGGGATAAATTCTGAAAGGAAAGAGATTGGAACTATAGTTGATGAGTTAAATGATGCAATAGAAACAGAGTTAGCTATAAAGAATGTAGCTACTAATACCACTTATAATTTAGGAGATGCTGTAATTTCTAGTGGTGATGTAGACTATGAAGAAGAATTAGTTATTAAATTTGATATAGAGATTAAAGAAACGATTAGTAGTCGTAGAGTAGAAGGTGTCTATTATTTTGTGATAAAGTTTAATGGAGATGAAGTGCCTCCTACAGATATTGAGCTTAATTTTTATCTAGGCGATAGGCTTACTATTGATAGTATTGATAGTAAAAGTTTCATAAGTGATAACAGTTATTTAAATTACAGTGTTGAGAATATAAGTTCGGTTGGTAAAGATAGCGACACTATTATTGATCAGTTAGTAAATGCGATAAGTGTAGAGCTTGATAGAAAGAGTGGTATCACATATACTTTAGGAAGTGCAGAGTTAAGCGGTGATTTAGAAGCTAATAAAAAGTTAGTTGTTAAGTTTGATATAGAGATAATAGATATAGCTAGTAGTAATAAGATAGCTGATACATACTCTTTTTCTATATCGTTTAAAGAAGAGACAACTTCATGGAATGGAAAAGATAGAACTTTACCAGATAAGGATATTTTTGGTAGCTATCTTATAAAAACACCTGCCAACTTAGCTTGGTTATCTGATCAGACAATGGTTGATAAGAATGTTCTATTTTTATCTGATATTGATATGAATCATAAATCTTTTAAAGGTATAAAAGAGTTTACTGGTATTTTTGATGGAAATCATAAGAGCATAAAAAACTTAAATATAAATACAGATGAGGATATAACTTCAGATATAGCTACTGCATTAATTCAAAATGTTACAGGCGATACAACTATAAAAAATTTAACACTTGATGGTGGTAAAATCAGTGGAAATAAATATGTAGCTAGTTTTGTTGGAACAGTTGGAACAGTTGATACGATAGATACTATTCAGTATGTATTTACGATAGATAATTCAACAAGTAATATAGAGTTGACCACTAATAATTTAGTTGTAGGTGTTAAAGATGATATGATAATGGGTGGTTTTGTAGCAATAATTCATAATCGTACAGTTTTTATAAGAAACTCAAGATATTCAGGTAAAATAAGATCTAATTCTATCCCTAATGTTAATATTACTATCGGTGGGTTTATCGGAATAATAAATAATTCTAATATTACGATGAAAAACTTAGATAAGAGTAATGTTATAGAATCAACTACTGTTGGTACCAATACTATAGGCGGTATTATTGGTAGTAGTAGGATCGCAAAATCAACTGGTTTTAGTATTAATGGAGACAATTTAACAAATAGAGGAAAGATATCTAGTAATAATAGTATTGTAGGTGGAATTATCGGACAAAATTATTTCAATAGTAATGGTATAGATACTTTAATAATAGAAGATACGAAAAATGAGGCAAATATAGTAGGTAGTAATATTATCGGTGGAGTTATTGGGTTAAATATTAGTGGCTCTATTATTATAAGAGGTACATTTAATACAGGTGTTATAGAAAGTAACAATACTATTAATTCTGGTTCAATAGGAGGTATTATAGGAAAGAATGATAATGTTGAATTGTTAGAGATAGTAGATACATATAACAACGGAGAAATATTTGGTAACTCTCAACATACAGGTGGTATTATTGGACAAAATATCGTTTTTGGTACAACCGAGATAAGAAATAGTTTCAACAGTGGAGTTATAACAGGCAATAAGTATACAGGTGGGATTATAGGAGAGAATAATACTGATTCAACAGTAACTATTTTAGACACTTATAATGCTGGAGAAATAATTAATAGTAACGCTATCTATTCTTGTACAGGAGGTTTTATTGGATACAATAAAGCAGATGAGACATTTATAACTAATTCGCATAACAAAGGATCACTAACGATAAATAGTGCTGTTAGTAATGATATTTTTGAAGTCTTCATCGGTGGAATAATTGGAATGAGTCAGAGAGATGTTAATATAAATAATTCTTATAATATAGGTGATATAGAAACGATTACTTCTGCTTCAATGGTTACAGTGGGTGGTATTATTGGGTTTGGTTCTAGTCTTAATATAAGTGAAAGTTATAATACAGGAGATATAAGTAGTAGTAGTAGTGATAGTGTAACTCCTAGTAGAAATAATTATGTAGGTGGTGTTATCGGATCAATTATCAATAAAGGTACTGCAAATCGTAATGCTTTAGTTAAGATAACAGATAGTTATAATGTAGGAGATATTGAAAGTAAGGGTATAGCAGGTGGAATTATTGGAGATAATTATTTTAAAGGTATCAATAACAATAAGTTAGAAATTTCACATTCATTTAGTTATGGAGATATTGAAGCAGATAAAAATACTGGAGCAATTATTGGTAATGAGTTTGGAACAACAACTAGATATATAAATAACTACTGGTATGCACCTACAACTCCAACTAATGGTACTAGTCAACTTGGAGGCTATGAACTTGATGTAAATGAGTTTAAGATATCAACTAATTTTATTGGTTGGCTAGTGAATGAAGAGGGCGGTAAGTGGGAGATTTTAGAAGATGGAAATTATCCAACATTAGTAAATAATAAAGAAGGTAATAAAGAAATAACGAATACCGACTAACCTAACCGATTGAAGATAAAAAAGAATGCTAAATAATCTAGCATTCTCTCTGTTACTTATTTTTCTTTCATTAATAGATAAGTATGGGAACTTAACTATCAAGAAAATATTTATTGCAGTACATGGTATACGATGCAGCGCAAGATGGAAATATGATACCCAATATTTTGAGTATCCTAAATATCTATCATGGAGCAGATGGATAAACAATATCTTGAGAGCTTAAATTTATAGTTATATCACTATCTTTAAGAGAAGTGATTTGCTTAATAGTCTTCTGTATCTATTTTATCTAAATAAATATCTTTAAGGTTAGTCAACTTAGATAGATCAAGTGTTGTTAATTTTCCTATATGATATAAATAAAGATGTGTAAGGTTAGGTGCTATAGTTGATATATCAAGTTTTGTTAATTTCTCCATACTACGTAATACGTAATCAGGTAATGTCAATTCAGTTAAATTAGATAAATTAGTTATATCAGTAAGTGGTATATTACTTCTTTTAGATACGCTTAAAAAGTTAGGTTAGATTTAATTTTATCAAACCCAGTAATATTTTTGACACCACCTGTTGCATATAATTTTGTAATCTTTAAGAAGTTAGTTAAGTCTAATGAAGTGACATCTTAATTAATTGATAAATTATCTAACATGGAAAAGCTGGGTAAAAGAATTTAGTTGCTCTTGAGTTATTATAGGCGTCACTTTATTAGTGGTTAAATCAAGAGATATGATAGTTGGTACATATTGTTTTATAAGTTGAATATCTTCATTAATCAGAGGGTTTTTGCATTTTACAGCATTGTTAATCTTACACAGTTTTTACTACTGTCATCTGCCTTAGTTATTTTATCTTCAGCATAAGCTGTAGAAATTACAGCAGTAAGAAGCAGTAAACATAAAGTTTTCGAAGTGAGAAATTTAATAATGATATAACTCTCCATTAAAATAATATGTACACATAGTTATATGTATCCTTTATGTTGTAACAATAGGTTGCAATTAAAGTCTATATTTTGTCAAGATTTTATTTTATTAATCGACTAACAAGCAAACCAAACTCCACCAACCGCAAACGAGCAAGTAGTGGGTTGTGAATTTTGCCGTTCACCATAAGTTCTACGCAAGCAAAAAGTAGCTGTACTTTTTAAACCCTTCTTTATGCAAAATATAGTAAAAGTTGAATAATGATTAAGTTTAAGGTTATTAATTTGATAGGAAATTATTTTTAGATTTCTAAGCTACTGGGTTGTTTTACGCTTCAAAAAATAACTTTACTATGAAACGTAAAACACCAGTAACAATTTTGAGGAGAATAATAAATTAATCTGTTTTAGTTTATTAAACTTTAATATCACGACAGTTTATACCTTAAAAAGTTTGAAAATATTTTGAATTTAAAATTATTTTTTATAAACCTTAGATGTTATCTACTTATGATATCAAAGGTTGTCAAATTGTTAGCTGAAATATTATCTAATTACTATCCTTAATATTATTTACTTCTCATTTTCCTACTCAACCACTTAACATTACATTGGCATGTTATTTGCATTTAGAGTTGCAACGAAGATATAGTGAGGGCGAAAACTATGTTAGGACTTTTTGAGAGAAACGGTGCAAATGACATGGCGTATGCGTTAAAAGCATTAAGTGTCAAGAATAGTGTTATTTCACGTAATATAGCAAACAATGATACTCCAGATTATAAAGCAACTAAATTAGAGTTTGCTGAAGTTATGGAGAATTACAATTTAGAGAAATCTAAGAAAAGAGTAGAGTTATCACTAACTAACAGTAAGCATATGCAGATCAAGGATCTAACATTAGATGCTCGTGAACACGTTAGATTTCAGAATAATCCATCTTTACGTAACGACGGAAATGATGTGAATATTGATTATGAAATGAGCCAACAAGCAGATACTTCAATCAGATATACGATGTACTCTGATCTAGTTGGCAAAAAACTAAGTGGCATGGTAGATCTTGCAAGAACGCAATAATATTTAATATTACAGTTATTATATTTAAGGTTATTGTTTCTCCTTTATGTTTAGAGGAAATATTTTCCTATTAGAAGTAATAGGTAGGAAAGAATTACATTATATTTCCATCAATAAAGTAAGAGAGATATGTTTATTAAGAATTAGAGGTGATTAAGATGAGTTTTTTTAATATATTAGATACGGCAGCAACAGGTTTATCGGCACAGAGAATAAGAATGTCGGTTTTATCATCAAACTTAGCTAATGCAAATACAACAAGAACTGAAGATGGTGGTCCATACCGTAAAAAGAATGTTATATTTAAGCAAGTTTTACAAGGTGTTCATAAAGGTGGCGTTCAAGTTGATAGAATTTATGAGGATACAAAACCTCCTAGATTGCAGTATGACCCATCACACCCTGATGCAAATGAGGAAGGATATGTAGCATATCCAAATATAAGCCCTGTTGAAGAGATGATTAATTTACTTGAATCTGCAAGAAGTTACGAAGCAAATATATCAACAATAACAACGGCAAAACAGCTTGCAAATGCAGCACTAGGAATTGGTAGAGCACAGTAGGTTTATGACTAGAGAGTTTTAGTTTAACTATAGTAATATATGGCTAATATTGTGATTAAGTAGAGGTTTTTTAACTAAGTAATATTACGATAAATATTTATTTTACTGTTTATATTTTGTTAGAAGTATAGCTTATTATTTATAGGTTATCTGTTAAGTTTTAAAGTATATAGAAGATAGCTTATAAAAAAATAGTATACTTAGTTGTTATAGACTGTATTGTTTGTATTGCTGTTTAGAATCTTATTTAGTAAAATAAATTATGAGTAGAACTTATAGCAGATAAAAGATACTCAACTTGTTGTTAGAGTGGATTTTTTTACTTTTAGAGATAGATTAATTGGTAGATGTTTGTAAGTTATGTATATTTATTATTAATCTAAATCAAATAATTTACGATCTATTATATAGTTATCTGATAACGATGAGTATTTTGTGTTTAAAAATAGATTAATAACTTGTTAAATGAAGTGAATGGGTGTATAGTGTTTTTAAGAGGAGAAGATTATGTCAGATATTAAAAACTTTGATATTTTGTTTCCAAATTCGGGTGTAGATATCTCTCAAAGTGAGGGTACCTCTACTAACTCAAATAAGGCAACAGAAGGAATGAGTTTTTCTGAGATTTTAGAGTCTACATTAACTGATGTTGATGCGCTTCAACACGATTCACGAGAGTCTGTTCAAAGGGCATTAAGCGGAGACAGTAGTGTGGATATTGCAGATACAATGATAGCATTACAGAAAGCTGATGCATCTTTAAAGATGACATTAGAGGTTCGTAATAAACTATTAGCTGCATATCAAGAGCTTATTAAGACTCAAATTTAGTGTCTAACTATCTTTTTAATTACCTGACTATAATCTATATATCTATGTAGTAAAGTCTTTTTCGCCTCTCCTCTTACTGCACAAGCGGAGGTACTATCTACAGATGGCATTAAAGGATTTCACTAATCAGTTTCTAAATCTGTTTGAAAAATTATCACTTCTTCAAAAGGTGGCATTAGGTGCCGCAACATTAACAGTTGTAATATCTACTACAGTGCTTGTTTTGTGGGCTAATGCTCCGAGCTATAAAACGTTGTATAATAATATTTCTGATGAAGATTTAGAAGATGTTGTAGAATATTTGACAGAAGATGGAATGAAGTACAAGATAATTAAGGACGGAGATGCAGGCAATGCTGTTGAAGTTCCTTTTGACGCTGTATATAATACAAGAGTGAAGTTAGCAGAATTAGGTCTTCCGAAAGAAGATACTATCGGATTTGAGTTATTTGATACAGCAAGTTTTGGTATGACAGAACAGCAACAAAACGTTAGTTATCAGCGAGCACTTCAAGGAGAGTTATCTGCAACGATAGCCTCTATGAGTGAGATTGCAGAGGCTAAAGTATTGATAACTGTACCAAAAGATAGATTATTTGCTGTAGAAGAAGAGGATTCAAAAGCATCGGTAGTAATTAAGTTTATGCCGAATATAACCTTTACTCAAGCACAGATCCGTGCAGTTAGTCATCTTGTATCTGCGGCGGTAAAAGGGTTAAAGCCAGAGAATGTTCAGATAGTAGATACATCTGGTAATCTTTTAAGTGAGTTTTTAACAGAGGCAAACCAACCTTTTTTACTTTCTCAAACACAGCTTGAACAGCAACGTAAGGAAGAGAAGATAAAAGAGTCATCGTTGAATGATATTTTATCAAGGATCGTAGGTGAAGGTAAGTTTGTTGCAAAAGTCAATTTAAATATGGACTTTAATAAAAGAGAGATTTTAGAAGAGGTTTTTGATTCAAATCCGGTATTACGTTCTCAACAATCGTTGGAGATTACCTCAAAATCTTATGGTCAAGGTCCATCTGGAATACCTGGAGTTGAGTCTAATTTAGCTGAACCAGACATTTTGATAGACAATATACTTTCTGAATACAATAAAACAGAGGAAACTCAAAATTTTGAGATCAGTAAAAAAGTTGTACGTGAGGAGAAGACTGGAGGAGAGGTTAAACGTATGACAATCTCTGTTGTCTTAGATCATCAAGAGGTTGAGAATGCAGCTGGCAATATTGAACGTAAAGCAAGAACGGATGAAGATTTAGTTAAGATTAAGTCGAACATAGCATATGCGGTGGGTTTTGATCCAGCACGAGGAGATGTAATTGAGGTTTCGAATATATCGTTTGATACATCAGACGGATCAACAAGCGTAGCTAGTAGGTTAGCATCGTTGAGAGAGAAAAATATGCAATTAGTACTTTCAGGAATGAAATATTTAACAGCGGTTGTGATTTTAATATTATTTTACTTTTTAGCAATAAGACCGATACTTCGTCGTCTTGATGTAGCAAGAGAGATTGATGATGATCTTTTAGGAGAATCAGCTCTTGATGCACAGTTGGCAGGGCTAGATTTAAGTATAGGTGGCGATAGTGCTATGCCTAAATCGTTAGCTGATTTAGAGCGTGAGATAGAGACAGAGTTAGAAGATTCTGTACCGTTAGATGTCGAAGCGGTTAAATCAAAAGTTATGCTTAAGAAGATCGAGGAACAGGCGAATGAGGATCCAGAAGTGGTTGCTAACTTATTAAAGGCCTATATAAAGGGGAATTAGTGAATATCTATGGATGACGCTCAATTACTAAAGTTAGCAGGGCTTGGCCCAAATGCAGGTGCTTCTAGTAGCCCTAATATGCGTAAGGGTGCTATTCTTATGGTAGCACTTGGCGAGGAGCTATCATCTAAGATAATGGTGTTTTTAGATGACGCTGATGTATCTGATTTATCTAGAGAGATCGCTATAACTAAAGTTGTTCCTCCAGAGCAGATAGATGAGGTTGTAGAAGAGTTCTACAATATGCTTCTAGCTAAGAAGTTTATTTCTAAGGGTGGCTTAGAGTATGCAAAAGCTATTCTTATTAAATCGTTAGGGCCTGAACGTGCAAGAAAAATAATAGATAGATTAACTAAATTATTAGAACAATCAACAGGTTTTGATTTTTTAACAAGAGTTGATCCGAAACAGCTAGCTAAGTTTATCATGAGTGAGCATCCTCAAGCTATTGCGTTGATATTAGCACATCTTGATCCATCACATGCGGCAGAGTCGATGGCACAATTACCTGAGGAGCTAAAGGCGGAGGTTACAGTGCGTATAGCTAATCTACAAGATATATCTCCATCTGTTGTTAAAACGCTTTCTAAAGTATTGGAAGATAAGTTTGAGGCGTTATCATCATATAATGTTGAAGTTGGTGGTGTTAAATCGGTTGCAGAGATATTTAACCGTATGGATAGACAGACAAGTAGGGCAACGTTGGAGAGATTAGAGAAAAATTCTCCAGAACTAGTAGCACGTATTAGAGATATGATGTTTGTATTTGATGATATTCGTATATTAGGTGTTGTTGCTATACAAGAGATATTGAAAAGAGTGGACAAAAAAGTTCTTACGTTTGCGCTTAAAGGTGCAGATGAAGAGACTAAGAAAGCGTTTTTTGAGAATATGTCAAAACGTGCTGTTGAGACTATGCAGGAAGAGATGGATTTCATGGGGCCTGTCAGATTAAAAGATGTTGAGAAAGCGCAGCATGAGATAGTTGGAATAGTTAGAGAGCTTGATGAAGATGGAGTTATTTCAATCGGTGGTGGTGATGAGGAACAGTTTATTTAAATTGTTTCATTTCCAGTCAATTGGGGTAGTTTGTTAGATAGTTAATTAATTAGTCAATTGGGGTGGTTTGTTAGATAGTTAATTTAATCAGTCAATTGGGGTAGTTTGTTAGATAGTTAATTAATTAGTCAATTGGGGTAGTTTGTTAGATTAACTTTTACCGTTGGTTTTAGTTGACGGTTTTATAAGGTATCTATACAATTAAATTATTAACTAATTTTCATAGCTAGTTATAGTAGTTATTTTGATGAGTAGTTTGGTTTATAATTTAAACATTGTTTTTGGTATTCATACAATCACTTTTCAACCTTGTAATTCTAATTTATTAATAATAGGAACGATATGTCAAATAAGATAATAAATGATAGTAATAAAGAATTTAAACCATATAAATTGCCTGTTTATTCATCATCAGTTTTAGGTACATCTGAGTATGAATTGCGTTCATTTTCTTTTGAAGAGGATGTTTCTGTTCAAGAGAATTTTAATTACGATACAGATAAAGAACCTGATGCTGTATTTACTGTTGAGGATGAAGTAACAGATGATATGTATCTTCCTCCATCAAGAATTGCAAAGGCAGCTGATGGCCCTATAGGCGAGAAAATTGTTTTAATAGATAGTAACGTAGCTAATAAAGATTCATTTGTTGAGTCGGAGTTTTTTTCTGATTCAAATGAAGATGAACCAGATTTTCCGAAAAAAGTTGTAACTGGCAATCTAAAAGAAGAAAGTTCGCAACAAGCAGTTTCTTCTGATGAAGATAAATCAAAGATAGAAGAGCTTGAACGTTTGATAAAAAGTAAGGAAGAAGAGGTTGAAAAAGTTCGACTAGAATTTAGCGAACAGATGGCTAAAGCGGTAGCTGATGCAAAAGAGGAAACAAGAACAATCGTTGAGAAAGAAGTTAGTTCTCAGTACGAAGCAAATAAAGAAGATTATATGGCACAGATCAACACATTTAATAGTGAGTCTTTAGATGAGCTTAAAAGTATTTCATCTAGCGTGAGTGGTGTTGATGATAAAGTTGCAGATATAGTTGTTGGGTTTGTCTCATCTATTATAGGTGCTGAAAGAAAAATAAATGATGAGTTTGCTGTTAATTTAATCAAACTTAATTTAAGTCGTTTAGTTAATTTACAAGATGTATCTTTCTCTGTTAATCCAGATGATTTAGAGTCAGTTAAAGAGGCTTTTCCTGATTATGTTGTTTCAACAGATACATCAATATCAAAGGGAGCGGTTAAGGTTAATACTAGGGTCGGCGATGTCGATTTAAATACAGATAAAATGATAGAGGATTTAAAAAAACAGATAGATGAAGAATGTATCTCTGATAAAAAAGATTAAACCTGAATATCCGTTTATAATTTCTGGTAAGGTTACTAAAGTTGCAGGGTTAGTTGTTGAAGCTGATGGCCCACTTCTTGGTATCGGATCAAGGTGTAAAGTTTTTAGGCTAAGTGGCGAGTTTATTCTAGGTGAAATAATCGGTGTAAGGGATGAGAGAATTATTATCATGTTATATGGTGGTAATGAAGATATAAGCTTAGGCAGTATTGTTATAAGTGATTCATCACGTAATACAGTTTTAGTATCGGATTCAATTTTAGGTAGAGTTTTAAATGGGTTTGGCGATCCGATGGATAAGTTAGGAGTAGAGCTTGAAGGAGTGCCTATGCCTATCTATGCAGATTGTCCAGATGCTTTATCAAGATCTATTATATCCACTCCAATTTCAACAGGTATAAAAGCGATAGATGGCTTATTAACAGTTGGTAAAGGTCAACGTATGGGTATTTTTGCAGGTTCAGGAGTTGGTAAATCTGTAATTTTAGGAATGATTGCACGTAACACAAATGCTGATATTAATGTTATCGCATTGATAGGGGAAAGAGGAAGAGAGTTATTAGAGTTTATCAAAAATGATCTAGGCGAAGAGGGATTAAAGAGATCTGTTTTAGTTGTTGCAACATCAGATGATTCTGCATTAGCAAGAAGAGCTGCACCGTTTGTAGCAACAGCGATAGCAGAATATTTTAGAGATAAGGGACAAGATGTTCTATTGATGATGGACTCATTAACACGTCTTGCGATGGCTCAACGTGAGATAGGTTTATCTGTGGGAGAGCCACCAACAGCTAAAGCGTATCCACCATCGGTTTATAGTTTACTACCGAAACTTTTAGAGCGAGCAGGTTCAGTTGAGGGCAAAGGATCTATAACAGGATTGTATGCAGTTTTAGTTGAAGGTGATGATATGAATGATCCTATTGCGGATACTGTTAGATCTATAATAGATGGACATATAGTGTTAGATAGAGCACTTGCTGCAAAAAACCATTATCCATCTATAAATGTTTTATCTTCAGCATCAAGGGTTATGCGACAGGTAATAGATGAAGATCAGTTTAGGAAAGTTGGTATGTTAAAGGATCTGCTTGCTACATATAATGATGCAGAGGATATTATTAATATCGGTGCATATGTTAAAGGATCAAATCCTAAGATAGATCAATCAATCAATAAAATCGCTCAAATAAATTCATTTTTAAAGCAGGGTATAACGGAAAAATTTTCATTTGATGATACAAAACAATTACTATCTTCTATCATCGCATAATATAGTTAACGGGTATAGAGTTTATGGTAAAGAGGGAATTTAGTTTAGAGAAAGTTTTAAGAGTAAGAGAAGTTTTTCTTGATAAAGAGAGGAACTATCTATCACGTTTAAATATGAATATGCGAGCATTAGAGGAGAAACGATCTTCTATTCATAGACTTATAGATATTAAAAATATAGAGATGAATAATTTTATAAAAGAAGGACATTTCGGTATAAACGATATATATGATAAATATATAAATGTTTTGCAAGGTGATGCAAATGGCGTGACTAACGATATGGCATCGCTTACTAAACTTATTGAGTTGCAACAGATAAAAATTAATAAAGCGTATCAAGATTTAAAAATCATGGAGAAACTTAAAGATAAGCATGTTGCAGAGTATAGAGCATATATGTTGGCAAAAGAAGCAAGAGAAAATGATGAATTAAGTATATTAAGACAAGGGGTAAGTGATGAAGATAGGTCGTATTAGAAAATATTTTTCATATATATTGATTTTAAATATATTTTTAATCACATTATTTTTTTCATTTAGTGCAATGGCACAAGTATTTCCTGTAGACTCAGAACCTGTGATGGATCTGAATAAAATAAGAGAAGAACTTGATAAACGTAGACAAGCGCTTGATAAACGTGAAGTAGATTTAAATGAGAGAGAGATGCAGTTAAATGCGTTACAATCATCTATAGTTGAAAGAGAGAAGAGTATCTTCAGTATACGTGTACAAGTTGATGAAAAATTGAAAGAATTAGAAGGTGCAAAAGATGTTCAGATAGATAGATTAGTTGAGCTATACTCATCAACTAAACCTAAACAAGCAGCGAACATTCTTGTTAATACCGATATAAGTACAACCTCATCAATATTTAGAAAGATGAAACCTGCGACTGCTGGTAAGATATTAAATGAGATGGGGAAAATTGATCCTGAATATGCATCAAAACTAACAGATTTGCTACATCCAAAAATTAATCCTACCTTGATAATAAGATGAATGTACTCTTTTCACCAACTATCTTAGAGGTTTTTTTAAAGAGCAGGTTTGATGATTCAGATTATACTAAGTTAAGAAATTTAGCAGATATACATAAGGTTCCATCACTAGAGGAGAACGCTTGTATAGCTGTAAGTAATATAGTTTCAATAAAGAAGCCAAAGAAATCAATTGAGATCGGTTCAGGTATAGGAATGTCTACCCTGTCGATTTTGAAAGGATATGACAAAACAGAGATAATCTGTATTGATGGCAATTTAGAGAGATATCTAATACATTTAGAGTATTTTAAATCATACATAAATGTATCAACACTTCAAATGCGTGGAGAAAGTTTTTTAGCAGTTGATGAAGGGTTCTATGATTTTGCATTTATTGATTCTGTGAAACGAGAGTACAGATCATTATATCATAAGATTAAGCCAAGATTAACTGCTAATTCGGTTATTATTTTCGATGATATTTTAGTTTATGGATATATCGCTTGTGAAGAATCGGAGACACCATATAAGTATAGAAATAATAGAGAAGAGATGCTAAATTTTCTAAATGAGCTTAAAGACGATAAAGATATATTATCTATGCAGATAATCCCTGTTAGTGGTGGATTATTAGTGTTGAGTATGTCATAGAATATAGATAGAAGTAGATTGATTAAGTTGAGTCTATTTGTAGAGTAGAGTAGTTAGAAGTATGGTAAATTAAGTAGAGTAGATAAAATAAAATTATAAGAGAATTAGGAAATATATATGGAACTATTAGCACCTGCGGGTAATTATTATAAGATGTTGGCAGCGATAAAGTTTGGAGCAGACGCTGTTTATTTTTCAGGTAAACAGTACGGACTTAGAGCATCAGCTGGCAATTTTTCTATGGATGAAATGGAGCAAGCATTAAAGTATCTACATTCAGAGGGTAAGAAAGGGTATGTTACGGTAAATATATTTCCTACAACAGAAGAGCTTGAAGGAATAGAAAAATATCTTAAAGATGTGGATAAATTAAATCCTGATGGATTGATTATATCTGATCCTGGTATATTTCATATAGCGAAAGAGAGTAATTTAAAAACACCTTTATCAATTAGTACTCAAGCTAATACAACAAATGTATCAGCTGTGAATTTTTGGGCAGCACAAGGTGCTGATAGAGTTATTATGGCAAGAGAGATATTTAAAGAAGATTTAATTAATATTTGCAAGAAGGCTAAATGTGAGGTAGAAGTTTTTGTGCATGGTGCAATATGTATATCTATGTCTGGTAGATGTCTTATATCTTCATATATGAACGGTAAAGATGCAAATCATGGTGAGTGTACTCAGCCTTGTAGATGGAATTATCATCTTGTTGAAAACACAAGAAGAGATCGTATTTTTGAGATAGAGGAAGATGAAAGGGGTACATATTTATATAACTCAAAAGACCTATCTATGATAGAGAAGATAGGTGAATTATACGATATGGGAATTGCATCAGCTAAGGTTGAAGGTAGAATGAAATCAATGATGTATCTATCAATAGTTACATCTGTTTATAGAGCAGCGATAGATAGAGCTAAAGAGATGGGATTAGATTATGTTGCAGAGAAGCGTTGGATAGATTTATTAGCTGCAATATCTAACAGAGGATATATTACAGGTTTCTACGATGGCAAGGCAGATGATGAAGCTATCAATGAGGATAATGCACTATTAAATAATTCGGCATCATTTTTAGCTACTGTTGAGAGTTCGACAGACGATGAGATAACTATACTTGCAAGAGCGAAGTTTTCAGTTGGAGATAGTATTGATATTTTCTCTCCAGAGTTAAAAGAGTCTAAAATAAAGATAGATGCGCTTGTTAATGTCGATGGTAATTTAGAGGATAATACCCGTCCTAATTATAGATATAAAATTAAAACAGATAAAAAAATTGAAGATGGTTCTCTTTTACTTAAGTTTAAAGAGTTATCAGAATAATAAAGTTTTTAATTGTAAAAAGGTAGATAATGGATAATATTTTAGCAAGATATAATGAGTTAGTTTCTTTGATTAAAAAATATAATCAGGAGTATTATATAAATAATATTTCTGTTATATCCGATTATGATTATGATCTACTATATAAAGAGTTGGTGAATCTTGAGAAAGATAATCCTGATATAGTTAGTGAGAGATCTCCTACTAAACTTGTAGGTGATATTGATAACTCTTCTGTTGTGTTGGATAAAAAGATTAAACATCAAGTACGTATGTACTCATTAGAGAACTCTTATTCACGTGATGACATTATAGACTTTATTGATAAGGTAAAAAAAGTTGTTGATGTTGATGTTAAACATATTGAGTTTGTTATAGAGCCTAAAATTGATGGTGCTGCTGTGTCTATTAAATATAGTGGTGGCGTTTTAGTTGAAGCTGTAACACGTGGCGATGGTGTTGTAGGTGAGGATATTTTTGAGAATATAAAATGTTTAGGCGTATTGCCTGAAACGATTGAAGATAAGAGAGAGCTTATAATTAGAGGAGAGGCGTATATGCCGATCTCTACCTTTAATAAGCTAAATATAGATAGAGAGGCAGAGGGTGAAACTCTTTTCGCTAATCCAAGAAATGTAGCAGCAGGCAGTTTAAAACTGTTAGATAGTTCTAAGGTTTTAGCAAGGGGAATAAAATTATTTCTCTACTCACTTGATTTAGGCAGAAAGTTTAATAACCATTACGATGATATATTATATCTATCTAAGTTAGGTTTTCCTGTGAACGATAATATTTTTAAATTTAGTGAAACAGATGATATAATGGACTCTATATTTAAAATTGAAAAGATTAGAGATAAACTAAATTACGAGCTTGATGGTGCTGTGTTGAAAGTTAATGATTACTCAATCAGAGAAGAGTTAGGACACACATCAAAATATCCTAGATTTGCAATAAGTTATAAATATAAATCAGAATCAGCTAGAACAAAACTTTTATCTGTAACATATCAAGTAGGAAGAACAGGAGCTATAACTCCAGTTGCAGAGCTTGAGCCTGTTCAACTATCTGGATCGGTAATCGGACGAGCAACATTACATAACAATGATGAAATTAAAAGATTAGAGATAAAGTTAGGTGATACTGTTATCATAGAGAAGGGTGGAGAGGTTATCCCTAAAATTATATCAGTAGATAGAGATATTGAAAATATAGATGGTAGAGATATAGAGATTCCAACGGTCTGTCCAGTATGTGGTAATGCCTTAAGAAGTGATATCAATGATGTAAAAGATTTTTGCATAAATAGAGATTGCCCTGCGATTGTTAAAGGTGGACTTCTCCACTTTGCATCAAGAGATGCGATGGATATAAGAGGTTTCGGTGTGAAAGTTGTAGAGCAGTTTAGTGAACATAATTTGCTAAAAGATATATCAGATATTTATCATCTAGATAGAGATGAAATTCTGAAATTAGAGGGATGGAAAGCACAATCAGTTGATAATCTTCTAGAGGCTATAGAACAATCTAAAGCTCAACCGTTTCATAGAGTGTTATACTCAATAGGTATAAAACATGTTGGGAGAACAGCTACTAAATTGATAGTAAAACAGTTTGCAGATATAGATACCATAATGAATGCGAAGGAAGAGGATATATCTACTATACATGGCATAGGTAGTGGATCGGCAACAACATTAGTCAATTTTTTTAAAGATGACGTTAATAGAAAAGTCGTAGATCGATTAAGATCAAGCGGTTTAAAGTTTGAGAAAGAAACTGATCTTTTAAACAAGACAGCATTAGATAAATCATTTGTAATAACAGGCAAACTTTCTCATGAAAGGCAGTACTACAAGGATCTGATTGAATCATACGGAGCTAGAGTATCATCTTCTATAAGTAAAAACACAGACTATCTTTTAGCAGGAAGTGACGCTGGTAGCAAACTTAAGAAGGCCTTAGAGTTAGGTATAACTGTTATTGATGAGAGAGAGTTAAATACTATTTTAACAGTTAATAGTTGACAAATTATGGGTGAGAATAAGTTGATAACTATCGTAGAGGTTAGTCGTTGACAAGTTATTGATGAGGGATAATTAAACACTATTTTAGCGTTTAATAGTAGACAGATTATTGATGAGAAGAAGTTGAGTACTGTTTTGTAAGTTAACACTTGACATACATATCGATATTTTCTACTATGTAATGATAGTGGTTATTTCCAAAAAAGAATCTCAAAAGTTTATTATCAATAAGTGATCATTATTTGTTAGTTAAATAATTTAGTTATTATGTATTGTTTTAAAAAGTTATCAATGCTTTTGAAAGATCATAAAAATCTATGGAGTAATTTTGTGAATTTGACAGAACTAAAAAAACACTCAATCGAGGAGTTGTTGCGTATAGCAGAAGAGTTAGAGATTGAAAATGCGGCAAGTTTTTTGCGTCAGGAGTTGATGTTTGAAATTTTAAAAGCAACAAGTATCCGCAATACCCAAATATATGGGCAAGGGGTTTTAGATATCCTTCCTGATGGATTTGGGTTTCTTAGATCGCCAGACTATAACTATCTTCCAGGTCCAGATGATATCTATGTTTCTCCTGCACAAATAAAGAAGTTGGGTCTTAGAAACGGTGACACAGTTGAAGGAGAGATACGTCCTCCAAGAGAGTTAGAGAAATATTTTGCACTACTAAAAGCAGAGAAAGTAAATTTTCAAGAGCATAGTCGTGTGCGATATCTTTTTGAAAACTTAACTCCATTATTTCCAGAGGAGAGGTTAAACCTTGAGTATG
This sequence comes from uncultured Deferribacteraceae bacterium, assembly GCA_947039395.1. Taxonomy (GTDB): domain Bacteria; phylum Chrysiogenota; class Deferribacteres; order Deferribacterales; family Mucispirillaceae; genus CAMQYB01. The sequence goes on along the minus strand of CAMQYS010000020.1, from coordinate 14,123 downwards.
AGGCGACTAAGTATGATACACGATGTATCAACTTAATAACTCCTATCGGTAAAGGTCAAAGAGCGTTAATTGTAGCTCCACCTAAAACTGGTAAAACAATTCTTATGAAATCAATCGCATCAGCAATTGCAAAAAATCACCCAGAAGTATATATGATTTTACTTCTTATAGATGAGCGTCCTGAGGAGGTAACTGACTTTAAAAAGACAGTTGCTAAACTTATTAAGGAAGGTGAAGCTAAAGGTGAGAATATTCGTATAGAGGTTATATCATCAACGTTTGATGAGCCAGCATATCGACATGTTCAAGTTGCAGAAATGGTTTTACATAGATCAAAACGTTTAGTAGAAAAAGCGTTTGATGTAGTTATTATCTTAGATTCAATAACGAGATTAGCAAGGGCATATAATTCAGTTGAGCCATCAAGTGGTAAAGTATTATCAGGTGGTGTTGACTCTAATGCACTACATAAACCGAAAAGATTTTTTGGTGCTGCAAGAAATATTGAAGAGGGTGGATCACTATCTATTATCGCATCAGCACTTGTTGATACTGGAAGCAGAATGGATGAAGTTATATTTGAGGAATTTAAAGGTACTGGTAATATGGAGCTTCATCTTGATAGAAGATTAGTAGAGAGAAGAACTTTTCCAGCTATTGATATCAATAAATCTGGTACAAGAAAAGAAGAGATGCTTCATACTCAAGAAGAACAGAATAAAATATGGATATTGCGTAGATTTTTATCAAATATGAATGCTGTTGATTCGATGGAATTTATATTAGATAAGATGAAAGGTACTAAATCTAATCAAGAGTTCCTCAATAATATGGGTAAATAATTTATTTTATTAGTGCATGGATATTGTTTGTTTAATATTTTATAAGTATTGCTAGTTGGGTGACATAGAGGTATTGGAAGTTTTACAATTTATTAATTGTGATATATTTGTCGATATAGTTTTATATGTAAAGCTGTTTACTGTAATAGCTTAGTTAATTGTAACAAATAGGTTAAGTGTTAAGCGATATTGTTTTACGTATAAAAATATTTGTTTCAGCTATTTTAGTTCGTTATTAATTATTGGCTTGAGTGTTAAGCGATATTGTTTAGTTGATGTTTTGTTTTGATTGTTGAAAATATATAGATTAAAGTTTTCTTAGTAATATGTAGTTTAATAAGATAACTTATTGAGAGAGACTGTAATGGATATTGGAACTATTATTGGTTTGCTTATCGCATTTGGTATGGTTATCGGTTCTATGGTAACAGGAGCAGGTATTGCTCCATATATGGATTTTCCATCGTTTCTAATTACTGTTGGTGGTACAACTGGTATTATCATGGCTGGTATGCCGATCAATAAGCTGATTTCAGGTGTAAAAGCAATAACACGAGCATTTATATCAGGTTCTTTTTCATCACAAACGTTGATAGAACAGTTAGTTGATTTTGCTATTAAAGCACGTAGAGATGGTATTCTCTCCCTTGAATCAGAAGAGGAAAATATGGATGATGACTTTCTAAAGAAAGGTATTCGTCTAGCAGTTGATGGTACAGAGCCAGATGTTATACGTGTTATATTAGAGAAAGAGTTAGAGTCTATAGCAGACCGTCATGAGCAAAATGCTGGTTTACTATCATTTTTAGAAGATATGGGTCCAGCGATGGGTATGATTGGAACTCTAATAGGGTTAGTTGCGATGCTTTTAAACTTAAGTGATCCAACAGCAGTTGGTCCAGCGATGTCAGTAGCCTTAATTACAACAATGTATGGATCAGTGCTAGCAAATATGATAGCTAAACCATTATTAGTTAAGTTGGCAGCAAGATCATTAGAAGAACAACAATTGAAAACAATTATGCTTGCGGGCATAATGGCTATTCAGGCAGGGGATAATCCTAGAATAGTTGAGCAAAAATTAAATGTTTTTATTGAACCAACACTTAGAAAATCGCAGTTTGATTAATTGATTTAATATCTAAATAAGAAGGGATCAGTTTTCAATGGCTAAAAAATGTAAATGTCCTAAAGGGGCTCCAAAATGGATGACAACGTTTTCAGATCTAGTAACGTTACTATTAACGTTTTTCGTTCTGCTTCTTTCTATGGCTAATTTTGATAAAGTTAAGATATATCAATTTTTAGGTGTAATGGCAGGTGGAGTTGGTATCCTTGAGTTTCAAACTCCGATTAATTTAGCAGAGATAAATACAGTTACACGTATCGCCACAAAAGAAGCAGTTGAGGATTCAGTAAAACGCGTTCAAGAGGTTCTTGAAGATACTGTTAGATCGCAAAACTTAGAGAAGATGATATCTATTATAAAAACAGATAAAGGTATTTCAATTCGTATTATGGATGCGGTATTTTTTACGACAAATTCTGCTCGTTTATTAGAGTCAGCTAAACCTATACTTGATAAGATTATAATGATAGTTGAAGAAACGCCATATAGTCTTAATATTGAAGGACATACAGATGATACTCCTGTTGGTAGAGATAGTTTCTTTAACTGGGAATTAGCATCAGATAGAGCGGTATCGGTTGTACGTTATTTTTCAGAGGAAGGTTTTGATCCTAGACGATTATCATCATCAGGATATGGAGAGTATCATCCACTCGTTCCAAATATAACAAGTGAGAATAGAGCAAGAAATAGAAGGGTTGAAATTAATTTAATTTCACCAGAACTATCAACAGCTGGTGAAAACATTTTTGAGTAACAAGTAGAATTTATATTTAACTTAAAATCATATATATGAGGTATATTAATGGCGAAAACAGAAGGGACAGAATCAGAAAAAAAGCAGGGATCAAAAAAGATGTTAGTAATCTTGCTTATACTTGTTCTTGTGATATTAGGTGTAGCAGGCTTTATTGTTTTTAAGTTTGTATTATCTCCTAAAAATATGAGTGTGCAAGATGGTATTGATATAAATGTTGATGCAGCTGATACTGGTGAGGAAATTGTTGTCAATAGAAGAAATACTCCTACAGAGGCTGGTGTAACGATTAGTCTTGAATCATTTGTAGTAAATTTAATGGATCCAGCGGGTAACAGGTATCTTAAACTTGCCTTAGCTGTTGATGTTCCAGAAGATAATTCTGACCTACAAGGAGAGATAGAGCAACGTATTCCTATGATAAGAGATATTGTAATCTCTACACTATCTGCAAAAACATATGAGGAGATATCAACATCTCAAGGCAAGGTTTTTTTAAAACAAGAACTTGTTAGAAGAATTAATTCTATTTTAACTTCTGGTAGATTAAATGATGTTTACATAACAGAGTTTGTTGTTCAGTAGTTCTATTGGTTTTGTGATATATAATTTAAAAGAAGTATTTGAGGTTTGCTTATGACAAGAGATGAGATAAAGGAAGTTTTTGGAGAGGTACTTTTTGATATATCAATTGAACTTGGTAGAAAGAAAGTTTCTGTAGGAGAGATGTTAAGATATGAAGCAGGTACAATAATTCGTCTTGCAAAAACTTCTGGAGAGTCTGTTGATTTTCTTGTTAATTTAAAGCCATTAGCCTACGGCGAGATTATGGTTTTAGATGAACGTCTTGCTATTCGTATAACAGAGATTTTATCTAAAGAGATGTTGATAGAAAAGTTTAAAGAAGGACTGTATGGCTAAATCCTTATCAACTTTTCTGTTTATTTTTATATCAGTTAGTATGTCTTTTGCTGCTGAAATTAAGTATGAGATTATACAGGATAAAATAGTATTCAATATTTTATTTAATAGAGGATACTCAAACTTAGATTTATTAGAGTCTAAAAATTCATTTTTATTAAGTTTTGAAACGGCAGAAAAACTTGAATTTGAGAGACAAGATTTTTTTGATCTTCCATTAGAGTCAGCATACATATCAGTTACTGACGATCGTAAAAAATTTATTGTAACATATACATCAGATTATATTAAACCATTATTAACATCAGCAGATAAGCAGATAACTATATCAATTCCTTTAACGGGAGCGTATATGGATGGGCATTTGCCTATCGGTTTAGATGAAGCTATAGGTATTAATCAAGTAGCGGTACCACCTAAAGTTGATCCACTTCCAACAACGGGTTCATATTTTAGAATGCTTTTTGGATTAGGTATTGTTTTAACGATTATACTTGTTGCTTATTCGCTTATGCGCAGATATTTTAAGAAGCAGGTTTTTACAGATATTCCTGGTACAGGTAGGTTATTAGGTAAGGTAGATCTTGATTTAAGAAAGTCGTTATATTTTTATGAGTTAGGCGATATTATATACGTTATAGGTGTAACAGATAATAATATGGCGTTAATTGATAAAATTGTTGATGATGAAGAGGCAACTAAAATTCGTGTTGGTATGACATCGAAGCAAGATTTTGGAGGTTACTTCTCATTTTTTCAGAAGAAGAGTAGCATTGATGATGATATTAATACAAGTAATGCTATAGTTGAAGAGAAGTTAAAATCATTAAGAGAGAAGCGATGAAGTATAAGATTTGTGTTTCTCTACTATCCTCATTGTTTCTTATTTTATTTTCGAGCTTATCTTATGCTCAAGAAACGATTCCCTTTCCTTCGGTCAATTTTGGTTTAGGTGAGGCGGAGTCTCCACGTGATGTAGCGTTATCATTACAGATAATATTTATATTTACAATTTTAGCAGTAGCTCCATCTATAGTTATCTTGATGACATGTTTTACGCGTATAATAATAGTATTTCATTTTCTTAGAACAGCGATGGGTACGGCACAGATGCCTCCTAATCAGATAATGGCAGGAATGGCATTACTTCTAACATTTTATATTATGACACCAGTTTTGGCTCAGGTAAACAGTACAGCGATAGCTCCATATATGAATGAGGAGATAACTTTTAGAGAAGCACTTGCGAGTGCAAAAGTACCAGTCCGTAAATTTCTTATATCTAATACAAGAAGACAAGATTTAATTTTATTTTTAGAGTTATCAAAGTCAGAACGTCCACGTACGGTTGATGATATACCAGATTTAGTAGTTTTAGGTGCATTTGTAATGAGTGAAGTTCAGGTTGCTTTTCAGATAGGGTTTTTACTATTTTTACCATTTTTAATATTAGATTTTGTTATTTCATCGGTTCTATTAGCGATGGGTATGATGATGCTTCCTCCAGTTATGATATCTGTTCCGTTTAAGATACTATTATTTGTATTAGTTGATGGCTGGGCGTTACTTATAACTGCACTTGTTAAGAGTTACTATTAACATGTTAGTATATTTATTTTTTCACTAAAGTAAGTCGTTATAATTCAGCAGTTTTTAACGAACTTTATTATTCAAACAATTTATTTATGTTCGCAAAACTGCTCTATCAATCTTAACTTTATTATTCAAATAATTTATTTATGTTCGCAAAACTGATCTATCAATCTTAACTTTATTTTATAATTAATATAATTAAACTTTTTACTATTGAACTAAAATATGATCTATAGTGTCCTAAATAAGATAATTATAGAAAAAGGAGATAAATGTGAAAAATTTACTGTTATTGTTAATGATGATTTTTGTTGTTTCAACCCCTAGTTATGGAAAGGAAGCTAAAATGCCTATGTCTAGTTCTAGTTCTGAAAAAGGAGATAGTCAAAAAGTAATGATGCTCATGCATATGCCGATGATGGAGCAAAAATTTCAAATGTCAGATAATCCTGATATAGATTTTCTTTATAATATGATTCCACACCACAAAGGTGCTGTTGTATCATCTGAAGAGTATTTAAAATATGGAAAGAATAAAGCTGTAAGAACGTTAGCAACTAGTATTATTGCATCACAAAATAAAGAGATGAAAGAGTTTAGTGAAGTTATTATTAAGTTAAATAAGAAAGCAACTAAATATGATAAAAAAGCAGTAGATAAAGTTTCTAAAGATTCTCAACAAGTAATGGCGAACATGATGAAAGATATGCATAGTGTTACTGCTTCAGGCGATATGGATAAGGATTATCTTATGGGAATGATTCCTCATCATCAAGGTGCTATTGATGCCTCAAGAGTTATTCTAACTATTACAACAGATGAAACTATAAAAGAGATTGCAAATCGTATTATTGTTGATCAAGAAAAAGAAATTGCAGATATGAAGGTAATGCTTTCAAATATGTAATTCTAGCTATTAATAATATTTTATTAATATAAATAAGTATCCTAAATCCTCACAAATATCTGTGGGGATTTTTACTGGATTTACTTGAAAAATGATTAAGCAGGTTTCTTTTCATTAAGGTGTATTATTTCTACTCACTGCATAAAACCACAAAAATAATTTTTAGATTGTGGGGATGAGTATTATCAGTATTTTAAGTTATAAGAATGATTAATTCTAATAGAAATGTAATCATATATTATATTGCTGTACTAAGCTTAATGTAATGATATTTGTATGATAAATATCGTATAAAAGAAGTTTGAATTATCACAATATACCTATAAAATAGTTTATTATTATTCAATTAAAGTTAATAGTCGTAGTCCTTGACTATTAATTACTTTACCAGTATACTTTATTTGTAGAATAATGTGATAAAATATAATTATATAGGTGATTAAAGTGAATGCTGATTTAGCTGTTGCACTTACTATGCGAGCCTTAGAGCTGTCAATTTTGGTATCTGCACCAATGCTTATTTTTGGTTTATTAGTTGGTTTAGCTGTGTCAGTTTTTCAAGCTGTTACTCAGATTCAAGAGATGACATTAACATTCATTCCAAAAATAGTTGCAATTGTTGTTGCGATAGCTATTTTTTTCCCGTGGATGTTATCCACTGTTTTAGATTATACAGTAGCATTAATAAGTAATATAAATCTTTATGTAGGTAAGTGATTATTGTTATATAGAGCTGTTTTTCTATTAAAATATAGTTTATATAGTTAATAAGTATGTAATTAATTTTAGATTCAACTATCTATGTGAATAAATATTTGCATTATAAATACGATGTATTATATTGTAATTTAAATTAATAAGTATGTTTTTAAATCTATTTTAATAGTGACGATAACAAATGATGAATACTGTTTATGGCATTGGTTTTGCGTTGTAGTACAATATATCATAAATTTAGTAGAAATCAGTAAAATATTTTGAATTGAGAGTAGTGTTTATTTAAAATTAACATATATCATATTTATGTTATATTTGGTTTATATGGTAGTTTGTTTTTAATAACACTAGACTTGTTTTGTAATTGTAGAGATTAAGTTATTAATTAGGAATAGAAGCAGTCTGATGAAATGGGTAGTATTATAATTTTAAAGGAGAATTATTTATGATTTCAAGAATTTCAAAAATGTTGGTAATGATGGCATTGCCAATAGTATTAATTGCCTGTGGTGAAAAAACAGGCGTAACAGCAAAAGATTCTGGTATGCGATTTGTACCAGTTGAAGGGCAAACGCTTCCTGGTGAGGTTGTTGCAGAAACTAATAACCTTAGTTTTGGGCAGTTTAACTTTGTTGGTGTTGAGAAAGGTCCAATAAGGTATAGCTTAACAAATATTACAGGTAATCCAGTAAAATTTGTTAAGGCAGGGCTTGTTGGCGGTAATGATGATGTTTTTATAACAGGATCTTCATGTCTTGAGACCCTTGCAGCAAATGATAGTTGTGAGGTTACAGTAACATTATCACCTAAAGAGCAGTTAAAAACTTATAGAGATGAGTATTCTGTTGAATTTACTTTTGGTAGTGAAACGGCTATTCCAGTTCAACTAGCTCTTTCAGCAAGAACTTTTACAGGTCAGCTTGAGGATACTGGGATAGAAGGGCTTAGTGTTTCTGCAGACTATCAAGATATAAAATTTGATAATGTTTCATTAGGAAACACATCATCACCAGAAGTTGTTCAATACTTCTATTTTGGTGATAGTGAAGTAATTGTAAACGCAACAGAGGCAGTAGTTGCATCTAGTAATGAAGCAAGTGGTTCAATAATATCAGGATCTGATAGAGAAGTAAGCATTGAATCAGCTTGTGGATTGTTAAGATATGGAGATAGCTGTTCAATACAGTTGTTTTATAAACCAGCAGTTCCTTCAAATGAGATAGAGCCAGTTGGATATATCTATTCACACTTACCAGTTAAGATATCAAAAGGTGATGAGAAAGCACTAAGCACTATCATGATGAAGAAAGAGTCTCATATACCAGAAGGTTCTGATTTAATGGTATTTACAGAGAGTGATGATACTGATATATCTTCATTTATACAACTTGCAGATACAGAAGCAGGTAGGTTATCTACTACTACTACTAAGTTGAAATTAAAAAGAACAGATGTTAGTCCAGATATAACAGAAATGTTCTATCGTTTAGAGTCAACAAATCCAGCAATTCAAATAAATAGAGGAGCGTGTGATCTTGTTCTTGATAATACTGAAAATGGAGTTGATTTATGTGAATTTAATGTTAACTTCTCTCCATCTGACGCTGGGGCTCATGTAGGTTACCTTATGGCTGTAGCTGGTAATGAGCGTATATACCTAAGTGTTAAGGGAAATGCATCAGGAACTACTGATAGAGAAATTTTCACAGATGCTGGTACTAACGTATCAGTTAATGAGGTAGTATTACAAGCAGAAAAAAATATATTATCTGCTACAAAACGTATAAAAGTTGAGTTCGGTACTAGTACTGGTACTGGCCTTCCATTTTCTATAGAATTATCGGGTGGTACTGATAACGTAAGACAACAATTTAACTACACTACTACATGTGCTGATGCAGAGGCATTATCTACTGATAATCCAATTTGTTACATAGATGTTAATTTTAGAGGTTCTGCAACGGCTGGTGACACACCTACTGGAGTGGTACTTAGATTTGTTGATCCTACTAATGGAACAACAGGAATGACTATACCTTTAACAGGTACCACTGTGGAAGCATTAGTTGATATATCTAAAGTAACACCTGTAGAGGATTTAGAGATTAACGCAAAATCATTTGCATATCCTACTACTGGTATCGGGTTAGTATCTCCAACGTTTCTTATCACATTAACAAATAATGGTGATGTTGGTATTTCTGGTTTAGGTACTACATCAACAGATTTAGCTACATTTACATTGAATAATGATATCGATCAAGCTTGTGTAAGTACACTTGGAACAGGGACGAGTAATACATGTACGTTAGGTTATGTGTTTAGACCTCGTAACTCTCTTGAAAAAACTGGCTATATATCAATTTTTGATAATAGAACAGCTACTGGGTTAAGAAATAATGAAATTATTCAAGTTGTTGGACGTGGTACACTATTTAACGAATACCTATCATTCGGTGTTGTTGCACCAAATGAGACGAAAACGTTAGTAGCTTCGTTAACTAATGATGGAATAACCCCTTTAGTTATCAAGAGTGTAGTAGCGGAAGAATTTAAGTCAGAATGGAAAACAGAAGGTTTTGTTGCTGTAAAAGATCAGCCAAAAGGTAATAGAGTAGCTTTAATAAACAAATACTTTAACAGAGATAATTTTACAAACATGGTGACAGATACAAATCAAACGATTAAGATAATATCTTCTGAATGTAATGGAATATCATTAGATCCGGGTGCATCTTGTCTTATGAGATTAGAGTTTAAACCTACAAGGCCCGTTACTACAGAAGTAGGTAAGGAGCATGAAAATCATTATAGAGCTTATCTGAATGTTAAGCATGCCAATGGTTCGATTATTGATAGATTACATGTTATAGGTTCAACTCAAGATAACTCAACTATGTATATGTATCCTGAGCAAGATTTTAATCAAGCACTTGAGACTAAACCTACGACTGGCTTTGAAAAGGATAATAATGTATCAACTACAACTTTAGAACGTAATTTTGTTGTTATTGGAAACGATGTCTACTCTTATTTAGGATCTAGTCATAGGAGCAACGAGGGCTCTCTATTTAAAGGAGATAACAAATTACGTAAATATGATGCTTCACGTAATAAATGGGTTATATTAAACCCAGCTGGTGAAAATCCATTCAATAAGGTCATAGGCAATAGTGGTGCGGGTCAATATGATCTTGCTATGCAATCTAAACTGATTGCATACGATGGTAAGCTTTATTTATATCCTCTTGGATTTAATGGTCATGGTCCGTCTTACAGATATGATTTATATGTTTATGATCCTAACATTGGTGTTGATGGTACATGGACTAACTTAGGACCTGCTCCAGATAGTAATCAACATACTTATATAAGTATGTCAGCGTATAAAGGGAAAATATATTTCTTTGGTGGAAATAGTGAGAAAAACCGTTCTGAAGTAACTGAATATGATATTGATAAGAATACATATAGGACTCTTACGGCAAAAGGAACTAAACCTAGAGAAAGAAATGGTCCTGCTCTGATAGTATCTGAAATTGTAAGAAAGTCTGGTACTAAGAACCTTACTATACCTTACTTGATAGTGCATGGTGGTGCTGGTATGGAGAATTCGGCGGCTCCAGTACATGGAAAATTCTTCTATGGATTAAATGATTTATGGGCATTTGAGTTACCACGTTATGATGAGGAAGGTAAGAAAGTTATTAGAGATGAAACATATACATGGACTGAACTTCAGAAAAATACACCACGCTTAGTTGCAGGTACTGAGACTCCATCAACAAATGAATCAGCGACAAACGTTGAGTCTGATCTTCGTCATATTGAGAATAGACCTGCTGATCGTGGTGTTCATGTATTTAACTATTATGATAATAAACTATTCCTTACGTCTGGACGTGATGGAACAGACGATCCACATGGTGGAACACACAATGGTGAGAAAGGTTTACTTTATACCCTAGATCCAGCAAAACTGTTTAATAATGATGATGAGAATACTACTTGTAGTACAGTATCAATTGGTACTGATGGCTCTCAAGAGCCTACAAATACTATTTGTGATGCGTTTAGTGTCTATACACAATTAAAAACGGATTACTTAAACTTTAATTTATCAGAAACATTATCTGGTGACTTATGGTTCCATAACTGGAATATATTAGGTGTTTTCTTTAACAAAGCGTTAGAGGATGGAGCAACTAAGTAATTGTATTAATTGAATAATTCAATCTAGTGTAAACTAGATCGGATAGAATATAAGAACCCTATGTTTAACACATGGGGTTCTTTTTTGCGTGTATATTTATAAAAGATTTAATCGTTTATATATTATGCATAAAAGTATTCGTATATAATTTTATTAAATATTTAATCGTTTTGATTACTTTATTTTTTAAATTATATTTAACTATTTTGAGTCTTAGGTAATATCTTATTGCATTCAAGATATCAGTATAGTATAGTTATATCAGAAGTTAAAGGAAGTTCGGTGAAAGTCCGACACTGCCCCCGCAACTGTAAATTGCATTCAAACTAAATTAGAGTTTGATATGTAACTAGTCAGGAACTCAACTTCATTCTTATATCCTTCGGAGGGAAGACCTAATGATTAAATTATCCATCTTTTAGATCAATCTAAATTCATTAAGATTATTAATTTTAATTATCAATTATAATTATCGTATATTTAATATTACGAATAGTTTCTTGCATCAATTTGCAATACAGTTCAATAATATTTAATATTTATTAATAATCTAACTTAATATTTTAATTGCGATACTGCGATATAGTTATTCAAGAAATATCTATATTAATGTGTTTAATTAAGTCGTACCGTTGTGATTTTTTATCTAATTTATCAAATCACTATATTATATTTTATTAGGATTTTTATATGATTAAAACAAGGTCTTATTTTTCTATTATATTAATTATTTTTTTATTAGTGGCATCATTTATATTAATATCGTGCTCATCTCTTGATGAAAAAAAAGCTGATGAGGAAGTTGATGTTGGAGGAGAAAAAGTATTAACATCTCTAAATATAACTCGTGGTAATGTGAGATTAATTATTAATACTCCATTTATATTTAAAGCAACAGGAACAGATGATAACATGTTTCTTGTAGATAATCTACAAGGTAAAGAGATTGAATGGAAAGTTTTAAACTTAGATAACACAGAAGCAACAGGTGTAATTTTTAAAGATGGTATTGATAATATAAATGAAATTCAAATATCTTTTGAGAGTGCAGGCGATTACAAAATTCTATCTAAATGGATAGATGATACAACAGATAAAGAGTATAAAGGAGTGAAGAAAATCACTATTTATGAGAGTATTATATCAGCAAAATTAATAACTTCAATAACTCATGATACACCTAAAAATGATGTTATGAATTTTAAAGCGGTGTCTAGTGATAACTCAAAAACTTTCAAATGGCAAGTTACTAAATTTAACTCTATAGATGCGATTGATGGGATTATCGCAACAGATAGTGCGTTAGATACAACTATAGATTTTACAGATCAATCAACAGGTAGATATATATTATCACTATATGTTTTAGAGGGCGATAGGCAGATTGACGATTATGAGGGTTCTATATTAATATCTGATGAGGATAACTTTTCAATAGCGATAGGAGATAACCATACATTAATCGCAGATATAAAGAGTGATATTTTATATGTTTATGGAGTGAATAATAACGGACAGTTAGGAACGGGTAGTAACGACAATTTAACAACTCCAACAATTTTAAAAAATAAAAATATTCGGTTTATAAAAGAGGTTTCAGCAGGTAAAAATCATTCATTACTTTTAGCAGGTGATGGAAAAGATGTTGGTGGTTTAGATAATAATTATAAAGTTTATTCATGGGGTGATAACTCTAAAGGACAGTTAGGAGATGATACATTAATTGATAAAAATACTCCAACATCTGTTTCAAAAATGGAAAGTACGATTGAGGCAACAGGTAATATTAATATCCCTACTACAGAGTATTTTGATGCAATAGGAGCAGGTGGCGATCAATCGTTCGCTTACAATAACTATAAACTAGCAGGTGCTAATAGTGGTACGGTAATAAACACTGTGCTTGCACAATGGGGTAGAGATAACAGTTCAATGTATTACTCTAAAATTCCTAGATATGCTTCTGAAGGTCCACGAGGTGGAATTATGAAAGGAGATACACAGTTTTTAGCAGTGGGAACAAATCATATAGTGTTTAGAAATACATGGGCATCTAATCTTGCAAGTTTCGGATCTAACTCACACGGACAAATAGGTAAGTGTGATAAGGTTGCATCAGAAACAGCTAACTGTGAAGACGATATAACAGATATAGAAAGCGGTACAGGAAGTTATTACGGTGCTGGATATAAAATAGATGGGTTTAGTTCTTTCTATAGTCCGTATATGTATGCACCAAGAGGAGAAAGTGGTGCATATGTCGGCTATGTTGAAGGAGTAAGATTTGCATCAGCTGGGGATAACTTTACTTTAATTATTAAAGAAGATGGTTCACTATATACGCTTGGACAGAATAATAAAGGACAGCTAGGGTTAGGTAATGATAAAGAGATATCTGATAAAGATAAGAATAAATTTCAGCCGATAAAAGTTTTTCAAGGAAAAGGTACACAAGGTGATCTAGTTTATAGAAAGGAGATTATTGTTGATATCGCTACAGGATATTCTCACTCATACGCAATAGATAAAGAAGGGAAACTGTTTGCATGGGGTGATAACTCTAAGGGACAGTTATTAAGTGTGCCATCATCAACAGGGGGTTATAATATCCCAACTGTGATTGCAATACCTAATGTTGCGAAGGTGCTAGATATATGGGCTGGAGCAAATCGTTCTATAGCTTTAGGAAATGATAGAAATTTATATACATGGGGAGAGAATAAGAAAGCATTAAAGCTTTTAGGTGTAGATGAAGTTGGTACAGATAAAGATTATCATGTTGTTCCGATAAAAATGATGTTTCCTCTAGCTGGTATCGGGCATTAAACGCAATCTACTTTGTAAAAGGTAGATAATGTCTTATAGCAGATTTTATATTTTTATACTTACTTGCTCCCCTTAAATTAAGGGGAGTACTTTTTACCTCAACACACAACTTCTTGCCTCTGTATAAGCGAGAGTACTTTTTACATCAACACACAACTTCTTCCCTCTGTATAAGCGAGAGTACTTTTTACATCAACACACAACTTCTTCCCTCTGTA
>CAMQYS010000019.1 GCA_947039395.1 uncultured Deferribacteraceae bacterium | reverse complement strand
GTTCAATGCTGATACATGTAAGTTCAATGCTGATACATGTAAGTTCAATGTTGATGCATGTAAGCTCAATGTTGATGCATGTAAGCTCAATGCTGATGCATGTAAGCTCAATGCTGAAGATGGAGTATTTTGTTAAAAACTATTTAACTCATAAAGAACACCTATGTCTGTGTTAGACGTTGGTAGTCATGATGTTAATGGTTCGTATAAGTCACTGTTTAGTGAGACTGATTTTAAATATACTGGATTAGATATGGCTGATGGACCAAATGTTGATATTGTGCCAGAAAATACATACAGTTGGAAAGAGATTGAAGATAACTCTTATGATGTTGTTATTTCTGAACAGGCACTTGAACATGTTGATTTTTTTGGATTACAGTTTCAGAAATGATTAGAGCTTTACGTCCATATGGATTATTATGTATTGTTGTGCCAAGAGGATTTATTCGTCATCGTCATCCAGTTGATTGTTATCGTTTTGATGCAGATGGCATGGTTACAATTGCTCGTTACTGTAATATTACTCCATTGCATGTTTCAACTAATTTATCGCCAAGTGTTATTTAATAACGACGTTAAGAGTATCTATTATTTATGTTTGTAAACTTATATCTGTTTTGTATCAAGTTAGATAGATCGGTTTATTAGTATTTTAAGTTTAGACTAAATAATTCATAATTAAATTAAACTGTTAGATATTATTTAATTATGAGTAGATTGTTATGAAGATATATTAGTGTTAGTAATAATATCGGATATTATTATGCCCGAATGGCACAGTAGGTAGCGCACATCCATGGTAAGGATGAGGTCCTCGGTTCGATTCCGAGTTCGGGCTTTTTACCCAACAATATAGAGTGTTGAGGTATAAAAAATTAGGTTAATATATTATTTTTTAAAATATATGTAGACATACATGTAAAAATAGTATACTATTCACTCTCCCATTTTCAAGTATGAATTTTGGAGCATGTACCGCAAAAGATTAAAGTATTATTCTGTTAGCGGGAGCTTTTCAATGAGCGATTTCAAAAGGAAGGAATATATCACATGAGAGATATTATCATATTAGCTTGTTCAGAGTGCAAGCGTCGCAACTATACAACTACAAAAAACAAGAAAACAATGACTACTAAGCTTGAGCTTAAAAAGTATTGTAAGTTTGACAGAAAGCATACACTTCATAAAGAAACAAAATAGTTATTATCTTTATTAGAGTATCGGTTTAATTACAGTTAATATTGTTAATCAATTTAATATTGGTACTCGGATAATATTGATAGTTAGGTTGATTTTATAGAGACCAATAGCTCAATTGGTAGAGTACCGGTCTCCAAAACCGGGTGTTGGGGGTTCGATTCCCTCTTGGTCTGTAGCTTACTTTACCATATTTTGTTGATTTATTTAGTTAAATGTTTTGCTTTCATATTTAAAGATGGAATGGTTAGGAATAATGAAAAAATTTAATATTAGAAATTTTTATTCAGAAGTAAAGGAAGAACTAAGTAAGGTTAATTGGCCTGCAAGAGCAGCTACTATATCAACATCATTAGTAGTGTTAGTTGTGGTTAGTATGATCGCAGTATACCTAGGTGTTGTAGACTTGGTAGTTTCTCGTTTAGCATCAATCATAATGGGGTAATCAGATGGCGAAACAATGGTATGTAGTTCATACATATTCTGGCTATGAGAAGCAGGTTACATTGCTTCTTAATGATAAGGTTAAGAACTTAAAGCTAGAGGAAGAGATCGGAGAGGTTTTAATACCTACTGAAGATGTAGTAGAGCTTAAAAACGGGCAGAAGAAAGTAAGTAAGAAGAAAACTTTTCCGGGTTATATCTTAGTTAATATGGAGATGAGTACATCGAATTGGCATGTTGTTAAGTCGTTGCCAAAGGTAACAGGTTTTGTAGGTGGTGTATCACCAGTTCCTATACCAGAGACGGATGTTAATTCAATGATAGAGTTGGCTAAATCAGATGCTCCACGTATGTCGGCTAAATATCTCAAGGGAGATATTGTTGAAGTTGTCGATGGACCATTTTTAGGTTTTGCTGGTCATATAGAAGAAGTTAATCCAGAGAAAGAGAAAGTTAAAGTAATTGTATCTATATTTGGTAGACAAACACCAGTAGAGTTAGATTACTTACAGATTAAGCGTTCAGATAAGTAGATATTTTATTTAAGTTGATAGATATTTTATAGATTCATAAAGGTGAAGAAATGGCAAAGAAGATATTAGGATCGATCAAATTGGTTATAGAGGCGGGAAAAGCTAATCCATCTCCACCAGTTGGTCCAGCGTTAGGTCAGCGTGGTGTTAACATCATGGATTTTTGTAAAGCGTTTAATGCGTCTACTCAAAGTATGGGTAATTCATCAATTCCAGTTATCATTACAGTTTATGAGGATAAGAGTTTTTCTTTTATTACAAAGATGCCTCCAGCATCATCTCTTATTAGAAAAGAGATGGGTATAGAGAAAGGTTCTCAAAATCCTGGAAATCTAAAGTTAGGAACAATAACAAAAGAGCAGTTACGTAAAGTAGCTGAGGTTAAGATGCCTGATTTTAACACTACTGATATTGAGCAAGCGATAAAGATTGTTGCAGGTTCGGCAAAAAGTATGGGTTACGAATTAGAGCAGTAATAGCTGTAGTTTTTTGTGTTTATTAATTAAGAGAATTAATTTTAAACTTTTTTTAAATATAAATTACGAGTAATACAGGAGCATGAAGATGTCTGGAACAGGAAAAAAGTATGCGTCAAGTTTTGAAGAGGTAGATCGTATTAAGTTGTATGATTTATCAGAAGCAATAACTTTAGCGCAGAAGATTGCATTTGCAAAGTTCGATGAAAGTGTCGATGCTGCCGTTCGTTTAGGTGTAGATCCTCGTTATGCTGATCAGATGATCCGTGGCGCGGTAGTTTTACCAAACGGTACAGGTAGAAAGGTTCGAGTAATTGTTTTTGCACAAGGTGAGAAGGTCAAAGAGGCTGAGTTAGCTGGTGCAGATCATGTAGGTGGCGATGAGTTAATCGCAAAAGTGGTAAGTGGTTTTATGGATTTTGATAAAGTGGTAGCAACTCCAGATATGATGGCTAAGGTGGGTAAACTTGGTAAAGTATTAGGACCACGTGGTTTAATGCCTAACCCTAAAGTGGGTACGGTAACGAATAACGTTGGAAAAGTTGTCGCTGAATTAAAAGCTGGAATGATTGAGTTTAAAGTTGATAAGTCAGGAATTATTCATACATCAATCGGTAGAAAAGGGTTTGATACATCTAAATTGGTAGAGAATATGAATGCACTTCTTGATGCACTTATCAAGGCTAAACCATCAAGTAGTAAAGGTGTGTATTTAAAAAGCATCAATATTTCAACAACGATGGGGCCTGGATTAAAGATTGATCCAAAATCATTTAGTTAGTTATTGGTTGTAGATGTCAATTTAGGCAGGTTTGTTTAAGAGTAGTAATTTTTAGGGGATTGTTTGAATTATAGCAGTTTGTTTAATTCAATTATTTATTTCTAAAAGTAGTTAGTTTTACAATATTTTATTTAGATTAAAAGATAGCAGGTTGAAGAAGTAGGTTCATTAATTAGATAGGCTTGTGTAATGAATAACTCCTACGGAAACTAATATATTATATATTTGGCAACCGTCATCTGTAAATTAGGAGGGATTTTCCTTGAAGATGAAAAAAGAGCAGAAGATAGAGTTAGTAAAAGCGTTAGAAATTGAGCTGGATAAAACTACGGGTTTGATCTTGACACATTATAAGGGTCTAACATATCTCCAGATGGACTCATTACGTCGTTCTATCAAAGAGAGTGGTTCAACGTATAGAGTTATTAAGAATACGCTTCTTTCAAAGGCGCTTAGCGCAAAGAATATAGATTTAAGTAATATGCTTGTTGAACCCACAGCATGTATATTAATTAACAGTGATTTTGCAGCAACTGCTAAGGTTGTAAAGAAGTTTACTAAAGATCCAGAGATAGGTAAATTTCTTACTATTAAGGGCGGATATTTTGATGGAGCTGTGGTTGATAGTGCAACTGTTGAACGTATAGCTGATTTACCATCAAGAGAAGAGCTATTAGCAAGAGCATTAAGTTCATTATCATCTCCTGTTACATCGTTTGTTTCTCTACTTTCAAATATTCCAAGATCGCTATTAAATGTTTTAAATGCGCTTAAGGATAAGAAGTAGATTGTATTTTTGTTTGAGTTGTTTATGTTATTAAAAGTTTGAAATTAAAATTAAAACTGTAAATATATTATTTTATAATTTGGAGGCTATGATGGCTGTTACTAAAGACCAAGTGGTAGATTTTTTGAAGAGTATGTCTGTTATTGAATTAGCGGATTTTGTGAAAGAGTTAGAAGAGATTTTTGGAGTATCTGCGGCTGCACCTGTAGCACAGGGTGTGCCTGTATCTACTGGTGACGGTGCTGCACCTGTAGGCGAGAAAACTGATTTTGAAGTTATACTTCTTACATCAGGCGATCAGAAAGTTCAAGTTATTAAAGTTGTTCGTGAAATAACTCAACTTGGCTTAAAAGAAGCTAAAGCGTTAGTTGATGAAGCTCCAAAACCTATTAAATCAGGGATACCTAAAGAAGAAGCAGAAGCAATAGCTGCACAAGTAGCTGCTGTTGGTGGTACAACTGAAATCAAATAGTATTTATAGATTTTTGTAATTTATAAAGATTGAGTACATTAAAATTTTTACCTTGCAACTTTAATATAAATCAGTTTTAAACCGTATTTAAAGTTGTAAGGTATGAGTATTTTATAAGCCAGTTGTCATAGACTGGTTTAAGTTTATTTGTTTATTTGAGTAAAAAAATAATCATCCGAACAGGTGGATTTAGGATGCAAATTAGAAAAGCAACTATAGAAAGAGAGAATTTCTCTAAGATAAAAAGAATCATTGATCTACCAGATTTAATAGAAATCCAAAAGAAATCATATTCTGATTTTCTTCAATCTGGTAAAGATCCGTCGTCAAGAAGTATAATGGGCTTAGAAGAAGTTTTTAGGGAGATATTTCCTATATCTGATTTCAATGAAACTTCAATATTAGAGTATCTAAGTTACAAGATTGAACCTCCGAAGTACACTCCTAGGGAGTCGATGGATAGAAATACGAATTACGCTTCACCGTTGAAGGTTAAAGTTCGTCTAGTAAATTATGATGTTAGTGATGAAACGGATGAGAAAATAGCATCATCTGCTATAGAGAGTGAAGTGTATCTATGTGATATACCTCTATTAACAGAGAGAGGCACATTTGTAATTAACGGTGTTGAGAGGGTTATAGTTAGCCAGCTTCACCGCTCACCTGGAATATTTTTTGAAGATATGACAGCATCAAAAAGTATCATTGAAAAACATTTATATTCAGGAAGAATTATCCCTTATAGAGGCTCTTGGATAGATTTTGAGTTTGATACAAAAAACATCATGTATGTTAGAATAGATAAAAAGAAGAAGATTCTTGCTACAGTTTTACTTAAAGCATTAGGTTTAACATCACAAGAAATTCTTGATACATATTATGAAAAAGAAAAAGTAGTTATTGAAAAAGGTAGATATTATAAGGTATTCAATATTGACACTGTTTATGGTCAAAAAATATCTTTAGATATAGTTAGTGATAAAGGCGAAGTTATAGTAAAAGCAAATAATGCTATAACTAAAGCTGCTAAACGTAAATTAGAGAAAGCTGGTATAAAAAGATTTGAAGTAGCAGATGTTGATTTATATGAAAGCTATTTAGGTAATGATATTATTGATTCTAACGGAGAGGTGTTAGCAGAGGCTAATGCTCAACTATGTGAGAGTATTCTTGAGATTATCAATGAGAATAGTATCAAAGAGTTTGATATACTGTTTATTGATAAACAAACTTCAGATACATCAATAAGAGATATTCTAGCGATAGATAAAGTTAAAACAAGAGAAGAAGCGTTAATTGATATCTATAAGAAATTAAGACCTGGTGAACCTGCAACAAATGAGCAAGCATTGCTCCAGTTTAATAACTTATTTTTCAATCATAAGCGTTACGACTTATCACGAGTTGGTAGACTTAAAATTAATAAACGTTTAGGTGTTGAGACTCCTTCTGATGTTGTAACTCTTACTAAAGAAGATATCGTTGAAACGATAAGAGTTCTAGAGCAGATCAGATTAGGTATAGAGAAGATAGATGATATTGATCACTTAGGACATAGACGTGTTAGAGCTGCAGGCGAGCAGTTACAGAATCATATACGTGTTGGTTTAGCAAGAATGGAGAAGACAGTTAAAGAACGTATGTCTATTCAAGATATGCAAGAAACTACTCCACAAGATCTGTTAAATGCGAAACCGTTATCAGCATCTATAAAAGAATTTTTTGGTAGTTATCAGTTATCACAGTTTATGGATCAGAATAATCCATTGTCAGAGATAACTCATAAAAGAAGATTATCAGCATTAGGGCCTGGTGGACTAAATAGAGATAGAGCTGGGTTTGATGTACGTGATGTTCATACATCGCACTACGGTAGAATATGTCCTATTGAGACTCCAGAGGGGCCGAATATCGGACTTATTACATCACTTACAACTTATGCTAAGATAAACGAGTTTGGTTTTATTGAAACTCCGTATCGTAAAGTTGTAGATGGTAAAGTTACTAATGAAATCGTTTATATGTATGCTTTAGAAGAGGAAGACTACTTTATTGCACAAGCGAATACATCTCTTTCAGATGATGGTAGTTTTATCAGTAAATTAGTAGAGTGTCGTCATGGAAGTGAGACACTTATAGAAGAGTCATCTAAGATGGAATATATGGATGTATCTCCTATGCAGATAGTATCTATATCTACAGCATTGATACCGTTTTTAGAGCATGATGATGCAAATAGAGCGTTGATGGGATCAAACATGCAACGTCAAGCTGTTCCACTTATTAGAACTGATGCACCGATTGTTGGTACTGGACTTGAGCGTAAAGTAGCACTTGATTCTGGATCAGCACTTATTGCAAAAAATGCTGGAGTAGTGGATTATGTCGATGCAGAGGGTGTAATAGTAAGGTATGCTAAGAAAGATGGTTCATTTGGTATAGATGTATATGAGCTAGTTAAATATAAAAGATCTAACCAAGATACATGTATAAACTACAATGCTATTGTAACTGTTGGGCAGAAAGTTAAAGCAGGTGATACATTAGCAGATGGTGCTGCAACTGATAGAGGGGAATTAGCATTAGGACGTAATACTGTTGTGGCATTTATGCCATGGATGGGTTACAACTACGAGGATTCTATTCTAATATCAGAGAAACTTGTTAAAGAAGATGTTTTCACATCTATCCATATAGAAGTTTTTGATATTGATGCTAGGGACACTAAATTAGGTGCAGAAGAGATCACTGCAGAATTACCTAACGTATCAACAGAGGCTACAAGTCGTCTTGATGAGTCAGGTATTATAACAGTTGGTACTAAAGTTGCAGACGGTGATATATTAGTTGGTAAGGTTACTCCAAAGGGAGAGACACAAGCGTCTCCAGAAGAGAAGCTTCTTCGTGCTATCTTCCAAGAGAAAGCGGGTGATGTTAAAGATGCATCATTAAGAGTTCCATCAGGAATATCAGGTACAGTATTAGATGTACAGGTAATGACAAGAAGAGATGTACAGAAAGATGCTAGAACTGAATCAATTGAAAAAGATGAATTAAAGAAGATTGAAGCAGATCATAGAAGAGAGTTAAAAGCTTTAGAGAATGCTAGAGTAGATATAATGAAAAAAATATTTACAGGCAAAAAAGTTCTTAAAGATTCAGATAATATTAAATCTGGTACGGTTCTATCTGAAGAGAATATGGAAGGTTTAAACTTCGTATCGTTAAGTAGATTGAATGTAGAAGGTAAAGATGCTATTGATATTGAGATACAGAGAATAAACGAACTATACTTTAAAAGAATAGGTGAATCAGAAGATAAGCTAAAAGATAGACATCGTAAAATAGGTAAGGGTGATGAACTACCAGCTGGTGTATTAAAATCAGTTAGAGTATTTGTAGCAATTCGTAGAAAGCTTTCTGTTGGTGATAAGATGGCAGGAAGACACGGTAATAAAGGTGTTGTATCTCGTATATTACCAGAGGAAGATATGCCGTATCTACCTGATGGTACTCCTGTAGAGCTTATATTAAATCCGTTATCAGTACCATCACGTATGAACGTGGGACAGATATTAGAGACTCACTTAGGTTGGGCTGCAAGAGGATTGAATAAGTATGTTGCTACAGAGGTATTTAATGGAGCAAAAGAAGCGGATATTAAATCTATGTTAGTAGAGGCTGGATATCAATCAGATGGTCAAACCAAGTTATATGATGGTAGATCGGGCGATATGTTTGAGCAAGAAGTAACAGTAGGAATAATGTATATGCTTAAACTGCATCACCTTGTTGATACGAAGATACATGCAAGATCTACTGGTCCATACTCATTAGTTACTCAACAACCGTTAGGTGGTAAAGCACAGTTCGGTGGACAGAGACTAGGAGAGATGGAGGTTTGGGCATTAGAAGCGTACGGTGCAGCAAACGTTCTACAAGAGATGCTTACAGTTAAATCTGATGATGTTGAAGGAAGAACAGCGGTTTATGAATCAATAGTAAATGGTAACTTTACATTTACTCCATCAATGCCAGAGTCGTTTAACGTACTTATTAAAGAGTTACAAGGCTTAGTGTTAGATATTGATTTATTAACAGCAGATGATCTATTGGCAGAACAAGATTCTTTAGGAAGTGACGAAAATGAAAAATAAAGATGATTTATCATTATCAATGCCGAATGATAGGCTTAAGAAAAAGCCATCAAATATTCCGGTTTTCTTCGATGCTATACGTATAAAGATAGCATCTCCAGATAAGGTACATTCATGGTCATCAGGCGAGGTAACGAAACCTGAAACTATAAATTATAGAACTTTCAAACCTGAAAGAGATGGCTTATTTTGTGCAAAAATATTTGGGCCAGTTAAAGATTGGGAATGTTTATGTGGTAAATATAAAAGAATGAAGCACAGAGGAATCATCTGTGAAAAATGTGGTGTTGAAGTTATTCAATCTAAAGTTCGCCGTTCAAGAATGGGACATATAGATCTTGCATCACCTGTTTGTCATATATGGTTCTTTAAAGGTACTCCATCAAGGGTAGGATCAATCCTTAATTTATCTATTAAAGATATAGAAAGAGTTGCCTATTTTGAGTCATATATAGTAACAGATGCTAAAAACACTTCATTAAAAGAGGGAGAGATCCTTTCAGATGAAGCGTATCGTAAAGCTCAAGAAGATTTTGGTCATAGTAGTTTTACTGCAAGAATAGGTGCAGAGGCTCTAAAAGATCTTCTTAAAAAGGTAGATCTTGATCTACTACTTGCAGAGTTAAAAATTGATCTTAGAGAGACCACATCTGTACAAAAAAGACTTAAACTTGCAAAAAGATTAAGAGTTGTAGAGGCTTTTAGGAAGTCTAAAAATAAACCAGAGTGGATGATATTAGATGTTATCCCAGTTATTCCACCAGAGCTTAGACCGTTAGTTCCACTAGATGGTGGTAGATTTGCAACATCAGATCTAAACGATCTATATAGAAGAGTTATAAATAGAAATAATAGATTAAAAAAATTGATAGAATTAACTTCACCTGAAATCATCGTTAGAAATGAGAAGAGAATGCTTCAAGAAGCAGTTGATGCTCTATTTGATAACGGTCGTCGTGGTCGAGTTATTAGATCATCTAACAAAAGACCGCTTAAATCTTTATCAGATATGATTAAAGGTAAGAACGGTAGATTTAGACAAAACCTTTTAGGTAAACGTGTAGATTATTCAGGACGTTCTGTTATTGTTGCAGGGCCACATTTAAAGATGAACCAGTGTGGGCTACCTAAACTTATGGCGTTAGAGTTATTTAAACCTTTCTTATACTATAAGTTAGAGAAAGAACATATGATCGCATCAACTGTTAAACAGGCTAAAAAAATGGTTGAAGAGAGACGTGATGAGGTATGGGATATATTAGAGGAAGTTATCAAAGAACATCCAGTACTATTAAACCGTGCACCAACACTTCACAGACTTGGAATACAAGCGTTTGAACCCTTATTAATTGAAGGTAAAGCTATTCAACTTCATCCACTTGTTTGTCCAGCGTTCAATGCGGATTTTGATGGAGATCAGATGGCGGTACATGTACCGTTATCATTTGAAGCACAGTTAGAGGCAAGAACTTTAATGCTTGCGCCTTATAATATTTTATCTCCTGCAAACGGACATCCGTTAGCTGTTCCGACACAAGATATGGTTTTAGGTATATATTACCTAACACGTTCGATGAGAAATGCTAAAGGTGCTGGTAAGATTTATGCATCAACAGATGAGGTTATAATCGCTATTGATCACGGCAAGTTAGATATTTATGCTGAGATTAAGGTAAGAATTAACGAGAAAATCTATGATACATCAGCAGGTAGGGTTATACTTTACAGTATAGTTCCAGATAGTATCGAGTTTGATACAGTAAATAGAGTGTTAGGTAAGAAAGAGTTAGTTAAATTAGTAGATCATATATATAAAAAGTTAGGTAACTGGCATTCGGTTACGTTTCTAGATAATCTTAAAGATTTAGGATTTAGATACTCTACAAAAGCTGGATATTCTATCTGTCTTGATGATATGATTATTCCTGAATCTAAGCAAAGTTTAGTAGAAGATGCTAATCAGAAAGTTAGAGAGATTGAAGAACATTATCGTGAAGGTGCTTTAACAAAAGGTGAGCGATATAATCAGATAATTGATGTATGGTCTTTAACAAATGAATCAATAGCAGATGAGTTAATGAAATCTATTGAAACAGTTGGTGGAGATGCATCAAACAGTAATAAGAGAGATAAATTTTACAACAATCTTCACATCATGTCAGATTCTGGAGCAAGAGGGTCGAAGGCTCAAATTGCACAGTTAGGTGGTATGAGGGGACTTATGGCTAAACCGTCTGGTGAAATTATTGAGACTCCTATTATTGCAAACTTTAGAGAAGGTTTAACCGTTTCTCAATACTTTATTTCAACACACGGAGCACGTAAAGGTTTAGCCGATACAGCGTTAAAAACAGCGAACTCTGGTTATCTAACACGTAGATTAGTTGATGTTGCTCAAGATATAATTATTTCAGAAGAAGATTGTGGTACGATTCGTGGTATTGAATTAACTCCATTATATCAAGGTTCTAATATAATTGAACCGCTTGGAGAGCGTATTTACGGTAGATTTATTCTTGATGATATTTACGATCCAATAACAGATGAATTAGTTGTATCAGCTAATAGTTATATATCTGAAGATGTAGTCGAATCATTAACTAAAGCTGGAATTGATAGAATAATGGTTAGATCTCCATTAACTTGTGATTCAAAATTTGGTATATGTAAGAAATGTTACGGACTTGATTTAGCTATCCGTAGAATGGTAGAGATCGGAGAAGCAACAGGAACAATAGCTGCACAATCGATCGGAGAGCCTGGAACACAGTTAACGATGAGAACGTTCCACGTTGGTGGTATCGCATCATCATCTGCAATTGAATCATCTATGACAGCAAAATTAGGTGGTAAGGTATTTTTTGAAGATCTAAAAGTAGTATTAAATAAATCTGGTGAGTTAATTGTTCTTAATCGTAACGGTTCGTTATTTGTTAAAGATAACGATGGAAGGATTATTGAGCGTTACGGACCTGGTTATGGTAATAGAATTAGAGTTAAAGAAGGTAGCACTGTTAAGCAGGGAGAACTACTTTACGAATGGGATCCGCACGCATCTGTAATTGTTACAGAGTTTGAAGGAACGATCGCATTTGGAGAGTTAATTGAAGGAGATACTCTTAGAGAGGAGATAGATCCGATAACAGGCTTATCACAGAAAGTTGTAGTTGGTAATTTACGTGATAGACGTCAACCGAGATTATCTATTAAAGGTGAGAACAATAAAACTATACATAGTTATCCTATGCCTCCTGGAGCCAACATTGTTGTTGATGAGGGAGCGTTAGTACCAGCTGGTGAGATTATTGCGAAGATACCAAGAGAGGCTCAAAAGACAAAAGATATTACAGTTGGTCTACCTCGTGTTGCAGAGCTGTTTGAAGCACGTAAACCTAAAGATCCAGCGGTAATAGCTGAGATCGAAGGGATTGTGACTATTGAACAATCTACTCGTGGTATGAGAAAAATCACTGTTACGAACGAACAGACTGGTGATAAAAAATCTTATAACATTAGTAACCAGAGATATATTAACGTTCACGAAGGTGATAGAGTTAAAGCTGGAGAGCAGTTGATTGATGGACATATTAATCCTCATGATAAGCTTGCAGTTCTAGGTGAAGAGGCGTTAGAGAAATATCTAGTTGATGAAATTCAAGTAGTGTATCGTAAGTCTGGGGTTTCTATCAACGATAAGCATATTGAAGTTATTGTACGTCAGATGCTTAAGAAGGTAGTTATTGATGAACCGGGTGATTCTGAATTTATGCAGAATGAAGAAGTTTATAAAACAGATTTCAAAGCAGTTCAGGCTCAACTATTAGAAGAGGGCAAACAACCTCCATCTGGTAGAACGATATTACAAGGTATTACAAAAGCTGCTTTAAACACAGAAAGTTTTATCTCTGCAGCATCATTCCAAGAGACGACAAGAGTCTTAACAGATGCAGCGTGTTCAGGTAAAATGGATAAACTTAGAGGATTGAAAGAGAATGTTATTATGGGTAAACTAATTCCAGCAGGAACAGGTTCTAAACATATTTCTTCTAAAAAATATCAATTCACTAAACCGTAGATAATTTTAAAATTATATAAAGTATTGTATATAGTAGAGAGAGGGTAGATTATCCTCTCTCTTTTTTTATGGATTGATTGGTGTAAGATAGTGAGATTGCATATATCTGAAACTTTATATATAATAGTTTGATTACAGATAGGGAGATGATTT
Source organism: uncultured Deferribacteraceae bacterium (assembly GCA_947039395.1). Lineage (GTDB taxonomy): Bacteria > Chrysiogenota > Deferribacteres > Deferribacterales > Mucispirillaceae > CAMQYB01. The sequence continues at coordinate 25,000 of CAMQYS010000019.1, read as the reverse complement.
TTATGACTATGATAGAAGCGTTAAATGAAGAGATAGGAAAGTCAAAATCAGAGATTATTGTGCTACCCGTTGATAGTGAGAAAGTAGAGAAAGCGAAATCTATTTACCAGTTAGATGATAAAAGTTCTTTAGGTGAAATTGTTACTTTGACGGGTGGTATTATATGTGATAAATGGGTGAGGATATTTGGTAGTGGCGATATTGATTTTGTAGAGAAGAATGAGTTTTTAAAACAGTATGGCATGATCGTTGTTGGAGAAGATATCACAGGTGGACTTTTCTCTATCAATGCAGAAAACATGGTTCATTATTTTGCTCCAGATACGTTAGAGTGGGAAGAGTTAGATATAAAATATAGCGATTTTATTTTCTTATTTGTAGCAGGTGGAGAAAGAATTGATGAGTTTTACGAACTATGTCGTTTTGATAATTGGCAAACAGAGATCAAAAATATCAAGTCGAATGAAGGGCTTTTATACATTCCATTTTTATGGAGTAAAGAGATCAAAAAAGTGAACAGTATTAGACATAAAATTGTGCCGATTGAAGAGATTCAAAAATTACAGTTAGAGATCGCTATAGCGTTAAATAGTGGAAGTGAAGAGTAATTACATTGCCTCTAAATCGGAGAAATAAATAAAATAGTGGTTTTGTAACATCTATACTAAATGTTTATCGTAATGGATTTTAGCGATCTATATTATTATATCAATTAGGTTAATCTCTTAACCACTCTTTTAATATTAAATTGTCAGGACTGTTTAGTAATTTTGCTCTTTCAATATCAATATCATCAGGAGGCAGACATTCAGCAGTTACTAATATATTTTGACGTGGTTGAGTTTTACTAAATACGCCGTTGTTATCAAGTTCTATCAGTGCGGTAACTAAAGCAGACATACGCATATCCCATTCTATCTGCCAATCGTCAATTGATAAATCATGAATAGTTGGACGTGTGTTTAGAAGTTTTGTAACTTCTTTGAAATGTGTTTCATAACCTATCGCATAGTAGATTGAATCAGATGGTGAAAATCTAATATCATTATAAGTCGTAAAATCTATTTGTTCAAAATCTTCTTCGCAAGAGGCAGATATGCATGGAGTAAATCCTTCACCTATCATAGTTGCTGTAATATAGTAAAAAGTTTTACCAGTCTTAAAAAGTTCATCAAGCGTTTTTTAATCGCATCAACTAAATGTTTTGTTAAATTTTTTTGAAATAGATCAGGTATTATCAATTTCCTCACATAGTAAAATGATTTTTATATAATTACACTTATTGAAAATATAGATATAAGTTTTTTAATATTTATTATAGTAAAAAGCCACTATCTTAAATATTATTAAGTAGTGGTATATAGCTTAAATTATTTTTTTCAAGATAAGTGATGAGAGAGCTAAACTCTTGTGTATTACATATTTTACAATGATGCTCGACAAGTACTAATTGCATACTCACAATATTATGCACAAGAGCTAAACTCTCGTGTATTACATATTTTACAATGATGCTCGACAAGTACTAATTGCATACTCATAATATTATGCACAATGTAGTCTAACAGTTAACCGATCTCACGTTCTTTATCTTTTACAAAAATAAGTTTGATATGTTTAACTTTATCATCACGTCTTTCATCTATCTCAAATACATCAACGTTTCTGATTAGCTCTGTCAACTTATGATAACCGTAGTTTCGTGGATCAAACTCTTTTTCACGATTAGTTATATACTGTCCAACATCTGCAAGATAAGCCCAACCAGTATCATCAGCTGATGCTTCAACAGCTATCTTCAATAATGTGATTAATTTCTTATTGCCTATTAATGCTTTTTTATCAGGTTTTTTCATCTGATTAGATTCTGCTTTATCTGCTTTTAATATCTCTGTGAATATAAATTTATCGCACGCTGATATAAACGCTTTAGGAGTTTTATTCTCTCCAAAACCGTAAACTTTTAATCCTTCTTCTCTAATTCTTGATGCTAATCTTGTGAAATCAGAATCAGATGAAACGATACAAAATCCTTCAAATTTGCCTGTATATAGTAGATCCATCGCATCAATTATTAACGCATTGTCGGTAGAGTTTTTACCGCTTGTATTGCTAAATTGTTGAATAGGTTTGATAGCATAATCAAGAAGAACTTCTTTCCATCCTCTAAGATTAGGTTTTGTCCAGTCACCATATATTCTAAACACATTGATGACACCGTATTTTACTATCTCTGCTGTTAAATCTGATATTATACTTGGTGATGCGTTATCGGCATCTATTAATACTACTAATTTTTGTTGATTACTTTTATCCATAACGATCCTTTACTGTAAATAAATTATTTTATAAATCTTCAATCATTTTTTTTGCATGATTTATGTAGTCTGCTAAAAACTGAAAAGCACGTAATAGTTTCTCTTGATAAACAAGTGATAAAGAACCAGGTTCTATAAAAGTTGTAATAGGTTGATTATCTATAGATTGGTTAATTTGTTCATTAAGAAGAGTTGCAAATATTACATCATATGATTCCATTGTTGCCTTAATTAAGTCTTTTGGTATAAAATCATACCTAGCTAAAGATCTTAATTTTGCAACTGTTGTGGTATCGTTTATACCTGTATATATTTTAAGAAGATTATTGATAATTGATAAGTAGTAGATACCGTTATCATATAAATTTATTTTGTTTTTATATTCTTCAATATCGCTTAAAATAAATTTACTAAAAAAAGATATAGGAAGTTTAATTGTAACAGAGTTAAGTATCTTACCTAAAAGAGATGGATTATCTCTCAATTTATTATGCAAATAATGATATAGCTCATATGCCATATCTCTATCACCATCAAGAAGAGACATATCTGCTAAAGCAAAAAATGGTATGCTTGATGGGTTGTTAGGGTTTTCTATCCAGTCATCAATATCTTTAATCCACTCTGATTTACGTTTTATAAACTCTGAGTTCATATATCTATCTGCTGTTTGACAGTTCAATTTATAGCCAGTTAACATTAATTTTTTTAAATATATTTTAGAGTACTCTTTAAACTGATTAAGTTCATCATCGGAGATATTATCATCTAATATAATAGCTGTACCTATGAATGGTGATAGATCAGATTCTTTTCTAGCAAGTGGCCCTAGAAGTATATATGAGTAGTCGTAATCAGATAATGTAAAGTTGTTATCTTTAGAGAAAAAGGTACTTGTAATATCAAAAACTTTACGAATAATAGCTATATGTGAATATGATAATGATTCTACCTCTTCTCTAGAGATTCTCGCTGAACTTAATATGTACTGTGCAGATGAGATTAATTTAGTAAGATATAAGTTCAACTCTTCAATAGAGTTTAAGTTTTGTATATTTGCAAGATAGATATTAACATTTTCACTAGCAGCTTTTAAAAGGCTATCTTTAGATAATATTCCAACAGGTAAATCGTTGCTAGTGACGATAGCATATTTTTTATGATTGCTTCCAAGCTCACTTAATGCGGTATCGGTTGGCAGTTCCTTAGGAAGGTATAGTGGAGTTTTATCCATCACTTGTTTAACTCTATGTTTGCTATTTGCATTCATAGAAATAAGTTTTGCAAGAAGAATATCTTTAGTAACAATACCTTGAATAGAATTTTTTCTACCAGTAACGACTAGCATTTGTATACTTAACCTATTAAAAAGCTCGATTGTATCTACTACAGATGCTGAAGCATTAACAGTTATTAATGGTGATTTCATATATTCGTGAATTTGTTTAGTATTTGTATGAAATAGATAATTTGTATGGATATTTCCAAACTGTTCAAGTCTTAGTTTAATATGTTTGATTAATCGTTTTTTAAATTTTTTATATTTGTCCATCAATCGATAGATAGCGACTTCTGGTAGAAAGACAATATAACAATCTGAAAATGCTGTAGCACTATTTTTATACATGTTTTTACCGAAGAATGCTGTTAAGCCTATCGAGTCATGCTTATGAATGTGCGAAACAGTACTCATATCTTTTTTGACTAAAGTTACCTCTCCATCAAGTATGAAATATATCCCTTTATGATATCTTTCTCCTATACGAAATATAAGTTCGTTTTTAAGAAGATGTAGTTCCTTAGAAGAGATAACTATATCATTCATAATCTCGATATCAATATCAAGGTCTTGAAATAATGGTAATGCTATCAGCTGTTCAGCTATACTTTTTGTGTTATTGCTATCAAAGCGGTTGTTGTCCATAAACTCCTACAAATTTATTTATTATTATATAAAATGATATCACTAATGACTGATTTTAGCAATTAAATATATAAAAGTTGTATCCAGTTATATTATATAATTACTTTTCTACCTTAACATTATCTTTTAATACAAAAGATAGTAGTGCTGGTATGATAAAAACAGTAAAAACAGTAGAAAATGCTAATCCACCAACGATAACCGATCCAAGTCCACGATATAGTTCACTTCCAGCACCTGGCGCTATAACTAGTGGTAGCATTCCAAAAAGTGATGATAATGTACTCATTCCGATAGGACGAAGTCTTGTTTTTACAGAATCAGTAATAGCTTCTTTACTACTCATACCGTATTGAACATTAGCTATTGATTGATGCACGATAAGAACAGCATTATTTACAACAATACCTATCAGCATAATAAATCCTAGTAGAGTTAATATATCAAGAGGTTGTGATGTTAAGAATAGATTAGTTGCTCCAAGCCCTAGAAACCCTCCTGTTGCAGCAAGTGGCAATGTGATTAATATAATTAGCGGATATAGGAAATTATTAAATAACGCAGCCATCAATAGATATGTTATCATAACTGCTAAAAACATATTGCTAAGCAATGCTGTTTGAGATTGTTTTAATTTATCTGCAGCACCACTAGTTGTAACTTCTATTCCATCAATAAGTCCGTTACTGCGAAGAGGCTCTATTACTTCGTCCATTGTTCTGTTGAGTAGCTCTTCTAACACCATTTTTTCAGTAGTTGTAATTGAGAGTGAAAATGATCTTTGAGAGTTATATCTTCTTATACGTTCAACACCTAAAGTTTCGACAACAGTTGCTAAACTAGATATAGGAACAGGGGGCCCGTATGGAGAGTTTACAAGTATAGAGTTAATCTCATTAGGATTATTATATAATGAAGATGTTCCTTGTAAAACAATATCAATTGTTCCAAGTTCAGCATCGGTTATTTCTGCAACTTTTTTTCCATCAAGAAATGAGTCAAGTACCATACCCATCTCGTTTGTAGATATACCTGCTGCTTTTAATGCTTCTCTATTTGGATAGAAGTATATCTCTGGCCATACAGGGTTAGCGTTGGGATTAGATCTTACCTGTGCTCCGGGGATTGTTTCAAGTATTCTATTTTGTATTAGTAGAACTTTTGATGCAAGCTCATCGTACTCCATAGCACCAGATATAAAAAGTAGTAGTTGGCTTCCAGAACCTCGTCCTATTTTAAAAAGTTCTGATTGGTTGCTTGCTCCGAATATACCAGGAATTTTAGCTATACCTTTTGCGATTAGTGGAACAAGTTCACCAGCTCTATTTTTATCCTCGGCTGTTACATATAAACTAATACCCCATGTACCACTTGCAAATGAGAAGTTTTCTATCGCTGGATATCCATCTTTCTCTACACCGATATAGGGTTCAACATATTTAAATAAAGCATCACTAATCTCTGTTCTTCCAGCTATAGATAATCCTGGTGGAATAGTTAAGAAAGCTTGAACAAGATTTTTATTTCCTTTAGGTAGATAATCCATTTTAGGAATAAGTAGGTAGGTTGATATAAGTGCGAACGCTGTAACGCTTGCAATTGCTAGCAATTTGTTTTTAGTTGATTTATTAACTTTAGTAGAAACTCTCATTAATATATTAACAGAGACTGTGCCTATTTTTGTTATTAATGTATCTATTTTTGCAAGGTTACCAGTTAGCTTTTTCTTACCTTTAACTTTACCTGTGCTATATATAAGTTTTGTAGCAACAGGTATTACTAGTACAGAAACAATTAAACTTAATCCAACAGCAGCTGATACAGATAAAGCTATATCAGAAAATAATTGTCCAGCTTCTTCTTTAATGAATACAACTGGTAAGAAGACTGCAATAGTTGTAAGAGTAGATATTAAAACCGCTCCCCAAACCTCTTTAGTACCATCGTATGCTGCTTGAAATGGAGTTTTATTCATCTTTAAGTGTCTATCAATATTCTCTAATACTACAATAGAGTTATCTATCAGCATTCCAACACAGAAAGCTATCCCTGCAAGAGATGTCACATTTAAACTTCTTCCAAATAAACCTAATATAAAAAATGTTCCGATTATGGATATTGGGATAGTAACAGCTATCACTAAAGTTGATCTAACACTTCTTAAAAATACTAGAAGCACTAATACTGCAAGTACTGATCCAACTAATATATTTGATTGAACAAGTGTAAGTGCATCAAGAATATAATCTTCTTGATCTGATAGCCACTGCACTCTTAAATTTTGATCTTTTAATATTCCATCATTTAACAATGCTACTGTGTTTCTAACTTTTTTTGTTAATTGAAGAACATCAGTATTTGCTTCAGCAATTATACCTAGATATATTCCATTCATACCATTATAATTACTTGTGAAAGTTCTTTTTGAATATCCGAAACTGATATCGGCTATATCTCCAAATTTAACTCTTGAGTTACCATCAGAGATAATAACAATCTCTTGAAGATCTGCAGGTACTTGAATTTCTCCTTCTGTTAATACTCTAAATTCTCTTTCACCAAGATCAACCGTTCCAGCAGAGATTGTAATATTTTCATCAGTTAATATTCTAGCAACATCACCAACTGTTATTTTATATAGTGCTAATATATGTGGATCTAATTTTATGTGGATCTCTTTATTTAATCCACCTGATATAGAGATATCAGATACGCCATCAATTCTATCAAAATACGGACGTATAATCTCTGTAACATATGATCCAAAATCATCTATATTTGTATAGTTATCAGTAGGTAAGATCATCATCATTATACTAGGAGAATCATCGGAGTTAGCTGCTTTAATTGTAGGGTTATCTACATCTTCAGGATAGCTTCTTACTTCGTTTAACTTATTTAAAACCTGTAACATAGCATCATCAATATCTTCTTCGATATCAAATAGCATATTTACTCTTGCAAAACCGTTTGACGCTATTGATTCAATATCTACAAGACCTGGGATTGTTCTAAGTTTTCTTTCTTGAGGATCAACGATCTCTCTTTCCATATCGTATGGAGTTGCGCCACTCCATCTTGTAGTTACCGATACTTGAGGATATTCAATAGGAGGGATTAATCTATACGGCATACTCTTTAATGTTGTTATACCGAATATAACAATAAATAATACTCCAACAAAAACTTTTATCGGATTTTCTAAAGCAAATTTAATCATTATTATTTACCGCTTATCGTAACATTTGAACCGTTACGTATTCTATTATTTCCATTTAAGATTATATTATCATCAACCGTTATATCGCCTGTTACTCCAACATCTTTACCTTTATAACCGATAACTGTAACGGGTACAAATCTTGCTACTCCACCTAACTCTACATATACTCCTTTAGAGAAGTTCACCGTTAATACCGCATCACGTTTAACAAATAGAGCAGCCATAGGTTTTCCAGATGGTATACGTGCAGTTATAATAACCCCCTCTCTAAGTGATGTGTTATTACCTAAAGATATTCTTGATTCAAAGGTTCTTGTCGCTAAATTACCTTTTTTATTTATAGATAATACTTTACCGTTATACTCTTTATTATTAGATATTAGAGTTACTTTACTTCCTACTTTAATATAAGGTAGTACCTTTTCAGGTAGAGATATTCTTGCTTCATAACTATTAGATGCAACTGTTGCAACAAGTCCACCAACTGTAACCCACTCACCAATTTCAACATCTTTACTTGTTACAAAGCCAGCTATAGGAGACTTAACAAGCATTTTATTTTTCTCGGTTTCAAGTTTACTTAAGCTAGCAAGCGATGATTGATACTCATTTTGAGCATTAGCATATTTTGTTTCATAATCTTCAAATACTGATAATGCTACAGCTTTTTTATTATATAAGTTTTTATTTCTATCGTAATCTTTAAATGCTTGATCAAGATTACTTTTTGCCATATTCGTTGTCGCTTTAGCTATCTCTACCGAATAAGATATTATCTCATCATCAAGTTGAACAAGTTGAGCGTTTGCTTTAACACTATCTCCTTCGTTTACAAATATCTGCTTAACTTTCCCAGCACTTTCAGCAGCTACCCCAGATGATATCGAAAAGAATGCTGATCCTGTTAACTCTACCATAGGTTCTGTAAACCCTTTATATGGTTTTATTACCGTTACTACTGTTTTTTTTACATTAGCTTGGGCGTGTACAGTAGTGACAGATGTTAATACTGTTAACAATACAGCAGTCAATGTTTTTATTAAGATATTCATAGATCTCCCTTTTACTACAACATAAGCACAATAGACAAAATAAATAGTATATTGTTCACATAAAAATATCAATAGAACTCTTTAATAATAAAGGAATTGTTTATATTTGATATTGTGTTTTACGGATACTTTCTTCTAACTAAAAATATATTAGAGTAGATTTAGTTATTATATTATATATCAGTAGAAGTTTTCAACCTATTATTGTGATATATAATATTTGACAGATATTACTAACTAACTAACTAACTAACTAACTAACTTACTTACTAACTAACTAACTAACTAAACCTCTACGATATATCAGTCTATAGAAGTATTAAATGGTTACAAAATATTAATATTGCAAGCTAATTATAAATCGTCTTATTGTATCAAATAGTTAGAGATATAAAAAAATAGATTACTGTACATAAGTTGATTAGGTTTATAATTAGATCAACTATATATATATTAAAAATCTATTTATTTCACTATAAAGATTTTTACCTACTGTTAAAGAATCATCAGATGTGAATTTATCACCAAAAGATGATGTAAAAACTTTAGATATAATAATCGCAATATCATATGCTGTAGATTTTATGTTATCTTTTTAGAGACCTTTTTTGATTTGCTATCATATTCATCTAATGGGGCAGAAGATAGAAGAGTATAGTAATCCCATCTATGAATATGGATTTTGACAGTATGACATATTAGGGATTGTTTTGTATTCATGAAATATATTATACCAAATAAGATTATATCATAGTTATATGATTTAGAAAGTTAATTGTAAATTTAAAGAATAAACATATTTTTATATCTTTTTATATGATGTTATATTACAATCTTATCTTGACTAGATATATATTTATATTTAAATACTTATGTAACAGTTTTGTAGTTACAATATATGGTTTAAAGTTGATATATATAAAATAAGGATTAAAAATATTAATAATTGAACGTTATAGAGATATTACAATCATTATTATACCTATACTTATTTAAATATTTTGAAGAATTAATAGTAGTGCCGTTAGAGTAGTATCATTAAACCAATATATTGTTGTTGCTGTGTTTAATGGTTTCATTAAGTAAACATATCAAACATTAAAGGATACATCTATGAACTATTCATTTGAGATAATAGTAATTTCAGCTTTTTTTCATGCTTCATGGAATATCTTAATTAAAATGTCTAAAGATAAGGTTCAGTCAACAAAATATATGTTAACGGTTGCGACTGTTGCTGGTACTATCTTTATGCTTATATATGATGGTAATTTACTATATGTGGATATAAATAATATGTATCTACCTATTATATCAGCGTTTTTTTTCTCTATGTATCAGTTATTTACAGCAACTGCTTATAAGTATGGCGATGTATCACTAGTATATCCTATAACAACTGCTGCTCCATTATTTATAGTTATCTGGGCTTATCTATTTTTAGGTGAACGTATATCTGCAATAGGTTTTGTTGGTATATTACTTATTATAGGTGGTTGTATATTTATGAATAGCACTAGGGGAAATAGTAAACTTGCGTTAAAAGCTATATTATATGCGTTATTGGCTGCATGGGTATACTCATTTGGTGCTTTAGCAGATAAATTAGGTGTGGCAGTTTTTAACCCTCTAACATACATATATTGGATGACATTTTTCTCTATGGTTTTCTCATGGATATTTGTTTCAATCGCTTATAGAAATGAAAAGAGTAGTAAAATAGAGTGGAAACTAGTAATCGTTGCTGGTATCGTAGTATATGCATCAACTGCTGCCTTTAGGATCGGATTAGTCGATATAGAGATATCATACGCAGCAGCGATACGGCAAGTTTCGGCTTTATTTGGATTACTGATAGGAATATTTTTCTTTAAGGAGAGTTCAGGATTACGCCGTTTAGCAGCATGTTTGATCATACTTTTTGGTGTAACATTGATAAAATTATTTGATTAAAAGCAAGTAATTTTAGTAATAATCTTTTAAAATCAAGGAAAATAAGATTAGTTTATTGCTTATTAGTTGGTTTGGCATAAGTATTGCTTTAGTACTTAACAGAGTAGAGGAATAACCTCGCTTTAGAGAGAGTTCTCGTGTCAAGCCGGCCTCTGTAGTTTTAGGGTCGGCTATTTTAATAATCTTTTATAGGTTATTGATACTATTGATTCCTATAGCTACTAAGAGGTTTTAATAATTATTATAATTTAATAGTTTGATAATATACATAATGTGTGATATTTCAAAATTATATAATATGATAAGGTAATTATTTTTACTTTTGTTATGAGATGGCTTTTAGATTGATAGGCTTATATTTAATTAAATATAAGTATGGTCAATGGATAACAGTGCATTTTAAAAGTTATTATTTTGTTATTCTTATAGAAATTAATATGTGAAAAAAATGAAATGGAAAAATAGATCTTTATAAAGTTTACATCTAGACTTATAGCCAGCACTCATAATTTTTACCTATAATGGAACTTGAGTTAGTTCGTAACTTTTACACACTTTTAATTTGTATGTTCAACTTACAATCTTTTTTCACTCTCTCATCACTAGATTATTAGCTGTAAAAAGTAATATTAGCTTATAATTTCTCACACGACTATTTAATCTATTTACTTTATCTGCTACTTCAAATATAATGTATTTCTTTTATATTTAATGGGTGTACATGGCTACTCATAAATTATAAAATAGCAAATAAAGTTTATTAGAATAAGCAGAGGGATAGATTGAGTAGATTATTTAATGACTTAGAGAGTAAACCATTTTTAATCGCGGGGCCTTGTGTGATTGAATCAAGCGAGATCTGTTTTACGATCGCAAAAAAAGTTAAAGAGATCGCAGAAAAATACGGTTTCATGTATATATTTAAAGCATCGTTCGATAAAGCTAACAGAAGTTCAATAAACTCGTATCGTGGTGTTTCTATCGATGAAGCTAACAGCCTTTATAGAGAGATAAAGAAAGAGTTCAGCATTCCTATTCTTACGGATATACATGAAAGTGCTCATGCTGCGAAACTTATCAATGCAGACATTCTTCAGATTCCAGCTTTTTTAGCAAGACAAACAGATCTACTTCTATCTGCTGCAAATACTGGTAAGATTGTAAATATTAAAAAGGCACAATTTATGTCTGGTGATGATATGGAATATCCTATTGAAAAAGTTTTATCAGCTGGTAACGAACGGGTATTGATTACGGAAAGAGGTACGATGTTCGGTTATAATAATTTAGTTGTAGATTTTAGAAATATGATTGATATGCAAAAATATAATCTTCCTATAGTTTTTGATGTAACTCACTCAACACAGAGACCATCAGCATTAAATGGAGTATCAGGAGGCGATCCTCAATATGTTCCATATCTGTCAAAAGCTGCAGCGGCGATCGGTATTAAAGGTTTTTTTATAGAGACACACCCAGATCCTTATAAGGCGTTATCTGATGGTAGTAGCATGATAAAGTTAGATGAAATTGAATATGTTATTGCAGGTATAAGAGAACATATTAAATAAGTAGCGGTTATATGGTGTTAGTTAGATTGATATAATAAAAAAGTTTAATAGATATATAGATTTGATTTGAGTGAAGGAGATTAGTTTTATGAGTATACGAAATTTTACACGTTTTTTTGGTGGTAAATATATGAAATATTGGTATATAGCTGCTGTGTTAATTATAATTTCTATGGTTGTTTCTTATATGAATGCTAAAAATATTGAAGGGTTAAATTTGACAATATATAGTAATGAAGGTGAAATTGTTAAAGAAGTTTTTATAGATATTGAAGATCCTGTAGGATCATTAGAAGTTGTGCTTCCAAATAGTTATAATAATGGAAGGATAGTTTTTGGTAGAGATTACATAGATAGTCAACTACAAAATCTACCGTTTACTAAAACATTTGTACCGATTAAAAAGATATAAATTTTATATTGTAGATATAGACTTCTATTGTTTGAAATCTATATAATAGCGAGTTACATATAATTTCTATCTGGATTTAGGCAGATATAGTTGATAGATCGTTGGTTATATTTATTCATTAGCAGTATTTTATCACATAGATATATGTAATGGAAATTATCATAAAAAGATCAGAATATTTCTAGCTTATTATATATCTCTAAGGGCAGGTATTTAGATATAATATTTTTTTTATAATCTTGCTTTTAAAATTATTTTCACTTCATCTAAATTATCATTACTTAGTATCGGAATGAGGTTATTGATTTCATCAATAGGTAAGTCCCACCATTTGATTTTCTCCATTATATTTATAAGTTCGTCATCAAATCTTTTTCTAACCTGTTTTGCAGGATTACCAACTACTATTGAATATTCAGATACATTGCTCCCAACAACACTATTAGCACCTATGATTGCACCATTACCTATCTTAACGCCAGGTAAAATCGTTGTATTTTGTCCGATCCATACATCATTACCGATAATAGTATCTCCTTTTATATGAAGCTTATGAAGTGATGGAAATTCTTGATCCCAGCCTTCTAGTATATAGAATGGAAATGTAGATACTGAGTTCATCTGATGGTTAGCACCACTCATAACAAAATTCACATTAGCTGCGATTTGACAAAATTTTCCTATAATAAGTTTATCACCGTAAAAATCATAATGATGTGTAACATGGCTTTCAAAATCAACATCAGCAAAATATGTAAACTCTCCAACAATGATATTGGGGTTTTTTATTGTTGGTTTAACATAGGTTATTGTATCAACCCCTTTCACTGGAAAAACAGAGTTTGGATTAGGTTTTATACTATCTTTCATAATTGTACCTCTCAATAAATAAAATTAGTTACGAGCGACTGTTAAGTAATTTTATTGATAACACAAAGTTGCAATATTATGAATGAATTTAACAGTAGTTTATAAACAATTTAATCGACACTAAAAATTTGCAATGTTATTAATTAATCATCCCATTTAAGCTTAATTAATTTACGATATATTTTTGCTCTCTCTGATGTTGCATCAAGTCCAGATGTTTCATTTATAAAAGGCATCATCTGAAAATCTTCAGAACCACAAGCACCTATTGAAAGCAGGTTACTAAAATACTCTTTAAAATTTTTGCCTAATAACATTCCGTGACTTTTTTCACCAGCAGCACTAAGATACACAACTCGTTTATCATCTGATGGATCATCAAGATCGAATGCGATCATATCTCCGTTTCCAACAGTCATGAATGCAAGTTTATTATGCCAAACTTTATCATGTTCATCTTTTTTATTAGTAAACATGCTATCAATTAGATCACGTCTCATCTCTTCAGCATTTTCTATTTCGAATAATGAAAATTTAAAATTGGCAGAAAATATATCTTCAAATGCAGTTGGCATTTCAAACTCTTCTGGCAGAAAAGCTGTGAAAGTTATCTTTCTTGAAAACAGCAAAAAAGTCTCTCTTAAACTTTTAGGGATAGTACAACCGATAGTTGCTTCCAGTTTTGTGACTTTCTCTTCTTTAGCGATAGGTGATTTTGAGTAATCAACTCCTTCACAAAAATTACTATAAACTTGATATAATTTCTCTATTTGACTTTTCCATGTTGCAAAATGTTCCATTGTAAAACCTTCTTTCTCATAAAATATAATTCTTTTATTTTTGTAAAATAAAAAGCTATCTAGTTGATTAGATAACTTTTAAATAATTATCTAGCAACTACTATATCATAAACACTACTTATTTTAAACTTATATATATTTTAAACTTATGAACAGGTGTTGTGTGATAGTAAGAAGAGTATATCAGTTTTAATTTTTATTTAAAAAAAGGGGGTAGTTGATATAAAGTTATGTGCAATATAATTTTATTAAGATATAAGTAATAAATTAATAAAAAAATGTGTCTAGCTAAATAGTTAGACACATCTATATTTATCATCACTACTAATAATGTTATTATAAGTAGTAATATGTATAGCAATAATAATATTATTATTAAAACAAGTACAAATCAGTAATTAAATATTCACAGTGTTATGAGGTTTAGTATTATTTTTAAGTACAGATATAATACTATCAACGCACATCTTAGCCATACCTTTTCTAGTCTCAATAGTTGATGATCCGATATGAGGTGTTAGAATAGTATTTTCAAGTGTTTTAAGTTCGCTATTAACAATAGGTTCATCTTCGTAAACATCTAATCCAGCCCCTGCGATCACGCCTGATTTTAAAGCGTTCACAAGATCAGCTTCGTTAATGATAGGCCCTCTTCCGATATTAACCAATATAGATGATTTTTTCATCGCAATAAATTCAGTAGCAGTAAATTTATGTTTAGTTTCAGGTGTTAGTGGTGCTGTGATAACGATAAAATCTGATTCAGATAATAATTCATCAAACGTTACATATTTTGAATTAGGAAGCATCTTTTTTGGATCAGGCACATGTCTATTATGAAAAATAATATTCATATTAAATCCACTAGCCATTTTTGCTAAAGCTTTACCGATCTCCCCCATTCCAAAAATGCCTAAAGTTTTTCCGTATAGATCAGTACCTGATAGTAGTGTTGAACTCCATGCAGGAAAGATATTTAAACGAGTTAATCTATCCCCTTCAGATAGACGTCTTGCAGCGGCCATCATTAATGCAAATCCTAGTTCGGCTGTTGATTGAGTCAATATATTTGGAGTGTTGCAAACAGTTATACCACATGCTTTTGCTGCAACAAGATCAATATTATTTACTCCAACACCGTAGTTTGCAATAACTTTAAGTTTAGGAGATGATTCTAATATGTTTTTATCGATTTTCTCATCAAGCATGCATATTATTCCTTCTGCATCGTTTGTAAGATGTTTTAATCTTGTACACGATATAGGTTCGTTAGTGAAATTAGCATCTACATCAAAATCGCTCAAAACCTCATTGATATCTATAGGTAACCTTCTTGTAACAACAACTTTTTTCATACTCTCTCTCCGTGATATTAATAATTTATATTATATATCTACTTATAACTTTTTCTTTTAAACAGATCGGTTCTTTTAGATATAACTCTATCTATAAAAAGTATCCCATCTAAGTGGTCTAATTCATGTTGTATTACAATCGCTTCAAACCCTTGTAGCATTAACTCTTTTTTGATAAATTTTTCATCGTAAAACGATAATTTAATTGTTTCGGCTCTATTAACATTTCCAGTAAAATCAGGGACAGACATACACCCCTCTCTAAAAGTTATCAACCCTGTATGTGATATGATTTCAGGATTAATAAGTATCATTGCTCCGTGATTATCAGTACACTTTATATTTTTAGATGCATCAACAGCTACGATACGTTTACTATATCCTAATTGTGTTGCAGCTACTCCAACAGAGTGGCTAATATCAGACATAATACTGTTTAAATCTTCAATAATTTCTAAAGTTTCTTGATTTATATCATCAACTTTTGTTGCCTCTATCTTTAATCTTTCATCAGGATAGAGTAATATTTTTCTTTTTGACATCTATACTCTAAAACTCATACGAATCAATTTTATTTATTTTAATATCTATATTTATCTCTTTAGCTACAGATAAGAGTTTCTGTTCCCAACTATCACATATATTAGTTGGAACAACAATTTCTAAAATCATAACATATATTTCATCGCTATCTTTACCAACAACTTTTGTTTGAAGCTCAACAATATTAATATTTTGTTCAGCTAAAAAATTAGTTATCTTATAAACTATTCCAGCTTTATCTGCACCGTACACAGATACTGAATATGAATCACCGATAGTTATTGTATCTATTTCGGGTATTTGATTTACTTGTGGCTTATAACCAGTATCTTTAAATAACGTAGAAATTTCCGTAACAGTCAACTCATTCTTATGGCTCACAACTAAGATCATAGAGAAAATTCCAGAAATATAGATTGAACTAGAATCATCAATATTAAAACCGTTATCGTACAAAACTTTGCTAACACTTGCAACAATTCCTGTTTTATCAGGAGATATAAAAGCAAGAGAGTAATAATTTTTTATTTTCATATAGTTAATACCTTAATTTATATAAATACTAACAGTCATTTTGATGTTTATATAGTTATTTGTCAAGCTTGATTATTTTAGTTGTTTTATAGGTTATTAAGATTTATAATATATCTTATGGTAATTGTATTGATTTATTGTTATTAATTATCTGTTAAAGATTATATAAAATGAAGGTGGTATTAGGCTTATGCTTGATATTTTTACAGAAAGAGCTAGGCAAGTAATTCTCTTTGCTAAAGAAGAAGCTGGGGAACTTATGAAGCCGTATGTTGATACAGAACATATACTATTAGGTATTTTAAAAGATAAATCGGGAATGCCTTATGAGATATTTTTAAATCATAAGATTAATATCTCTGCGTTGATTAAGGAAATCCGTTCATTAATTCAGACAGGTGCTATTGTTATGCCTAAAGCGGAGATCCCTTTCTCTATTACGGCAGGTCAAGTGTTAAAGTTTTCTGTTGAAGAAGCAAAATTTATGGGAAGTGCATTTGTTAGTTCAGAGCATTTATTTCTTGGCTTACTTAGAGAGAGCAGGGGACGTGCTTACTCAATTTTATCTAATGTTGGTTTTGAGATTATAGGTATGAGAGAGTATGTTGCATACTATACTAAAAGTAAAATGCAAAATAAAGTTACTGTTAGTAGCACTCCTTTACTTGATGAGTTTAGTAAAGATTTAACTAAACTTGCCAAAGAGAGTAAGTTAGATAGAGTTATCGGACGTGAGAGAGAGTTAAGTCGTTTAATTCAAGTTATCTCAAGAAGACATAAAAACAATGTAGTGTTAATTGGAGAACCTGGAGTTGGTAAAACAGCAGTTGTAGAAGCGTTAGCGATAAAATTGTTAGATTTATCAGTTCCTAAATTTCTAAAAGATAAAAGAATTGTATCTCTTGAACTAGGTAATCTAGTTGCTGGAACAAAATATAGAGGACAGTTTGAAGAGAGATTAAAAAGTCTTATAAAAGAGATTGAAAATAATCACAATATTATTTTATTTATTGATGAAATACATACTATAGTCGGTGCAGGTTCAGCGGAGGGTTCTATTGATGCTGCAAATATGTTGAAACCAGCTCTTGCAAGAGGAGTTGTTCAATGTATCGGTGCTACAACTGTATCGGAGTATAAAAAATATTTTGAGAAAGATGCAGCGCTTGATAGACGTTTTCAAACAATAATAGTTGAGCAGCCAACGAAGGAAGAAACTATAAGCATTATTAAAGGTATCGTTGGATATTATGAAGATTTTCATAAAGTATTAATACCTCATGATGTTATTGAAGAGACGGTATACCTTACCGATAGATATATGACAAATAAAAATCAACCTGATAAAAGTATAGATGTTATTGATGAGGCTGCTGCAAAAATAAAACTTGATAAAATGCTTATTCCTAAAGAGATAACTGTTGCAAAAGATAAGATTGAGGAAGTAAGAGAATTAAGAGATAACTTTATTGCAGTTGGCAATTTTGAGATGATTGATATATACAGTAAGAAAGTTGATAAGCTATTTAAAAGCTATAGAAATAAAGTAGATAAATGGACGTTAGCATCTGAAAATACTTGGGGATCTGTATCGGTTGAAGATGTTGCTGATGTTGTGTCATTAATTACTGGCATTCCATCAAATAAATTAAAATCAGATGAGAAACAACGCATCGCTAAAATAGATGAAGAGTTAAAAAAACATATTATCGGTCAAGATGAGGCGATAGATCTACTATCAAAATCGATAAAACGTAACTATTCAGGAATATCTAATCCTAACCGTCCTATAGGATCGTTTATATTTTTAGGACCTACTGGTGTTGGTAAGACTGAAGTTGTGAAGAAACTTGCTGAAATCGTATTCGGTAGAGAAGATGCACTTGTAAGGGTAGATATGAGTGAGTATATGGAGAAGTTTAATGTTTCACGTCTTATAGGTTCACCTCCTGGATATATCGGACACGGTAAGGGTAGTCAATTTACTGAATATATCAGAACAAAACCGTATAGCGTTGTACTTTTTGATGAGATTGAAAAAGCTCATCCTGATGTTCTCAATATTCTACTACAGATATTAGATGATGGAGTTTTAACAGATTCTCTAGGACATAAAGTTAATTTTAGAAACACTATAGTTGTTATGACATCTAATCTAGGATCTAAAACAACTATGAACGATAAACCACTTGGGTTTGATAATAAGTTGAATAAAGGCGATACTGTTGATTTTGATAAATTTAAAGTTAATGCTAAAAAAGAGGTTAAGGAGTATTTTTCTCCAGAGTTTCTTAATCGTATAGATAATATTGTATATTTTAAACCTTTAAGTAATGATGAATTAATAAAAATTATGGATATACAGATAGAAGAGATCAATAATAGATTACTTAAACTTGGCAGATCGGTTGTAATTGATGATAAAACTAAACGATTTCTTATATCTAATAACTATCCGTATATGTATGGTGCAAGACCGATACGTAGAATTTTACAAGAGTATCTTGAAGATAAACTTTCTGATTTAATGCTTGATACAACTTATGATAAAAGGAAAAAATTTAAAGCGATGGTAGTCGATGATGAACTTGTTATCAAATAATAATATAGATAAATCTGCTCTATCTAGTGTTCGGATAGCTATTTTTGGAGCAGGAGCTGTAGGTTCATATGTTGCGTATAAATTATCTAAAGCGGATATATCGTATGATATAATTGCACGTGGTGAACGCTTAGATATTTTACAAAAAGATGGATTGTTTGTTATTGATATTGATGATAACAGATCAAATCATAAGATAAACGCTGTAAATGAGCTTAAAGGATTATATGATGTAGTGTTTCTTTCTGTAAAATCAAATGATACAGTGAATGTTTCAACTATGATTAAACCACATTTAAAAGAGAGTGGATTGATTGTATCTTTACAGAACGGTGTTGATAATCCTAAATTGATATCTACAGTTATAGATGCTGATAAAATTGTTGTATCAGTTGTCTATGTTACTGCTGTATCTAAAAACTTTAATCAACTTAAGTATTTCTCTGAAGCTAAAATAATTTATGATTATTTTAAAACAGGTGATAGATCAGATAGTAGTTCTAATTTAGAGATAGTGAATAATATTTTTAATTGTGCTGATATCGGATCTAAACATAGTAGTGATATAGTTAAGGATCAGTGGCGTAAACTCCTTTTCAATGCTGTGTCAAATCCATTGACTGCTCTTTTTGGATATACTTATGGAAAGTTTTTAGAAGATAAAACAGCTGTTACGTTGGCTAAGAGGATATTTGATGAGGCGTTACTTGCTGCCAATATGCTTGATATAGATCTTAAAGATGACGAGTTTGATAAAATAGTTACGGGAATGGGTGGAGTACCATCGTTTAAATCGTCGATGTTACAAGATATTGAGGCTAATAGAAAACCAGAGTTAGATGCGATATTAGGTATTATAGTTGATGTGTTTAAATCTAACAGGTTAACAGCAACGTCTATTGAGACGTTGATAGATATAATGAAAGTTAAATATGGTGGATATTTCCAATCATCTCCAAGGTTAGCAGCAGATCTACTTGTATATCGTGAACGTGAGGTGTTGTTGATTGAACGTAAAAATGAGCCGTATGGTTACGCTATACCTGGTGGTTTTGTTGATCTTTATGAGAGTGTTGAAGAGGCTGCTGTAAGAGAGCTTAGAGAGGAAACAGGTATTGATGTTCAAAAAGAGGATATCTCATTGATAGGGGTATATTCTGATCCAAATAGAGATAGTAGAGGTCATACAGTGTCGGTTATATACTCATGCGAAATAATAGATAGGGACGTTAAGGCTGAAGGGCGTGATGATGCGTTATCGGCTAGGTTTTTTGATATAGATAAGTTGCCAGAAAAGTTAGCGTTCGATCATAGAGAAGTTTTAGAAGATTTTAGAAAGCAAAAAGGATTGTAGTTTAGTATAGAAAGTTACGGATATAAGCAGTTAAGAAGTAAAAGATATAAGAAGTAAAAGATTAAAAGGTGTTTTAAAGGGTACATAACATTATATAAGTTTTGTGCCTTTTGTTTTGTGTGGTTTAGCATGGTTATCTTTAGTAAGTTGGTAATTAAGATTAGTTACGACTATGCTATATAGGTATAGTTAAGAAATTTAATATTTTAAGATAAAATACTTGACAGAAGTTAGAATTATGTATAAGATCTTAGCTCATGGTAAGCATCTTATGTTGCTTATTTAGGAGGAGTGTCCGAGCCTGGTTGAAGGAGGCGGTCTTGAAAACCGTTGAGGGTTAATAGCCCTCCGTGGGTTCGAATCCTACCTCCTCCGTTTACGATTTAAGTGTGTGGATGTACAATTTATTTTGTGCACCACACATTTTTTTTGTTGAAAATTAAGAGGGGAGAGAGCTAGTGGGTAGGAACTAAATTTTTAAGAGTTAGTGATTTTATGAACTTGAGTTTAAATAGTTAAGTTACTAGTTTAGATGGTATTGAATTAATGTTTAAAGAGTATATGGTATTTGCAGTGTATCTAATATTGCTTTAAAATCTTTTATAATCTTTTTTTTATTAGAGCCTCTAAGTTCTAAAAACTTTACTCCACTTGCTTGAAATTGTTTTTTATTTTGATCACTTAGTGTATCCGCAATAAAAATGTTTGTATTTCGTGCATGTATAACATCAGCACTTTCTGGATTTCCTTTTCCCATTAATTTGACCTCAACTCGATATTCAGTATCTTCTTTAGAGATTAGTTTGTAATCAACCTCTCTATCAAAGTCCTTCTTTTTATCTTTTATAAAAGGAGTGTTGTTGATATATTTAGCTTCAACACCAGTAAGCTCACATAATCTATTTACTAAAGGTTTTTCAACTCTTTTTCCGATCGCACTCCACGCTCCTCCTCTAATTGATATTTTTTTAGTTGCAAGAGCATTTATGACCAATAAACTCTCTGTTATGTCTAAAGTAACATTGATATTGTTGTAAGAGAGACTAATAGTAATATTAATTTCATTAAGAGCATCTTGTTCTAAAAGACGGATCATATTTTCTAAATATGTAAAATTTGCGTTTGCAAAATCAATTACTGTTTCTTTTGTTGAATTACCAGCAATATTATGTATAGTTTTTTTATTTATTCCTGCAAAGTTTGCTATTTCATGAGGAGAAAGTTCTAATGTGTTAATGAATTTACTTTTATACCAATCTAAATTAATATTTTTGCTACTCATTTTAGCATCAATGATTTTTTTAAAGAAATCTATTGTGAAATCAAAAAATACTGCATTAATACTATGTATTACTTCTTCTCTATAATCGTTACCATTAATTAGCTGTTCTACTACTTTATCCACTATAATTTTATCGAATGTCATATTTATTTTCCTTATTTATCTGATCAATATATTTATTATTTTGTTCACATAGTACAGGGGTACGATTCATCATGATTGAAACTTTTCCGAGAGTGCCACTGCCAGCAAAAGGATCAAGCACAACATCGCCAGGATAGGAATAATAAGTTAGTACTTTTTCACATAATTGCTCCGGAAATACAGCAGGATGATCTTTGTTTGATTTAGGTGTAATATACCAACAATTCGATCTCTCTATATCGTTATCTGTTATATCTAAACTCATATTTTGGTATTTTTTAATATTTTCATCAAGTAAGAAATTTGAGGTTTTTCTGTAAACCAGTAAGCTTTCTGTAATACAGTTAGGTTTATAGGCAAGTGGTTTTTTTGTTTGTATAAAACCACCAATTCTGTTAGGTACAGATGGTTCTGGTTTGATCCATATTATCTCATCAACAAAATAAAACCCAGCTTCTTCTAATATTTTGTGAAAATCGAAATGAATTGGATATCGAGTGCTTTCAAACTCTCTTCCTGGACGTTTTGTGATAACAGGAGAAATGTTAATTATAATAAAACGCCCTGTTTCTAATACTCGGTAACATTCCATTAGTGTTTTTTTCATTTCATTTAAATAACCTTTATATGATGAGTAATCTGAGTATTCTCTAGCATTGTAATACGGAGGAGATGTAAATATAAGGTTAATAGTTTCTTTATCAAGTTTTTTAAGTGATTTTTTATTATCTCCACATAATAAAAGTGGTTTACTTAATTTATTTACAAGGGTGCTTTTTATTTTATTTTTCTTGTAGTTATAATATTTTGTCATTTTATATAAGACTTCGTTATCATAATACACACAGATATCTTGTGCTAATAATTTAAATCGTTTATCACTTGACTTATAAAGAGTAGTTCTATACATTTGATATATTACTTCCATATAATTCTTTTTAAACACATTGTTTTTAATAAAGTCATAGATTATATCTAGATCATTTTGGCGTCCAATTGAGGATACTATCTCTCTCTTAATTTCAATAGATATTGTTTCATCTGTGTAGAGTTGAATCAAATACAAAAGATTATCTATATTTTTTATCTTTCCAGTTTTCTTTATAAACTCTATAGTCACTAATTACTCCTATAGCATACTATAACATTTTCTTAAATAAACCAATTAATATCTTGTATAAGGGTTGGATAACTTGATATGATATAGGATTTTTGATATCTATATTTCAAAAAGTATGCCTATAACTTCTATTCTGTAACTCTTTTATTTTTTCATCATTTGTCATATTAAATTTACCCTCTGTGTCATATCTTCTCTCCCATCAATTTTGATGATCTGCAAGATGATATGATTGTAGTTATTTGATACAGAATACTCTCAAAAAAAAGAGGCACAGAAACGTACTCTTAATATACATCTCTATACCTCTAAATTTATAATCTTCTATTTTTTATAACTTTTAATTTATAACTTTTCTAATTCTTTCTAACTCACATCTCTGCATCACTTCAATATTATTGCACAGGTATACCTTCAACTAAAAGAGGATCTGGATATAAATTGTGCCAGTTAATATCTCTAGCTGTTGCATTCCATTTCCACCAGCTGTTATTGTAATATAAGTACCACATATTAGGATTTTCACTCGATATTTTTATCCCTTTTATTGCCGTCTCTTCTGTTAAAATTATCTGATCAACACCGATGCATATAGATGTTTTGCCACCAGCACCCCACGAATCTGTATGATTATCAGGAAAAAGATATGACATGTTAAAGTACGATTCTTTTACATTTGCAAGATCAGTAAGCGTCTCAATATTTTGATACTCATCTGCATTGTACACCACAATGTAGCTACCTTGACTCTTATAGTTTATCGGTGCAACAAAAGCTTTATAGGTTGCGTGATTTACGATAGTATTAACGTCACTCTCTGTTACTTTAGTTAATGTCATCTCCGACTTGTTTCTAAAAGTATCATAATCCATTAAGTATCTATTCATTTCAAATGGATCATCTAAAGGCGCGTAACATGATATCATAAATGGTGTGATAAGAAATATTGATATTAAAAATAATCTATTAAGTTTTGAAGGCATTTTCTACTCCGTATAATAATTAATTGTAACAGAAAATAACTATTCAGTAGGTGTTGGAATTAATGAGCCCCAATTGATTCCAGTTTTAGTTACATCCCACTGCCACCAGTTATTATCGTAATATACATACCAATGGTTTAGATTACTACTATCTATTTTAGGTTTATATTCATTTGTGTTATCAAAAAACATACTTTCTATACCAACGCACGCATAACAACATAATTCAAGTCCACAAGCAACTTCATAGTCCTCTGGATAAAAACTCTCTATATTGAAAAAAGTAAACATCCATAAAGGAGAGTTCTTTGTATCATGCGAATCTTCACTGTGATAAGATTGTGTAGATTTGTTGGTTGTGGTTACCTTAAAGTTATTTCCAAAAGCAGTTATTATTGCTTTATCGCTCTTTACTATAGCATCAACCTTACTTACATCATCTACTTTTGTAGCAAATATTTTTGTAATATAAAAAAATTTATCTTGAGTCATTTTAAAGCCTATGAAATCATCTTCATCGCACTTGTTTTCACATCCAACTGCAATTGTTAGGGTTGCCATAAGTAACAGTAGTTTATGTATTATATTCATTCTTTACTCCATTTACATAGGTGTAACTCTAAAATTATATTATCAATAATTATTTATGATGTAACATCTGATTATATATTAAATATAATAGTTGTCAATAATAAACAAATGGTTTATGATTACATTAATACTGCTTAATTCAGGAGACGAGGTATGAGATTCTTTTCTATAGCTACAATGGTAATTTCAACATTTTTTCTATATACAGATTTCAGCTATTCAGTTGAGTCATCTAATATTGTAAATACGAATAATATTGGTAATGTAATAGATAATAAAACATCAACGGGTGTAGTTTCAATAGATAATGTAATAGATAATAAAACATCAACTGGTGTAGTTTCAATAGATAATGTTACAGATAATAAA
>CAMQYS010000018.1 GCA_947039395.1 uncultured Deferribacteraceae bacterium | reverse complement strand
ATGTTATTACAATCAAACAAGTGATCGCTCTATCGTAGTTTAGATAATGTTATTACAATCAAACAAGTGATCGCTCTATCGTAGTTTAGATAATGTTATTATAATCAAACAAGTGATCGTTCTATCGTAGTTTAGATAATGTTATTACAATCAAACAAGTGATCGTTCTATCGTAGTTTAGATAATGTTATTGATAAATAATCTACTGATAAGAAAACTAGATTAGAAAATTAATTTTACTGCTTTCTCTTTAATAGAGATAAAAACAGATTTTTTATCTATACTATAACTTTCTCCATCTATTTGAGCGAGAGTCACATCATTAATCTTTATATAGTCAGCCTGCATTCTTGATCCAACAAAACCTCTATTAGTGAAAATTGAAAGTAATGATTTGATTAAATATTTTTTCTCTGTTTTAAATATAGCAAATAAATTTAACTTACCTGCATCTAACTTACCTAAAGGATGTTTACCAGCGTACGACGAAACAATTGAAACAATTAAATGAGCAGGATTGTGATCGTAGCCTTTAGCAGATATATCCATTAATCCAAATTTCTTTGTAAGCAACACTTTTAACCCCGTAAACACATAAGAAAGCTTCTTCGGTAAAATCCTTTTTTTATTAGATTCAACCAACCTAACCACCTCTGCATCGAAACCAAATCCTGCAAAAAGCACAAATAGTTTATCATCTATAAAGCCAACTGGGATCTCTATAAATTTTGAAAGTGTAATGTTTTTTGCAGCTTTAATAGGATTGTCATCTATACCATACTCTTTACAAAAAACATTAACTGCTCCTAAAGGAAGTACTGAAAAAAACTTATCCTTCTTACCATACATACCCGCAACAACTTCATTAACTAAACCATCGCCACCAGCTGCAATTACAATATCTGCATCTGATGCTTTTGAAATGTTATAACCATCCAAGCTTGATGCCGTTAACACAGTCTCGACATTATCAAACTTAGAAGATATTAAATTTAAATTTAATATCTTCTTAATTTTCTCTACCTTACCTTTTGAGTAACCAGTAGCAACAGGATTAACTATTAATAAAATCTTCATACTATTATCTCTTCTTTTAAATCAATATTTAAAAACTTATATATCGCATCCTTACTAACATTCAGATCGTAAGAATATTTATTCACATACAAATCTATATGTGATTTTATTACATCATCATTCATATCTTGTGCATGTTCTTTTATAAAATTTTCTATTAACAGATAGTTACTTTTTGCGAAATCTATAGACCTTCTAATACCATCATTAATAGATGGCGATATAGATACTAAATCCTTACGGATAGCTATAAAACCTAACGGTGTCGGTAATCCAAATAAATTAAAATACTCTACACCTAAATCAATTACTAACTTTAAATTATAACTCTTATATATAAATCTTCCTTCATGAATTAATATACCAATATCAACTTCACCACTTTCAACTGCTGAAATAATCTTATCAAATCTCATCTCAATCTTTTCAATATCTATACCTTTATACAAGATATCAAAAAGCAAGTTTGCTGTTGTATTTATCCCTGGTATTGCGATCTTTTTGCCTGATAATTCATCAACTGATAAGTTCTGTTTTGATACCAAAATAGGACCTGTATTATATCCTAACGCTGCACCAGCCGATAATATATAATAATCTGAAGCGATTTTATGGTAAACCCCAAATGATACTTTACATATATCAATATTTCTGTTAATTGCTAAGTTGTTAAGGTTCTCTATATCATCATATGTGATATCGAATGTGATATCGGTATTAATAAGTTTATTGATCAAGCCACCAAAAATATATGTGTCATTTGGACATGTCGATATAGCTAAACTAAAATTACTCATTGATAAATTTAAACTCCATCAACTAAGGTAGCTATCTCTTCTTCCTCTTTTAACTTTGCAACTTCTTTAGAGAAATACTTAACATTCTTATCCATAAACTTAACTCCAGCACCTACTGTAAACCTAAGTTGATCAAATCCGAAGAAATCCTCTACGCCAACCCTTATAAAATATCTATCTAAAAAGGTATAGCTTACCAACGCTTTTGTAAATACAGCTACTTCATGATTATTGTAATCTGTTCTAAAATCATACGCCTCTAATGAAAATGCTAATGTTTGTGATCTTAATGGATATATATCAAGTCCTAGCCCCACTGTGTTCTCAATTAAACCTCCACGCAAACCTAACCATCTATAAAGCACATAACTATATTGTAATGAAAATGCTAATGTGCCATTTGATGATAATGTTGGAAATGTGTATGTTCCTACCTGTGGATTACCAGCTGCATCTATATACTCATATGTACCAGTAGCTGCTGTATTACCTAATCCTGATCTATTACTTATCCCTAAAGTGAAAAATTGGTTAGCCCTAGGATAATATCGTACGTTAGCATAGCCTCTTAAATTGTTTAAATTAAATGCGTAGTCTACTCCAAAATCAAATATAAAAGACGCACTAAAACCACCAACTAAGTTTTTAGTACCCTTAATTATGGACTTAACATCATCTCTTGTTTCATTATCGTTAATCAATAACCCTAACGTTCCACTACCACTATTAATATCCTCTGTTATATCAGAAATATTTTTAATCGTATTATTTATATTAGCTATGATAGGTTTTGCATATCCCTCATCTGTACCATTATCAGTTATAAGCGTATTGATAGATATTGAAAGGTTTTTAATAGCTCCAACAATCTCATCTATATTCGTGATTGTGCCATCAATCGCTGACTCATTACGAACAACAACACCTTCTATAACTCTCATCGTATTACCAAGACTAATAACAAGGTCATTAAAATTATTATTATTTTCTGAAACTAATTTATCTAGGTTATCGGCAACACTTTGTAATGATTTTAACGTAGATTGTACAACATTAGTCGTTGACTCACTCTGAATTAATTTATTAATTGATTTAGCTAAATCTGCTATTTCTGTAGACATTCTCTCTACCGAATCTATTGCTTTATTGATAGATGCTCCAACTTGTCTATCTGTATAAATTATTCCATCTTTCAATACCTCATCTGATGGCTCACCTATAACTATCAACTCTATAGCTTTATCACCCATGAAACCAGATTGTCGTATTGCAAACTCTATATTATCAGGAATAGTATACTTTTCTGATATACTTAATGTGGCCGATAGTTCACTACCAACTAAACTTACATCATCTAACTGTCCAACTGGAAGCCCTCTATAAAACACCTTAGTACCTTTCTTTAATCCATCAGCGTTATCTATCATAAACGTAACAACGTAAACCTCATCTTTATTAAAAGAAAGTTTACCAAATGATATGCCAAGAAAAGATAGTAGCACTATCGATATTATTACAAAAATTCCAACTTTAGTCTCTAGACCAAACTTCATATTATTTCCTTGATTGTAAATTATAAATTAAACTATATAGATCTTCTTAGTCTAATATACTTTTATTGGACCATCTTTTATACCTGATAAAAATTGTACTACATATTGATTATCAGTACTACCTAAATCCCTTGTACTACCAGCAAAAACAACCTTACCTTGATAAACCATTATAACATTATCAGCTATTTTAAAAACCGATTTTATATCATGTGATACAACAACTGAAGTTATATTCAACTGATGTTGTGTATCATAGATAAGATCATCTACTACATCTGTCATTATCGGATCAAGACCTGTTGTTGGCTCATCATATAACATAATATCTGGCTCTAAGGTAAGCGATCTTGCAAGCCCTACTCGCTTACGCATACCACCTGATAACTCTGATGGAAACTTACTATTAACATCACTTAAACCTACAACAGATAGTTTATGTTCAACTATCCCTGCAATCTTTGTATCATCATAATCTGTATGCTCACGCAATGGGAAAGCTACATTCTCAAAAACAGTCATCGAATCAAATAACGCAGCATTTTGAAAAAGAAAACCAAACTTCTTTCTAATTTCAAGTAGTCTACTATAGCTTGCTAAAGTAATATCCTCACCATCTATAAAAACATTACCACTATCTGGTTTTAATAACCCCATCATTAATTTCAACAGAACAGACTTGCCCGTTCCAGATGGTCCTATAAGAACCGTTATACCACCTTTCTTTATTTCACATGATATACCTTTATGAATATCATGTGAACCGAAAGATTTATATATATCAACTAGCTTAATCATATACTTACCAAAAATGTTGTTATAATATAATCAAACAAAAGAATTAAAACACATGAAATAACTACTGATTGAGTAGTCGACTTACCAACTCCCTCTGCTCCTAGCCTAGTATTTAATCCTTTATAACACGCAACAACTACTATCACTAAACCGAACACAAACGCTTTAACTAGACTGTTAAATAAATCTATAAAGCCAACATATAAAACCGACTGATCTATATACTCAACAGAATTAACACCTAAAAATAGAACGTTAACAGCGTATCCTCCCATCAAGCCGAACATTATACATATAACATTCAACATAGGAAAAACAATCGCTGCTGCAACTAATCGCGGAGCTACAAGGTAATCTAACGTATTTATGCCCATAGCATCAAGTGCATCTATCTGTTCTGTTACCTTCATCGTTCCAAGCTCTGCTGCGATTGATGAACCTACGCGTGCTGCAACCATCAAACCTGTTAGAACTGGACCTAACTCTGTAACCATTGCTAAGGTAACTAATGAACCAGACATACTCTCTGCTCCAAAATCCTTGAAACCAACATATGTCTGTATACCAAAAACCATACCTGTAAATCCACCTGTTAATACTACTATCGGTACTGATTTAATTCCTATAAATTCTATCTGTTTCATAGTTAATTTATAGCGAATTTTCTTTGTTATAACACATTTAACTGTTGACACAAATAAAATACTCATCTCACCTGCAACTTCAAATAAAGATAAAGTTGTGGCTCCTATAGAGTTGAAAAAACGTATTATAAACATTTCTTTAGAGGCGTTCATTTATATACACTCTCGGTATTCTATATGATATACCTGTTAATATCTCATAACTTATTGTTCCTGCTAAACTTGCTAACATATTAGCCGTAATATTACTACCCAACACCTCAACAGATCTACCAACCATAATACCCTCCACACCTGTTAGATCTATCATTACCATATCCATGCACACAACCCCAACAATAGGGCACTTAATACCATCAACAAACATAAATCCTTTATTAGATAATGATGTCGGATATCCATCTGCATACCCTATAGGAACTATACCTATAACCATATCTCTATCTGCAATAAAAGTTCTGCCGTAACTTACCGACTCTCCCT
This sequence comes from uncultured Deferribacteraceae bacterium, assembly GCA_947039395.1. Lineage (GTDB taxonomy): Bacteria > Chrysiogenota > Deferribacteres > Deferribacterales > Mucispirillaceae > CAMQYB01. Next base: position 33,169 of record CAMQYS010000018.1, on the reverse strand, counting down.
TTTTTACAACTTTTGAATGTACTATAATAGACTTAATACTCATAATAGGATCAATACCAAACAACCTATTAGTAGACTCATAACCGTACATCGCTATACCCGGACGTGTAAAACTCCACTTATTCTCATAGTTTGTAATACCTGATGAGTTTAGGAAGCTTGTTGTATAATCATATTCAGAATTTCTCTCTATAAACATATCAAATAATTTAGTCTGTTTATTTACAAAATCTATATTCGAACCCGATGTTGCAAGATGACTTAAAACATGTACTACGTCAATATTCTGATAGTTTTTTAAAAAATCTACAAACAAAATATCTGGACTGAACCCTAATCTATTCATTCCTGTATCTATTTTTAATGCAACCTTTGCACGTAATTTAATTGATCCTGCAATATCTGATACCTGTTTTGCAAACTCATCATCAAATATAGTTAATACTAAACCTTGCTCTATCGCTTCCTTGATATATTTATCAGCTATATATCCAAGTATATATATATGTATGTCATAAATATTATTACTATTAAAAATATCTTTTAACTCTAAACCTTCTGTCATTGTAGCTACTGCAAAATGTTTTACGTTAGAGAACTTGTATGCATGAAGAGAAAGCTCCTTTGCGCCATGTCCATAAGCATCTGCTTTTACCATAGCAATAATATCTGACTTAGAACTATCTTTAGCGATCTTGACATTATTTAAAAACTTATTTAGATCTATCTCTGCATAAGTTGGTCTATGATAACTCCCCTTCATTAACGCTCTAGTCTCCTCTTACTCTCATAATTAATATAAATTAAGATATACCTGCATTGTATAGTAGATAACTCTTAATAAACCCCTCTAAATCGCCGTCCATAACAGAATCAACATTACCTGTTTCTTCCCTTGTTCGTAAATCCTTAACCATCTTATAAGGATGCATAACATATGATCTTATCTGATTACCCCAACCGATATCAGCTTTGCTGCTCTCTAATTTATCTTTCTCTTGGTTTCTTATACTTCTTTCATGTTCATATAATCTTGATTTTAATATCTTCATCGCAGATGCTTTATTCTTATGCTGACTTCGCTCATTCTGACAAGCTGCCACTATGTTTGTTGGAATATGAGTAATACGTACCGCTGAATCAGTTGTATTAATATGTTGTCCGCCTGCTCCGCCTGCTCTATAGGTATCTATGCGTAAATCTGACTCCAAAATATTAATATCAATATTATCGTCGATCTCTGGAAGAACAAATACTGATGCAAATGATGTGTGTCTTCTGTTTTGAGAATCAAATGGAGATAATCTAACTAACCTATGAACACCGATCTCACCTTTTAAAAATCCGAAAACATAATCACCTATCAAATTAAATGTGATAGATTTTATACCTGCTTCATCTCCATCTAATTGATCTAATATCTCTAACTTAAAGCCTGCTCGCTCTGCATATCTATTATACATTCTAAAAAGCATCGCAGCCCAGTCGTTAGACTCTGTACCACCTGCTCCTGAATGAATTGTAACAATAGCTGATGAGGAATCATGCTCCTTATTCAATATTAACTTAAGCTCAAAATCTGTAAGTAGTTTAGATAAACTATTGTAGCTTTCACTTAGATCACTCTCTAACGATTCTTCGCCTTCATTATAAAGTTCTATCAAAACATTTATATCATCGTATGCACTATTAAGACACTTCCAACTATCTAAAAATCGTTTATATATAGCTTGTTCTTTTAATAACAACTTTGAATCTTTTTGTGACCAAAAATCTTTATCTTCTAAAGAAAGTCTATCTATCTCTAAAATCTTTCCATTAATTTCATCTTCACTAAATGTCTTAGAAAGAGATGTTATCTTATCTCCAATCTCTGACACTAAACTAGTTAATTCCCCAATCATAGAATAGTTATACTTCCTTTTAATCTAAAAATAATTATACCTTATAGGTCTTTATTAATCAATACTATTATTATCATATATCTTAGAACAAATTTTAATTATATTAATTTATGAATTATATTAACTCGTTAAAGTCCAACTATATTTTTAAGCTCTTTTAACTCATGTTTATTTAATTTTCTAATTTCACCTGGAGACATATCATCTAATAAAATATTAGCTATCTGAAATCTTACTAACTGCTTAACAGATGATCCAAAATATCCGAACATCTCTCTAATCTGCCTCTTTTTGCCCTCAATCAAAATAACTTCATAATTCTTCCTGCCAACTTCTTTTATCCTACATGGAAGATACTTTTCACTATCTGTTTCTAATCCGTTCCTAAGTTCTGTTACTTCATAATCATTAAGCAATCTATCTACCGTTACATAGTAACGCTTTTCAACTTTTGACTCTGATTTCTGTATACGTTGAATAAGATAACCATCGTTTGTAAAAAGGATTAATCCTTCACTCTCATAATCTAATCTACCTGAATATGGTAGTTTCTTTGTCTTTAATATATCAAATGAATCAAGCGTAGCTCTACCTCTACCGAAACCATACTCTGTTAATACTTTTCTCGGTTTATAGAACTTATAGATCTGAATTTCTTCTATCATAAGTGGCTCATTATCAATCAATATAGCATCATTATCAGGATCAATCTTTACTCCTTGAGATACTACTATTTCACCGTTTAGATTAATTCTGCCTTCTTCAATCATTACATCAACTTCTCGTCTTGAGTACTGGGAAGACGACGCAATATATCTATTAATTCTTACTAATTCCGCCATTATTTAAGCTCTTGCCACTCTCTGAACGTTGGAAGTTCTGAGAGATCATTTAATCCAAAATACTCTAAAAAAAACTTTGTCGTTGCATATAATAAAGGTTTACCAGGTACCGCCTTTCTGCCTACAACTTTCACTAAATTCTTATCTAACAATAATCGCATTGTTCCTGATGAATTCACTTCTCGCATCTGTTCTATCTCCACCTTAGTAACTGGCTGTCGATATGCTACTATTGCTAATGTCTCTAACGCAGCTTTAGATAAGTTTTCCGTCTTTTCTCCGAAAAATCTCTCCAAAAATGGTGTTACATCTGAATCGGTAACCATCTGATATCCACCAGATACCTTTCTTATTCTTATACCTAATCGTACTGAATTAAAATTCTCTGCATAAATAAGTAATCTGTTCTCTAAATTTAACGGAGGAAGCATTCGTTGAAATGTAGCCACATCAATAGGTTTTCCTGATAGAAAAAGTGCCGATATAAATACTCGTTGTTCATGCTCCTCTGATATCTCCTCATAACTTTCTTCTAACTCTTGTGACTGAATATCTTCATGATCAAATCTACCTGCATCAAACTGTAATGCAAGGTTCTCTTCATCTAAAATATTGTTATCTAAAGAATCCTCATCTTTTTTGTTAAATTCATCATTATCTTGCATCAGATATATCTAGCTCCCTAATTACTCTTAATAATATTGAAGAAAAATTTTCTTCTTGAAAAGCAGTTACTGATTTCGCTTTTATCAACTCTAATACTGTTGAAAAAGAGATACATTTCTCAACTTTATGATTACACTGCTCTGCTATCTCATCCCAAAGAAGTTTATTTTTTGACAATATAAACGACTTCATAAACCTTGAAATTTCTTCTACTGCTATCTTAGAATTTCTAACCACCATCTCTTTCTCTCGTTTACTTTTAGGTGGTGAAAAATAACTCTCTGGTAATCTAAAAGAATCCTCTACTAAAATATCTTCTTTTAGAATAAGTAGAGAGTCTGATCGTGCTAAAAAATTTCCTGATGACTTTTCAAAAATTCTAAGCTCCATAGCCATATCTTTATAGAATGAGTACTCTATCAATAACTGATTGAAAAGCAGTTTCGCCTCTTCTGGATCTAGATCTGCATCATCTACAGAATCTCTTGGTAGAAGCATTCGTGATTTAAGGTATATTAAAAATGTTGCCATATAAATAAACTCTGCCGCAACCTCAATATCCATTTCACGCATCTTTCTTATCTCTTGTACAAAATAAATAGTGATCTCTGATATCGGTAAATCAAATATATTAAGCTCGTTCTTATACACCAAATGAATTAATAAATCTAGTGGCCCTTCAAACTCAACATCATCAATCTTTATAGATAACGATTCATTAATCATATCTTTAACACTTTCCTTACTTTTTCCACTAACTGCTCTGACATATCATTAACCTTCGTTTGTGAACTCGATAAGAATACCTCTATATCATCTATATCTGTCTCAAATACTCTTCGTCTCTCTTTTATAGGCTCTAAGAACTCTATCACATGTTTTGATAATATCAACTTACACTCGATACAACCTATTAACGCTTTAGTACAGCCATCAACTATATACTCTTTCTCGCTATCTGTTGATAAAAGTTTATGGTAATCGTATACAGGACATACTTTTGGATCACCTGCATCGGTTTTTCTAATACGTTTAGGATCTGTTATCATCTGCTTTATCTTAGGCTCAATATTTTTCAAATCCTCATTTAGCAGTATAGAGTTATTGTAACTCTTGCTCATCTTACGTCCATCTAACCCTAACAGTTTAGGTGTTGATGTTAACTTCGCTTGAGGCTCTACAAAAATGTTCTCTGAATAAAGATAGTTAAATCTTCTTACAATCTCTCTTGATAACTCTAGATGGGGAACTTGATCTACTCCTACTGGAACATATTGTGCATCAAGTATAACAACATCTGCTGTCATCAATACTGGGTATCCTAAAAAACCGTAATTATTTATATCTTTATCGTTTAACTCTTGTAACACATCTTTATATGTAGGACAACGCTCTAGCCATGATACAGGTGTAACCATGCCTAATAAAAGATATAACTCCGCTATAAACTTATTACTAGATTGAAGGTATACTGTTGATTTATTTATATCAATACCTACTGAAAGCCAATCAAGTATCAACGATTTTGATGATGCTTTTATATTTTCTGGCGATTGATAATTAGTTGTTAAAGCATGCCAATCTGCTACAAAATAGTAACAATCATAATCGTTCTGCATATCTATCCAGTTCTTTAACGCACCGTAATAATGACCTATATGAAGATCTCCTGTTGGACGCATTCCTGATACTACTCTTGCTTTTGACATTACCCCTTCCAATAATAAATCATTCAAAAAAACTATATAATATTCCTAATAAATAAGAAATTATAAACATATATACAGTAATATTAACAATATATAAAACTTATCAATAAATTATACCGATTAACTATATAAGAGAAAATGCCACTCTATACACACTACCGATTAATGGACCTATAACGTTACCATAAATATTTGTTACAAATAATAGTAGAAGTATTATCATTCCATATCTTTCAGTTGACTCATACTTTATAGCCATATCTCTTGGTAAAAAGTTTGATATAATCCTTGCACCATCAAGTGGCATAATAGGTAAAAGGTTAAATATCGTTAATGCAATGTTGATACGTACAGAGTAAACAAGCATTAAAGTTACAGGCTCAAGTATGTTCTCTTGAAGCCCTGATATTAATAATACCTTAATCGCTATCAACGATAGTATAGCCATAACTATATTAGATGCAGGACCTGCAAAAGCTACCATCGCTACACCATATTTATGGTGACGTATATTATAAAAATTGACAGGTACTGGTTTCGCCCAACCAAACATTCTTGTTACAAGTAAAAACAATAACCCTATAGGATCAATATGTTTTATAGGGTTTAACGTTAACCTACCAGCATTTTTTGCAGTATTATCACCTAACTTATATGCTACAAATCCATGCATAACTTCATGCACTGTTATCGCAAATAAAAACGGAACTATCGATAACGATAATTCATACATAAATTTATTAAAATTAAAATCACTAAAATCAAACATTGTTAATCACCTAAATTACCTTCTATAATATCTGATAGATACACATCAGCAAATGACTCTAAAAACCTCTGATCTGATGTTGTAGTTATCTTGATATTGCTGATATCTGATTGAACAGATAATATATCCTCATCTAATAACTCATATGCCGATGAATCATCTGTAACTGCTATATCCTTCTTGAAAGCTAATTTATACGCTTTAACCAACTTATCTCTTAAAAAAAACTGGGGAGTTTGTACGATAAATATCTTATTGCGATCAACCGTTTTTACAATCTCTCCCTTACCATTAATCTTCTTTACTGTATCTCGTGATGTGTAGCCTGCAATGACAGCCTCTTCTTCATCTATACCTTTATGAATTATATCCGTTATAACTTTATTTGTAACAAATGGACGCACAGCATCATGGATTAATAAATATTTTGTATCTGTTGTAAGTATACAATTATTAACCGTCTCTGCTCTTGTGTTTCCTCCTTCAACTAATTTGATACTGTTAGAAAAACTCTTAATATCGCTATTAGATAAAATACTTTCAACTAATTTATAGTCGTCTTTAGATACTCCGATAACCGTCTCATCAAAACTATATGATGTTAAAAGACGCTTCATCGTCCAGTAAAGAACAGGCTTACTCTTTAGCATAAAATATTGCTTCTTTACCGTATCTGAAAATCTACTTCCTATCCCAGCTGATGGGATAATCAACGCTATACTCAAAATTTAACCTATCTTTATTATATTTTTTTTTAGAACACTATATATATAATATTACTATATTAACCTCTATTTACACTACCTACTTATTATAACTCGTGTCCTCTATATAACCTTTCTTAATCTTCTCTTCAATTAGCTTCTCTGACTCTTTATTACAGATCTCATCTGATGCAAACTCTTTAACAGTCTCTTTACCATCAGCTCCTATTCTACCATATTTAACAGTGTAGCTCGTTCCGTTTAAATCAATCATCCAAAACTTATTCGATTTCTCATTCTGAAATGTAAAATATCTACTCATATCCTCTTCCTCACTTTTATTAAATTATTATTATTCAAAAGGTATTGCTAGCTACAAAGTTTATACAACTAAAATAAGTATTTAACACCCTCTGCTAATACTACAACTAAAAACCATAGAAAAACTACTACTGCAAGCGCTGATAAATCAACCATACCAACTGGTGGAATTACTCTTCTAAATGGTGCTAAAATCGGCTCTGTTAATGCATATATTATCTGGACAATAGGTGCTGTCGGATTTGGTGATACCCATGTTAATAACGATCTTGCAATCACTATCCATGTTAGATACCTAATTAACTCAATTATTGATAAAAGTCCGTTTTGAGTAGATATTAGAATACCGTTTATAAATAATTGATAGTAACCGATATTAGATATATCATTTCTATAAATCATATCTATAATCATTAAAATTACAGTTGATAAAAGAATATATAATATTAATATCACAATACATGTTGGCAAGATTATTAATGATGAGTTTATCGGTATAAACTTTCTTGTAAAACGCATCCATGGTGTTCCTATTCTATAAAAATAAACAAAATAATATGATGCAATAGTTTGCTTTACTATTAAACTTAGTAAAACTGAAACTATTAAAAACATAGCAATAAATCTTATAAAGCCTATTAATACATTACCAGTATTAATAATTCTCATATCTGAAGATGATGAAACAAACTCTAAGAGTAAGGTAAATATAATTAAGCCAGCTACCATTAAAGGAATATATCTATCTGTTTGTTCTTTAGGTTGCTTGAAGTTCTTAAATAGATATGAAGTAAAAATATTTACACTTTTACCTACTGGATTAAAATTTAACTCCTGAGGGGTTGCAACATATCTAAATATTAAAAAAATTATCATCAACTTTACCAATATCAATATTAATAACATGTTAAACAATGCCTCCTATACCTTTTAAACGATAATTATTACATAAATATAGTGATTTGAAAAGAGATATAAAAATCTAACTAAAAATTGCTGTGCCTAAACGTAAAAGATTAGAACCATACTCTAATGCTAACTTATAATCATTACTCATACCCATTGATAAAGTATCAATACTTTTAATTATTTTTATATTCTTATCATATATTTTTTTCGCCGTTTTAAAGTATATTTCATTCTTATATATATCCTCCTCATATGGAGTTACTAACATAAAACCTTTAAGTATAATATTATCTAATTGTAAAACATCTTCCAATATATCATCTAATGTATCCTCTGATAAACCTGTCTTACTACCCTCTTTTGCTAAATTTAACTGTAATAAAATATCTTGTTTAACGCCATTTGCAAGTGAAAGCTTATCTATTTCAACTAGATATCTTCTTGAGTCTACTGAATGAATTAATGAAAAGGTATTCAATATCTTCTTTAATTTATTGCTCTGCAGTCTACCTATAAAATGAAATTGGAGATCTCTCAACTTATCACTACTAAAATTTAACTCATCTAACTTTAGTTCGATCTCTTGAATCCTACTCTCTCCAAAAACATTCACACCGTAATTGATTAGAGTTGCTATATCACTACTTGCTACTCCTTTAGATATTGGAAGAATAGATATTAACCTACTATCAATACCTAATAATCTTGATTGATTAGCAACATCTTCTACCACTCTCTCATAGTTATTAATAACCGTTTCTTCTCTATTTTTCATCTTATCCTTAATCATTACTATAACCTTTCATCACAACTGTTAAATGTCTACCTGTAATACCGTTATCTCTTCTATATGAGAAAAATTTATCATCATCTTTGTATGTACAACCATCAAGAAACTCATAATCATCTATATTGTTAAGTTTAAGAACGTTTTTTATCAATCTTCTTAAATCTAATTTATAATTACCTTGCTCATCTTTCAATAAAGCTTGATCTACACCATAATCTTTATTTAACTGAGAGATCATCTCGATGCCTACTTCATAAAATTCTTTAGAGATACCAACACCTATAAAAGCACGTTTCGGATAATCATTGATCTCTTGAAAAAGTTTAATCGAATTCTCTATCGTTCCTAAATTTAAACCTCGCCAACCAAGATGAATTACGGAGATCGCTTTATCGCCTATAAAAACTAACGGATAACAATCAGCTGTGAAAATACCTAATGCAATATTATCATCTGTTGTAAAAAGTCCATCTCCATCTATATGATTAATGCTTTCAATATTTTGAGAATCAACCTTATGAACAGTATTGCTATGAATCTGATTTAAAGTAACAAATTTTGTGATCTTGTGAGTATCTTTTAATAGTTGAAAATTTTTCTGTATATTAGGTATATCATCATCTGTGTTTAATCCCATATTTAATGAGTTATAAACACCCGTTGAATATCCTCCTATTCTAGTTGTCATAACTATTAAGTGATTGTCGATAATTTTATTAAAATATAAAAAAGATTTAGAGTAACTCATGATAGATAAATTAAAATTGATATATACAATTCTTAAATTTCTCTGAAAAAGCTCTCTCAGGAATTTCTAGTATAGACTCACCAGAAATATTTATATCGCTAAGCCCTATTGGAGCATAAATTGCTCCACCATAAACTTTATATCTATCTTCTGAAACTCTGTTCAATCCGATAATACGAATATTGATCTTCATTGTTAATGTATGATAGCTATGTTTTCTAAATTCGTTGCCAACAAATAACATTCCATCATATGGAAAAGTTTCATCTGTAAATCCAGACATGCCTCGCATCTTCTCGTAATCTGACTTAGCAAGAAGAACTTTCATCTCGCATGAACCAACACGGATAATCCCCTCTGAAAATGACGGAACTTCACTAGCATAAGATGAAATACTTATAGCAATAAAAAGTGTTATGGAGCATAATATTTTTTTACACAAAAAGTTCAAGACCTCAATATAGTATTATCAATGGATAAAAACACACTTAACATTCATTATACTACTAATTTACTCTAATACAAGTTAAATTTTATTTAAAAATATCTGTTGATTATTTTATTTTATATGTATATCATAACAATAACTATGAAAATGATAATAAAAATTCTTATGAGCTCTTTTTTAACACTAATATTGTACTCTAATGTGTTTGCTTATGAGGATGAATTATACTACCCTTTTTATGATAAAAATAGTACAAGACCTGGTGTATTTTGGATAGGGTTTGATCTAGCTTCATTTATCCCTATTAATACGAAAGCTGATGTACTGCCACAAATACCTGCAATTGCACCTGGTGTTATTATAGGTTTCACGATAATAGACTTTTTTGGTTTTGAAGGGCAATTCTCTTACCAATATTATAAAGGGATAGGAAGTCTTTTTGCCGATACTGGTGAAACACCTAAACAAGCAGGGAACGAATCTTTAACTAAAATGGATATTGGTGGGTTTTTTATGGCTCAACCATCTTTTTCTGTATCAAACAAAATAAGACTTATCCCCTATGTTGGTATAGGTGCATTATATTATACAGCTAACTATTCGTATAGTAGAGAGGTACCAGAGTTTGAGTATCAAACAAATACTAGCGGTGTAGCATTCTCTGTTAAAACTGGAGTTAGATTTAAATTTATCAATATACTTGTAGGTGCTGGAATACAGTATAATTTAACAACTCAAGGTGGTGCTTACGATTTCTCTAGCCTAAGCTACTCACTTACCCTAGGGTTTATGATCTAAAGTCTTTCATATATCTTTTCGTATTAAACTAACAACCTATTACCGATTTAACTAATATCACTTATACAATATGTACTCATTTATATCCATTCATAAATAAGTAATAAAAAGATAATAACCATCAACAGCTAACTGTAAATAATTAAGCGATCATAAATATAAGCAACTGTTATTTAGTAACATAAATCATTATTAACTAACATCAACATTGTAATGAAAAATATTATGACAACTAACATAATTGGCACTTATACAAAAATAGAGGATATACTTTTTACAGTTAGATCCTCTATCTTTATATATTACCCTATCTAATAAATATAAATTAAAATATTATTCAATCTACTTAAATGAGTATGCAAACTTCATATGGTTTGTGTCTTTAGAATTTAGAACACCAACAACATCTTCAATAAATACTATCTCCTCATTTGTAGGGATCATAAATATTTTGATATCTGACTCATTAGTTGATAACTCTGTTTCACCATGTTTAGAAAAGATACCTATATTTTTCTCTTTATCTAAAATAATTCCGTATCTCTCTAATCCAGATACAGATAACTCTCTAATTAATCCAGAGTTCTCGCCAACGCCTGCTGTAAAAACAATCGCATCAACCCTACCTAGAACTGCCATATACATACCGATATATTTTTTCAATCTATAACATTCCATTTCCATAGCTAATTTACATAATTTATCTGTTTCTAAATTATTCTCAATATCTCTACGATCAGAGTATTGTCCAGTTACTCCTAAAAGCCCACTCTCTTTATTAAGTATAGAATCAACCTCGCCTGATGAAAGCTTTAATCTATTCACGATAAATAACGGGATAGCAGGATCAATATCACCTGAACGTGTACCCATAATCGCACCCTCAAGCGGTGTCATACCCATTGATGTATCAACCGATAAGCCGTTCTCAATAGCTGTTATTGATACGCCATTTCCGATATGTAATATAATTAAATTGCAATCTTTTGAATCTTTACCTAATAGTTTAGCTGCACGCTTAGAGATATATAAATGACTCGTACCATGAAAACCGTATCTTCTAATCTTCTCATCCTCATACCATGATATCGGAATAGCATAACGATATGCCTTCTCTGGAATTGATTGATGAAACGCTGTATCAAATATCGCTATATGATCAATGTTTGGTAAAATACTTATCGCTGCATCTATACCATCTATATTTGCAGGATTATGCAACGGTGCTAAATATGATAATGAACGAATAGTATCAATAATCTCTTTCGTTAATTTTACCGATTCTGTAAACTTATCCCCACCATGAACAACTCTATGTCCAACTGCAGAAATAGAACTCATATCTTCTATAACGCCATGCTCTTTATCTGTTAATAACTTGATCATTGAGTTTATTGCTGTTGTATGATCTGTGATTGATAGATCTATATCTTTATACTTATTTCTGTCACTCTCTTGAGATATAATCGGATCTTTTAACCCTATACGTTCAACTATACCTTTAGCTAAAAGATGCTTATTTGAATAATCATACAGTTGATATTTTAGAGACGAACTACCACAATTTAATGCTAATATTATCATATGTGAAACATACCTTCCATTCATTAATATATAAAACTAATCTACTTGTAAAGAGGTTATTGCAACAACATTTACAATATCATTTACGCTACATCCTCTTGATAAATCATTGATTGGTGCAGCTAAACCTTGTATTATAGGACCTATCGCTTGAGCATCAGAAAATCTTTCAACAAGTTTGTAACCGATATTTGCAGACTCAAGATTTGGAAAAACTAAAACATTCGCACGCCCTGCAACTTCACTATCTGGTGCTTTGCTTGAGGCAACTGATGGAATTAATGCTGCATCTAACTGCATCTCTCCATCAACTTTCAAATCAGGAACACGTGATTTAATCTCTGATAAAGCAGCTACAACCTTGTCAACCGATGGAGATGAAGCCGAACCTTTTGTTGAAAAAGATAGTAATGCTACTCTTGGTTCATCTTTAAGAAACAATCTAAAATTCTCTGCTGTATTTATAGCTATATCCGCAAGTGTTGATGCATCTGGATCTGGATTAACTGCTGAATCTGCAAATAATAATACTCCATTATGTCCAAACTCACATTTTGATGTTACTAAAATAAAACATGATGATACCGTTTTCATTCCAGCTTTAGAACCGATAACTCTTAAACCTGAACGTAAAACATTTGACGTAGTATTCGCAGCTCCTGCAACCATACCACCTGCTCTACCATCTTTAATAAGCATAGATCCGAAAAAAAGCTCGTTACGGATAGACTTTTCCGCCTCTTCCATCGTCATACCTTTACTCTTTCTACTCTCATAATAGCTTTCAATATAATCGTTCAATAAGGGATCGTTTTCATGATTAAAAATGTTTAATCTTGACTCATCAATACCATGTATATCTAAATCATGCTTACTACTTAACTCTGATAAAATCTTATCTTTATCACCTAAAACAATTAATCTCGATATCCCTTCTTTATACACTCTAGACGTTGCTTCAATCGTTCTGCTATCATACCCTTCTGGAAGAACAATAATGTTATCTAACGCCTTAGCTTGCTCTTTAATATCTTTAATTATCTCTGAATCACATATACTTATGCTCATATAAATACTCCTTAACCACAATGATAAATTTAAAACAAAAACCTAAACTATCGAATAAGTCGCCTTTGAGTCTGCTGATTCCCATATATGTACAGTTTCCACCTTATCTGGATAGCTTTTAGCTAACTCATCAAAAATGTGTCTTGCTATATTCTCCGCTGTTGGATTAACTGTTGTAAATGGTTCAACTTCATTTAAATATTTATGATCTAGTAAATCAAGTATAGTTTTTAGAGAAAGTTTAAATAATTTAAAATCTTCTACCATACCTGTACTATCTAAATCCTTTGAACATAACACAGCCTCTACCACCCAATTATGTCCATGCAGATGCTCACACTTACCTTGATACTCTCTTAAATTATGTGCAGAAGAAAAGTCACTCTTTATTGATACTCTATACATTTATTATTCACCTTTATTTATTTATTAACTAGTAACATTCACCTTAACACTATAAACAAGGTAACTCTAATTCATATTAATTCCATCTACTATAATATTAAGTTAATTATTTACAACTCATCTAGCTATATATTAACTTAGCTCTATATTTTTAGCAAATAGAACTACCTTATTGATATAATATACTCTATTCTAACAGAGATTAAACCTATCTTAAAAACTACTTCTTTTCAACACGCTGAAGAAGCCAATATATAAAACCTATAACAAGTACACCTAGCAGTAGAAGAAGTGAAAATTGATAATTCTCCTCATGTTTTAACGTCATTATAAGAAGATCTCGGATAAATGCGATTAACACTACCCCTACAAATATAGATATCTTAAAACTATCTCCCTTCAACATCTGTATTTCAGAGTGTAGTAACTCTCCTAACACCCAAACAATAAGAAGAGAACCTAACGCTGTGATAAATAACTTATTCATAGGTACTGTATCAAATGTTTTAAATATATCATATACAAAATACGTTACTGCACCCACCGTCATAGCTACTAAAAATAATATTAAAAGTGTATGAATAATAACTGAAAACTTCTCCGCATACTTTATAATATAATCTTTCATCCTAATATCAGATTTTAAACCTGATTTATATATTAAATAATCGTGATTGACCATGTACTGTGAAAGATCTAACATCTTTGAAAATGATTTAGATACCTCTTGATATTCCCACTCTGTATTAGCTAAATTATATATCTGTTCCATGAAATACATTCTTATAAATGAAAAAACATTTGACATACGATCATCAATATAATACTGATGTGAATATTGAGAAAGATTGAAATCCATTAAAAAACTAACTATATCTTTAGATATTTTACCTGATATTGTCGCATCAAACCACGAACCTAAGTGATGACTATATTTTTTAGATATCGACTCTTTTATCTTGGCAGGAATATCGTACTTCTTAGCTATATAGTCCATTACATCAGTAATAAATATCTCTCGTTTATCTATTAGGTTTACACCTAAACGGCGTATATTATCTTTATCTCTTTCGCTTATATCAAAACTTCGTGATAGCTCTTTAAGCCTAAACATTTAAATACTCCTCTACTCTAAAATAACTCTTCTATAACTTACAATACTCAACTGCTTTTGGATGATACTCTGTATTGTCGTTAAAAATAAGATACTGTTTTGTCTCCTCCATCTTCTCTTTAGAAGTTTGAAAGAAAACTCCTTTAGATATCGTATATACATCTTTCTGATCTATATCAGTTACCATACCCTTTGATGTAGCAAGCCCTCTTCTCATCTCTACAAACTCTGTAGAAATAAGAAGCTTACTATCTGGCTGAACACTCTTCTTATAAGTAACCTCTAAGGATCTAGTATACAAAAAACAATCTGAATCTGAATAAAGAAACGCTGACCAACCCATAGCTTCATCAAGTAATGCTGATAATATACCACCATGAACAGTATTTACATAGCTTATATACTTCTTATCTATATCAATATCTACAAAAACTTTTGATATATTTTCTAATGTGTAAAACTGAATAGATAACCCATATGGATTATCATGGCCACAAACAAAACAACCTGTAGAGTATGGAAGATATAACTTTTTACTCATAACCACCACCTTATAAAAATAATTTCCTCTAAATACACATAACTACAAGTATATAGAGGAATTAAGTTTGAAAACAATTAATTTAATAACAAAATATCAATACAAAATTATGACCATTTAGCTCTATTAAGTTCAAATGGATTTTTTAATAACTTATGGAATGGAGTAACTAGAAAAGCAATCTTTAATTTACCCGGTAGTTTAACAGTATACTCTCCTTCAAACTTAGACTCTTTATCACTAGCCTTACTACAAGTTAATCTTATAAACTCTGGTTCTATAAACTTACCAGGATCACCATTATATTCAACTACTGCAAAAACACCAAGATGCTCTGCTGGAGTACCATTTGTATTTATATTAGCTTTAAGAGTTATCTTCTCATTAACTGAAAATTTCTCCTCAACTATCCTTGTGTCACCAAATGTAACTCCATCCCAACGCTCTAATATTAGGCTGTTCCATTCAATATACTGCCTGCCCTCTTTATAATCAGATGATGAAAACTCTTTATTTAACCTATGTAAATTTACATAGTATTGATCTGTATAATCTTTTAACATACGTGATGAGTTAAAGAATTTTGGTATAGATTTGAAATTTTCTTTAATCATAGCTATCCACTCTTTTGCCATACCATATTTATCTTTTGTATAAAATAAAGGAATAACATCTCTTTCAAGTCTATTATATATATCCATACCTTCAATATGATCTTGATAAGAATCATCTGGATACTCTTCTCCCTCTCCTATAGACCAACCGTTCATACCATTAGCACCTTCAACCCACCAACCATCTAATACTGATAAGTTAAGTCCACCATTAGCCGATGCTTTCATACCTGATGTTCCTGATGCTTCCATAGGACGTCTTGGGTTATTTAACCACACATCAACACCGCGTGTGATATATCTAGCTACATCTATATCGTAATCTTCAACAAATACTATAGATTTCATAAATTCAGGTTTACGTGCAATAGATATAATCTGTTTTATAATCTCTTTACCAGCATTATCTTTTGGATGTGCTTTACCTGCTATTATAAACTGTACAGGACGATCTGGATCATTCACCAACTTTGATAATCTCTTCTCATCCATAAATAGAAGATACGCTCTTTTATATGTTGCAAATCGTCTTGCAAAACCTATCGTTAATGCGTTAGGATTTAATACATTATCAGCGTTAATAACCTCCGATAGAGATCCACCTCTTCTCTTAATACAGTTTTTAATCCTGCTACGAATAAATGTAACTAATCGTCCTCTCTGATTATCACGCATCTCATGGATAATATCATCAGGGATATTAGAACACTTATCCCATATATCAAAATTATACGGCTTCCACATCCAATCTTCAGAAACATATCTATTAAGTATATTTTTCATATCCGTTGACATAAATGTAGGCAAGTGAACACCATTTGTTACATGTCCGATAGGTACTTGTGAAAGTAAAGCTTGTGGCCACATAGATTGAAACATTTTACGACTTACAACTCCATGTAACCATGCAACACCGTTACGATAAGTTGATAAGTTTATTCCACATACCGCCATATTAAATGGTTCTTTATCATCGCCTCTATTCTTTCTACCAAAACTCATTATAAGATTTAAGTTTAACCCTACATCTGCATATAAGCCCGCTATATAATGTTTGATTAATTCAATAGGAAATACATCAAAACCTGCAGGTACTGGTGTATGTGTTGTAAAAAGTGTTGATTTACGAACACTCTCTATCGCTAATCTTAGATCTAAACCACTTTCAACAAAATCTTTTATACGCTCTAACGATACAAATGCTGGATGTCCTTCGTTTAAATGATAAACTGTCGGCTTGATACCAGCAGCTTCTAATGCTCTACAACCTGCAATACCTAAGATCATCTCTTGCTTAATTCTCATATCTGTTTCGCCGTCGTATAGTTTGCCTGTTATTGCTCTATCTTCAACTTTATTCTCAACAAGATCAGAATCAAGAAGAATTATTCTCATTAATCCAACTTGTAACTCCCAAACTCTAACTTTAACATCATTATCACCGATCTTAAGACCCACATATATATCTTCGTTTTTATCATTCTTAACCGGTTTGATAGGCATCTCATAAAATTCATTATCAGGATACTCTTCTTGTTGCCAACCATCTGAATTTGTATATTGATGGAAATATCCATGACGATATAGTAATCCTACAGCGACTAAAGGGATACCCATATCTGATGTAGATTTACAGTGATCGCCTGATAAAATACCTAAACCACCAGAATATAACTGTACCGATTCGTGAATACCATACTCAGCAGAAAAATATGCTACTAGCATATCTGGATCATCTTTATACTCACAACTATACCAACGAGGTAACTTCATATACTGCTCAAACGACTGATAAACAATATTTAGCTCTGACATAAACACTGCATCATTCATCAGCTCTTCAGCTTTACTCTTATCTATTGATGAGATAATAGCTATCGGATTGTGAAGAGAACTATCCCAAACTAATGGGTTAATTGATTTAAAAAGTGCTGTTGCAGGAGTATTCCACGCCCACCAAAGATTATTAGCTATCAACTCTAAAACTTTAAGTTCTTTAGGTAAAGAAACTTGAATTTCATACTCACGAATATTCATTACAAACTCCTACTTATTTTATTGTGGAAAGGTATGTACTAAACAACGTACAAGTCTGATATACTAAAACATTATAATTGCATATGTGAAACTTTAGATATCTGTTGAACCGAAACCTTTATCTGATCTATCTGTTACTGATATATCATCTGTAAACTCAAAACACGCCTGCTCATACTTAGAAAGCACAAGTTGTGCAATACGATCACCTATCTTATAGGTAAAAACTTTATCTGAATGATTAATAAGAATAACGCCTATCTCTCCCCTATAATCTGAATCTATCGTTGCAGGAGAATTTAACAGTGTTATACCGTTCTTCAATGCTAACCCACTGCGTGGACGAAGTTGCATCTCATAACCTGCTGGGATTTCAACGCATAACCCTGTTTTAACTAACTTAATCTCTCGTGGTGCTATTGAACCACTCTCATTTGATCTTATATCTGCACCTGCTGATCCTACCGTTAAATATATCGGCAAACTATCCTCAGATATTGAACTATGTTTCAAAACCTTAACTATTAACATCTATTATACCTTAAAAACACTTATTAACTTCACTTATTCTAATCCAACTACTATTTATCCAACTATTAAAGTAAACGATAATAAAAAATAAATCAATACAATTTTATATTTTAATATAATTATATTAAAGTTTCTAAGATATAAAAAAATACCTACACTCTTCTTATAAGCGTAGGTATTTATATATTAGATTAATAAATTGAAATTATTGAACATTATCATCTGCAAGTGGCATAAACCACATAGGATCATCTTGCATAACTTCTATGATAAATAAATTCTTTCCACTTGCTGGTAATGGATTATTTGGAGATTTTGGACCATGATATATAAATGATACAAAATAATCGCTATCTACAAATGCCCATGCAGCTGTATCTTTATCTGAAGCAGTCGGTGGAACAGCCTGTCCAAACGCAAAATCAAACCCCCAACCATCTGTACCCATAGGAGTGCCTTTTGGATGAGATTTACCCTCAAACTCTGCACCTGTTTGAAAACGTGCTCTTAGATCTGTTTTAAAATCTGCATAGACAACATTTGGAACTCTTATTTCATAACCTTTTTTAGGGTTTTTAAATGTAACAAATGTAACTTTTTGTTCAGCTGTTATAAAAGCTGACACAGCAGGTTTTGTTGTATTAGGTAATTTAGCAATCGCTTCTGCATACGTTAACTCTTCAGAACTTAATATTTCGCCTTTAGCGAATGGATCTTCAGTTGATATAACTAAACTGTATGTATGTTTATTATCAGCAGGTAAAGCTTTATAAGCTTTAGAATTAATACCTATATGATTTATAGATACAAAATATCCTGTTTTAGGGGTACTGCTATCTTCAACTACCCATGTAGCAGAGTTGTTATCTTTAACACCCGGCAATAGTGCAAATGCTCCTATAGCCGCTTCAGGTACAGCATTATGTGATACAAAACTTCCATTGTCCCATAAAGCATTATCTGATAAAGTTGATAAAAATGGTACAGGACCATTATTATTATTACTAGCTATCAATGAAGTTTTAGAATCTCTAACAATTATAGTCACTTTAGGTTTAGCAGAGCTATTATCATATATAACCACATCTGCAACTGTTGGAGTACCTGTTGGGATACTTAAACCAGTATCAGGATCTGCTATTGTCGATAACCCTTCTGGAAATGCTATATCTGCCCATGTAACATCATTAACTATTACTGGTGGAATAGTTGGTGTCTCTTCACCTGCATTATTACTATCACTACAACCTATAACTACTAAAACTAATAATGATAACTTTAATAATATAAACTTCTTCATAATATTTCCCCTTATATATGTAAACAGAATATATGTAAACAGACGATACTATAGAGAAAAAACTGAGTGGTGTCAAGTTTATTAAAGAAGCAGTTTTTACTACAAAGATATAGCTAAAACACAATAGTTATATAAACTATTTATCATAATTATTATAGTTGAAACCTAAAATATATTAACTCTTAATAATTAAATTTACTACTTGCTTTAATTATAATACTCGCAATCCTAAAATAAACTAAATTATTATAATCAAACAAATAACCTACTCATCACTACTATAATGTTCGCAAAACTTAAAACCTAGTAAACCTTCGTAATCAATTAAACTATTTGTTACAACTATAATGTTCGCAACCAACAAGGTGATCGTTCACCATACCTATAGCTTGCATATATGAGTAACATATCGTTGAACCTACAAACTTAAAGCCTCGTTTCTTCAAATCAATACTTATAGCGTCCGATATATCGCTCGTAGCTGGCATATCTTCTGTCTTATTCCAACTATTATTTATAGGTTTATTATCTATAAATCCCCATATATATTTATCAAATGTGCCGTACTCTTTCTGGATTTCAATAAACTTCTGTGCGTTGCTAACTAACGCATTAATCTTTAAACGGTTTCTAATTATATTTTTATTTTCTAATAGAATATCTTTATGTGATTGCTCATATTTAGAGATCTTCTCTATATCAAAATTAGAAAACGCCTCTCGCATACCATCTCTTTTATTCAAAATAATAGCCCAACTAAGCCCTGCTTGCATCATCTCTAATACTAAAAACTCAAACAAAACTTTATCATCATGTTTAGGGATACACCACTCTGTATGATGATATCTCTCCTCTAACTCTGTTGTCATCCAACTACACTTATTCTCTTGCATTATAAAATATCCTCTTTATTAAATAGTCGTAACAATCATATGGTTTTTAATATTAGTATCAACACTTGTCATATTAATCATAATAAAAAAAGCCCCTTCTACTATTGTTTAGAATAATAAAAGAGACTATTTGTTAATATTATATCGAAAATTACATAACTACAAAATATGTAACCTACTTATCTAAAAATTAATCAAGTAATGCTTTACGTGATAACTCTATACGACCTGATCTGTCTTTACCAATATATTTAACATCTATCTTATCACCAACTTTTACGTGATCAGCTATATTGTTGATACGCTCATGAGAGTATTGTGATACATGTAATAAACCTTCAAGTCCAGGTAAAATCTCTACAAATGCTCCGTACTCCATAACTTTTTTAACTGTTGCTGTATAGGTCTCTCCCTCTATCGCTTCTGCAACTGAAAGTTGAATAAGTCTTAGAGTCTCATCAATAATACTTTTATCTTTACCGAATATATTAACTATACCGCCATCTGCTATATCTATAGATGCACCAGTTGCTTCAATAATAGCTTTAATATTCTTACCTTGAGGACCTATTAATGCACCAGTTTTCTCTGGATTAATATGAATAACTTGAAAACGTGGAGCTGATGGAGATAACTCCTCTCTAGCCTCTGGTAAGGCTTTTAACATCTCACCCATAATAAAACTTCTACCAGATTTAGCTTGAGCTAACGCCTTACTCATGATATCTCGCGATAAACCTTTTATCTTGATATCCATCTGTAATGCAGTAATACCTTTATCTGTTCCTGTTACTTTAAAATCCATATCACCTAGATGATCCTCTAAGCCCATAATATCTGTTAAAATAACATAAGATCCATCTTCTTGCATAACTAAGCCCATTGCAATCCCTGATACTGGCGACTTAATCTGAACACCTGCATCCATCATAGCTAATGATGCTCCACACACTGATGCCATTGATGATGAACCGTTAGACTCTAAAATCTCTGATACAACTCTTAATGTATATGGAAACTCTTCACTTGATGGAACCATATCCATAACTGCACGTTCTGCTAATGCACCGTGTCCGATCTCTCTTCTACCTGGTGCTCCCATACGACCTGTTTCACCAACTGAATATGGAGGAAAATTATAGTTTAACATAAATTTCTTCTCAACTCGT
The DNA here is from genome assembly GCA_947039395.1 of uncultured Deferribacteraceae bacterium. Taxonomy (GTDB): domain Bacteria; phylum Chrysiogenota; class Deferribacteres; order Deferribacterales; family Mucispirillaceae; genus CAMQYB01. The sequence continues at coordinate 11,305 of CAMQYS010000018.1, read as the reverse complement.
CCACCGATATCATCAATAATCTGTGAATCAGTTTTTGAACCTAATGTTAATACCACTAACGCTTGTGTTTCGCCTCTTGTAAATAATGCCGATCCATGTGCATGAGGAAGAACTCCACACTCAATATCAATAGGTCTAACCTCATCTAAAGCTCTACCATCAATTCTTGAATGAGTTCTTACTAGCTCATCTCTAAATACGATCTTCTCTACCTCTTTAGCAACATCTTTATATAAACCTTGATTTGCTGTATAATCATCAGCATCTTTCTCTTTTATATATTCAATGTAAGCATCTTTAACACTATCAATAGCTGCATATTTCTCCAATTTACCAGATATTTTAAATGCTTTTCTAAAATCATCACTATATTTAGAACAAGCATCATCTAAGATATCTTTAGGAATAGAGAAATCTGTATATGTCATTTTTGGCTTGCCACAAGTTTTTCTAAAATCTTCCTGTATACCAACTATCAACTTAATCTGATCGTGTGCTAACTCTAACGCCTCTATAACCTCTTCCTCTGTTGAACAATCCATCCCTGCTTCAACCATAGAGATAGCATCTGAAGTTCCTGCTACGATAATATTCATGCTTAATTTATCGTAATCCTCAAACTTAGGATTAACAATTAATTTGCCATCAATCTTACCGATACGAACTGCAGCTGATGCTGTGTTATAAGGTATATCTGATATAAGTAACGCAAATGATGCTCCATTTAATGCTAAAACATCTGGTTGATTTATACCATCTGATGATAAAACTGTTGCAACGATCTGTGTTTCATTTCTAAACCCTTCATCAAATAATGGACGGAGTGGACGATCAATTAATCTTGATGTTAATGTCTCTCTATCAGATGGTTTAGTTTCACGTTTAATATATCCACCAGGAACCCTACCAACTGAATACATCTTCTCAAGATAATTTACCGTTAATGGGAAAAAATCTTGATACTTCTCTGGTGCTCTACCAGCAACCGCTGTTACAAGTAGAACTGTACCACCTTGTTTTATCCATACAGAACCATTCGTCTGTTTTGCAACCCAACCCGTCTCAATCACAATAGGACAATCAGTATCAGGAAGAACAATCGTACATGAATGTTTTTTCTTTTCTATCGTCATTATTACTTCCTTATGCCTAACGTCTCAATAATTTTTTTGTAACTGTCAAAAGATTTTCTCTTTAAATAATCTAATAACTTTCTACGCTTACTAACCATCATAAGTAACCCACGTCTTGAGTGGTGATCCTTCTTATGTGTTTTGAAATGTTCTGTTAAATGCGTAATACGCTCAGTTAATAATGCTATCTGAACCTCTGATGATCCCGTATCTGTACCGTGTAGTTTAAAAGTCTCAATAACTGATTGCTTCTTCTCTTTCTGTGTTAACATAAATATCTAACTCCTTTGACATTATCACTATTTTATTAATCTAAAATTTGTTAATTAAAAACATTTATTAATTTTAATCTATTATTTATTACTGTAGCTGTTGCAACTATAACTCCTAAACTATCCTCTATAAAAAGATTATCATCTGTTAAGTCTATCGTATCAATACTCACAAAATCAACTGTACTAGGAGTTGCACCATTCTTTAATTTAGGTAGAAAATTATCCGTTATCTTAACTCTTTTCCAACTATTTAGAACATCTCTTATATCTATGATAGATTTACTTAATCTACCCTCTTTATTTAATAACTCTAACTGATCTCTACTGATCGAATTAGATATATTAAAGTAACCGTTCTTAGATCTAATTAGTTTACTCATTACAGCGTAACTTCCAAGAGTATCACCAACAGAGTCTATAATAGATCTAATATATGTTCCCTTACCACATTCTACCTCAATTGTAGAAAAAGGATAGTTATAATCTAATAACTTGATAGATTCTATATCCATTACAGCAACACCAGCATCTTCAATCAAACCCTTTCTTGCTAGTTTATAAGCTCTAACACCATCTATCTTTTTCGCAGAAAACGACGGGACAGTTAATGTTTGTTTTCCACACATACAGTCTAGCACTTCAACTAATCTTTCATTAGTTGGAATAATATCGTCATTTGATGACAAAACATTACCCGTCGTATCAAAACTATCTGTTTTAATACCTAACTGCATCTCTGCAATATAAGATTTTTCTCTACTCATTAAATACTGAACAAACTTTGTTGCACTACCTAAACATATCGGTAAAATACCCTCTGCTAATGGATCAAGTGTGCCTATATGTCCTGCTTTCTTAACTCCGTAAAGCCTACGTATATACGATACAGCTTGAAATGATGAGATATCTTTCTCTTTATAATAATTAACTATACCAGAAATTTCACTCATCTATCTAATTCTCATCTGTAAAACTATCATTTCTAGAGTTATCTTTTATAAGAGCCTCTATCTTTGCACCATACTCTTCAACTTCATCAAACAAAAACTCTATCTTAGGAACTCTTTTAAGATGTAAAAGTTTCGTAAGTCTCTTATGAATATATCCTGTAGTGCGATCTAAACCTTTCTTAATTGTACCTAACTCTTTTCTGTTGTAAGTTGTAAAAAATATCTTAGCTAATGCAAGATCTTTTGTTACCCTAACATCTGTAATAACTACATCCTTAACTTTAGGATCGTTTATCTCATTATTTATAACCTCTGCAACACTTTGACGTATTAGTTCAGAAACACGACGCATTCTTAAACTATCACCCATATATACTAACCTACCATACTAAAATTGAACAAACTATCTAAGTAAATACCATATTTATACTTGTTCTTTACTCTCATTTTTCGCCTTTAATTCTTCTCGTTCAACATCTGCTAAAGTTCTCTTCTCTTCTGTCATTTCATATGCTTCTAAAATATCACCAGGTCTAATATCTTGATAGTTCTCTAACGATATACCACACTCATAACCTGCAACAACTTCTTTAACATCATCTGTAAATCTTCTTAATGTTCCAACTTTACCTTCATACACAACAATTAAATCTCTAACTATTCGTATAAGTGAACTACGTGCAACTTTACCCTCTAATACAAATGATCCAGCAATTTTACCTATTTTAGGAACTGAAAATAATTGCCTTACTTCAACTTTACCTAAAACAACTTCTTTAATATCAGGGTTTAATAACCCCTCTAATGCTGCTTTAATATCATCTATAGCTTTATAGATTACTGAATAAAGCTCAATTGATACTTTCTCTTTATCTGCTAATGCTTTAGCATTATTATCTGGTCTAACATTAAACCCGATAACAATAGCGTTTGACGCAGCTGATAATGAAATATCTGATTCTGTAATTCCACCTATTCCATCATGAATTATATTCACTCTAACCTCTTGGTTAGATAGTTTAAGTAATGATGACGATAATGCCTCTACTGAACCTTGTGCATCTGCTTTCAATATAATATTAAGGTCTTTTAATTCACCCGTTTTTGCTTTTGTAAATAACTCTGCTAACGTTAATTTCCCTGTTTTTGCTTGAAGATTTTCTTTAATCTGTGAGTTTCTTAATTCTGATATCTGTTTAGCTGTTTTCTCATCAACAGACAAAAATCTCTCTCCTGCTTGAGGAACTTCACTAAATCCCATTATTTCGCATGGTACTGAAACAGATGCCTCTTTTAACTGAACACCTTTAAAGTTGAACATCGCTCTAACCTTACCGAACTGTGTTCCTGATATAAATGTATCACCTTTTCTTAATGTACCATTCTTAATTAGAACTGTTGCAACTGGACCTTTCTGTTTATCAAGTCTTGATTCAATAACAACACCATCTGCCATTCTATTTGAATTACCTTTAAGATCCAATACCTCTGCTTCTAATAAAACTCGCTCTAAAAGTTCACTAATACCAACTCGTTTTTTAGCAGAAATCTCTTGAAACTGATACTCTCCACCCCATTCCTCAGAGATAATACCATGCTCTGATAACTGTTGGCGAACTTTATCTATATTTGCATTCTCTTTATCTATCTTGTTGATAGCAACAACAATACGAACACCCGCTGCCTTTGCATGATCTATAGCTTCCTTAGTTTGTGGCTTAACCCCATCATCGGCTGCTACTACCAATATAACGATATCTGTTAGTAATGCACCCCTTGCTCTTAATGTTGTAAAGGCTTCATGTCCTGGCGTATCCAAGAATGTAATCTTACCTGATGATGATTCAACCTCATACGCACCTATATGTTGAGTTATACCACCTGCTTCACTATCTACTACAGATGTTGAACGAATAGCATCTAATAACGATGTTTTACCATGATCTACATGTCCCATAACTGTAACAATCGGTGGACGTTTAGTTAAATCTTTCTCATCATCTATCTCAACTGGAAGAAGGTCTTCTTCAGTTAATATAGTAACATTAACATTAATATCGTACTCAATAGCTAGCAGTTGTGCTGTCTCTGAATCTATAGCTTGATTAACACTCGCAATTATACCCATGTTAAATAACTTCTTGATCAACTCTGTAACTTTCACACCTATCATGGCACTGAAATCTGATAAGACTATTCTCTCACCGATTGAAACATCAGTTGGTCTGACAAATAAGTTAGGCTGGACTACACCCTTTCTTCTAGGTCTTCTATCATTTCTTGATCTGTAATTACTACGTCCACTACTTGTTCTCTGTCTCTTGAAATCACTATCAAAACTTGCTAAATCTGAGATATCAATCATTGGAGCTATTCCACTTTCAACCTCTTTCTCAATATTAAGCTCTTCTATTCCTTCCTGAATAGCGTTTGTCCAGTTTTTACTTTTTTTAGCATCCTTCTTAGCTTTAATACGCTTAGCATCTATATCTTTCTGTGTTTCTTCTATCTTCTTTTTAACTATCCTACGACGTTCTTCTTCTGATAGTAAGCCTGGTGACTCTACCTTACCTTTCTGTTGAGTTGATGATCTAAACCCAGTGTTATTACCATCTGTTGGTCTATTATTACTGCCATATCTATTATAAGAGTTACCACCTGTACCATCTTGAGAGTACGGTCTACTACCACCTGCTCCACCTCTATTATCAGTTCTTGTATCTCTATTATTATAACCACCACCTGTACTGTTATTATTGTTATATGGTGGTCTACTTCCTGTATTATTGTTGTTGTAATTATTGTTATATGGTGGTCTACTTCCTGTATTATTGTTATTATTATACGGTGGTCTACTACCAGTATTACTGTTATTGTAATTATTATTATATGGTGGTCTGCTTCCTGTAGAGTTAGTATTATTCGTGTAAGTTCTACTATTATTGTTTGTATATGTTCTAGCAGTACCATTATTGTTGAAAGCTCTACTACCATCACTATTAAGAGGTGTATTAAAATCTTTTGTTCGTGGTGTTGGAGTTCTCACAGTCGTTCCTGTAGCTGGTGTAGTTGTTCCTGTAGCTGGTGTAGTTGTTCCTGTAGCTGGTGTAGTTGTTCCTGTAGTTGGTGCAGTTGTCCCTGTAGTTGGTACAGTTGTCCCTGTAGTTGGTACAGTTGAGTCTACTGTTGTGGTAGTTGTTTCAGTCCCAGTTGTTTGCACAGCTACACTCTCTGCTTCAGTAGACACTATCCCAGTTGCTGGTACAGTTGGAGTAGATTTTTTTTCTACATTACTAACCACTGCTTCATTATCTAAATTAATATCATTATTTTTAGAATACTCTGTTGTAGCTGTATCAGTTAACTGAACACTATCTTGATTATCTGTAATAGCAGTTTGTTTTAAAGAGCTACTACTATTGACTTTAGTCTGCTCTCTTCCCTCATCAACCATTTTAATACGTTTATCAAGTTCAGCTTTCTTTCTTAAAAGATCCTCTTTGCTAATCATACTTTTATTAACACTTGTAGTACCTTTTCCTAAAACAACTTCTTTTATTTTTACGCCACTTTTATGACGTTCCATAGCTTTCTTTAACATCTCTTGTCGTTTATCAAGAGAAGCTTTCTGTTGGGATTTATCATTTATAAGCGATAAATCATTATCTGATACCGTATCATCTAATGATGACACCGATACACCTACTCCATTTAACTTCTTTATCATCTCTTCTGGATCTATACCAACATTTTTTGCAGCTTCTGAAACCTTATATACAGCCATTTAATCTCCTTGATTATATTGCAAGTAAACAATTCTTGATAACAACTACCTACGTACGCTCTTTATCTATATAAGTAATAATCTCTGCTGATAGATTATTACTACCTAAAAAACGTAATAAAACACCCTTTTTATACATCTTATTATAACATTTCATGTCACTACAGATATACGCACCTCGTGATTGAAACTTCTGTTTAACATCTAAAGATACTGCTTCTAAGTGCTTATCATACACCAACCTTAGCAAATCACCCTTAGAAAACTTTAATTTACATGAAATACAACTTCTCTTAGGAATGTGTTTCAAGTTCATACGATTTAATACACCTTAAACCTAAATATTATTAATAATCTGATATTCATAATATCTCTCAAACTAAGTCTTATCTAGGATCTTCTTGTTCAATATTTATATCACTATCTGATATTTCTAATATAGCATCACTATCACTATCACCTGTTGTTTCCATCTCTTCTAACTTAGCAGTAAGGTAATCAATAGTATAATTAATAAGTTCAACAGCCTCTTCATCGGTTATCTCAAGCGCTGCCTTAACTTCATCAACTTGAGCATCTGATAACTTAACAACATCATCTAACCCAGCTTCAATAAGCATTGATATCTGTTCTGGAGTCAACATAGATATATTTTCTAAGTTATATAAAACATAAAATTGTTTCATCTCTTCTTCTTGAACTTCTAATCTTTGTGTTCTTATCTGTGCATATTCAGACTCTTTCAACACATCAAGTCGCCACTCTGTCAACATAGCTGCTAATTTAACGTTCTGTCCCTTTCTACCGATCGCTAACGATAACTGATCATCTGGTACAATCAACTCTAATGTTTTATCATCTTCAATAACATTAGTTAACGTAACTTGTGCAGGAGAGATAGCATTACACACAAACTGTACAGCATCAGGTGACCACTCTATAACATCTATCTTCTCGCCTTTAAGCTCATTAGATATTGCCATAATTCTTGAACCTTTCATACCGATACAAGCACCTCTTGGATCAATATTACTATTAGTCGTTGATACTGCAACTTTAGCTCTATCACCTGGCTCTCTTGCAACTGCATTAACTACTACTATTCCTTCAAACACTTCAGGGATTTCTGCTTCAAATAATTTTCTCAAATAACATGGGTGTGTTCTTGATAAAACTAATTGTGGCCAATTTTTAACCATTTTAATATCTAATAGTAATGCTCTAATATAGTCACCACGACCGTAAAACTCACCTTGAATCATCTCTCTTCGTGGAAGAATCGCATCTGTTTTGCCTAGATTTACAATAACATTGTTATTATCCATCTTTAAGACAACTCCATTTACTATTTCTCCTATTCTATTTTCGTACTCGTCCATTATGACACTACGTTCAACATCTCTTAATTTCTCTAAAAGTTTCTGCTTAGCAACAAGAGCTGACTGACGTCCTAAATCCTCAAGAGGCGTAGGTATCATTAAGATATCACCAAGTTGTGGATCCTCTTTAAACTCTTTAGCTTCCTCTAATGGGATCTCATACCAGTTACTAGTTTCTGACTCTGAAACTTCTTTAGGGATATATATATTGATTTCACCCTTATCTATATCAACATCGATCTCTGGCTCTAAGTACTTACCTATCTTTTTAACTACTGCTGCAAAAATAGCATCTTTTAACGACTCGGCTAAGATATCCTTTGAAATACCTTTCTCTCTACTCAACTCGTCAATAAATCTCACTATCTCTTTACTGTTCATTATGCCTCCAAGAACAACATCTATGAATATCTTAACTATATACTTAACAATAAAACCGTATTAAACGGTATACTAAATACGCTATTCCACTACTAAATACTCTAACTTCGCTTTCTTTATATCGCTTATTGATACTTCAAAAGTTTTACTCTCTGCTTCTGAATATAAAGTTAATGTATCCCCTTCTGCTAATTGAATTATTCCATTATACTTCTTTCTGCCATCTAATGCTTTACTCTTTGTCTCTATTTTACAAACATAACCTATACTTCTTTTATAGTCAGCTACACATCTAAGAGGTCTATCAAGACCAGCAGATGTTACTTCAAGATGATATTTATCGTACGGAATTTTATCTTCATTAGCATCTAAATATTTTGATGTAAGTCTACTGATATCAGTAATGCGATCAAGAGATAGGTTGCTACCATCAAGTGTAATACGTAGAACCCTACTAGATTGCTCTTTAACGAATGTTATATCAAATAACTCTATATCACTCGGTATAATTGATGATAAATAAGATTTTAATTCATCTAAAAACAACATCAATACACCTTAACTAGTTCAATAATATTAACAACCTCTATATAAAAAAAGACAAAAAAAAAGTGGATCATATTCCACCCTTGCACAACATAAAATATAACTTTAACTTTATACCACAATAAACCTATATATGTCAAGAAGTATCTATTTTTAACTTGCTATATGTTTATTGTATGCTATTATCTTTCGATACTATAAAAAATGTATAGTAAAAATAGTTAGAAACTAAATCATTAAGAGGTAGATATGAAATACGCAAAACAGATAACAGACCTAGTTGGTAAAACACCACTATTAAAAATTGATAAACTCCATAAACTAAATGCAAATATATTCGCTAAACTAGAGATGTTTAATCCTCTCTCATCAGTTAAGGATAGGCTCGCAAAAATATTAATAGAAACAGCTGAAAAAAAGAAATTAATTAAGAAAAATACTGTACTTATTGAGCCTACATCTGGAAATACAGGTATTGGACTTGCATATATAGCTGCTAATAAAGGTTATAAACTGATCCTTGTTATGCCTGAAAGTATGAGTATGGAAAGACGAATGTTATTAAAAGCACTTGGTGCTGAACTTATATTAACTAAAGCAGAGTTAGGTATGAAAGGCGCTATAGCTAAAGCTAATGAACTTGTTGAAAGTAATAAAAACTATCTTATGATGCAACAGTTTGATAATCTTGCTAATAAAGCAATGCATAAAAAAACTACAGCTAAAGAGATTATAGAAGATACTGATGGAAAAATTGATTACTTCATTGCAGGTGTTGGAACAGGTGGAACAGTATCTGGTGTTGGAGAAGCATTAAAAGCTCTTAACCCTAATATTAAAATTATCGCAGTTGAACCTAAAAGTTCTCCTGTTCTATCTGGTGGTGTTGCAGGGCCTCATAAGATACAAGGGATAGGCGCAGGATTTATACCTAAAAACTATAACCCAAAAGTTATAGATGAAGTTATAACTGTTGATGATGAAACAGCTGCAAAATTTGCAAGAAAATCAGCTAAAGAATTAGGGTTATTAGTTGGAATATCATCAGGTGCTGCCTTATCTGTAGCTCTTAAAGTAGCTGCTAGGAAAGAAGCTAAAAATAAAAATATCGTTGTGCTTATTCCTGACTCTGGAGAAAGATATCTATCTACTTGGTTATTTCAAGAAGATAACTAAAATTGATAGAGTAGTAGTAATATATTTAACCGTAATAGTAACGGCGATTGTAATAATAAAAAATGAATTAGGATATTAATTATGAAACAAAAATTTGAAACATTAGCGATACACTCAGGGCAAACAGTAAATCAAAACACTATGGCAAGAGGGATAGAGATATGTCGTTCTACTGCATTTTTATTTAGAAGTCATGAACACGCTAAAAATCTTTTCGGACTTAAAGAGCTAGGTAACATCTATTCAAGACTTACAAACCCTACAAACGCTGTACTTGAAGAACGTATAACAGCTTTAGAGGGTGGTGCTGCATCGGTTGTTGTAGCATCAGGCACATCTGCTATTCATTACACAGTTATTAATATAGCTGAAATGGGTGATGAGATCGTAGCCTCTGATAGATTATACGGTGGAACATATACTATGTTTAGTGCTATTCTTCCTCAATTTGGAATAACTACAAAATTTGCTGATATTAATAATCCTGAAACGTTTGAAAAACAGATTAATGAAAAAACTAGAATGATATATATTGAGTCTATCGGTAACCCAACATTAGATGTTGCTGATATTAAACTTTTTGCGGATATGGCTCATAAGCATAATCTACCACTTGTAGTTGATGCAACATTTTCAACACCGTACTTAATGCGTGCTATCGAACATGGTGCTGATATAGTTATCAACTCGCTTACTAAATGGATAGGTGGACACGGATCTGCTATCGGTGGAGTTGTAACTGATGCTGGTAAATTTGATTTCTCTGATAAGAAATTTACTCTATACTCTAAACCTGATGCAAACTATCACGGAATGAAATGGGCTACAGATCTACCTGTTCCTTTAGCTCCTATTAAATTTGCTTTAAGACTTAGAACTGTACCACTTAGAAATCTTGGTGCTTGTTTATCTGCTGATAACTCTTGGATATTTATTCAAGGGCTTGAATCTTTATCGCTTAGAATGGAGAGACACTCTGAAAATGCATTAAAAGTTGCAAAATATTTAGAGAGCCATGATAAAGTTGAGTGGGTTAGATATCCAGGACTTGAGAACGATCCATCGAATACACTTGCAAAAAAATATCTTAATAACGGTTTTGGTGGCATGGTTGTGTTTGGCATTAAAGGTGGACTTGTGGCTGGTGGAAAATTTATTGAGTCGCTCGCCCTATTCTCTCATGTTGCAAATGTTGGTGATGCTAAATCTTTAGCAATTCATCCTGCATCAACCTCTCATTCACAGATGACTGAAGAACAACTTATAAGTTCTGGTGTGAAAACAGATCTAGTAAGATTGTCTATAGGGATTGAACATATCGATGATATATTAAATGATATTAAAGAAGCGTTAGATAAAGCTTAAAATAAACTAAAATTATAGAAGTAAAATTGTAAGAGTAATCTATTGATAGAGGATATCGATAGGTTACTCTTTTTTTATTGATAGTTTTAGGTTTCGACTGGTGTTTGAGAATAGCGTGTGACTGGTATTTGTAAATAGCGTTGGTACTACTGGCGTGTGCGATTGGTGTGATTGACATGTGTACGATTAGTTTATGCGATTACTGTTCGTGCTGACTGACGTGTGATTGGTATATGCGACTGGTTTGTACACGACTAGCATGTGTGACTGGTATTTGTAAATAGCGTTGGTACTACTGGCGTGTGCGATTGGTGTG
>CAMQYS010000017.1 GCA_947039395.1 uncultured Deferribacteraceae bacterium | reverse complement strand
TGACCAGTTGACCAGTTGACCAGTTGACCAGTTGACCAGTTGACCAGTTGACCAGTTGACCAGCTTATTTTTATTTATATCAATGTCAATATAAATTTTATAATAAAATACAGAGTTGAGTTTAATACTCATAAAATAAAACTTTACAAAAGGATCATACTTGTGAATAAAAATACACGTATCGATTTTCTAAAGGGTGTTAAAACTGCGTTCCCTGTGATTATCGGATACATACCACTAGGGTTTGCTTGTGGAGTTGTTCTACAAAATGCAGGGTTATCTATATTTCAAACGGCTATGATGTCATTAATTGTTTTTGCAGGAGCAGGACAGTATATAGCTGCAGGAATGATAGTTGCATCATCTCCCTTAACAATAGGAATAACGATCTTTATAATTAACCTAAGACATATACTCTATACATCTTCACTTATACCATATATAGGAAGTTGGTCAAATATTAGAAAGTATCTTTTTGCATCAGAAATAACTGATGAAACATTTGCATTACATTCATCTATGCTAAAAGATAATGAAGATCTAAATTACAGTACAGCTATGGGTATAAATATAGTGTCTCACTCTGCATGGGTGGTAGGTACTATTCTTGGAGCAGTATTAGGGTCTATTATTCCAAATGAAAAAGTATTCGCAATAGACTTTGCTCTTCCAGCATTATTTATTGCGTTGATCATACCTAGACTTGTATATAGACCGCAATTTATTGCAGCTATTATTGCGACTATATTAACTATTATATTTACCTCTTTAGGTATGTCTTATTGGGGAGTAATTTTAACTGCAATATTAACATCAATCTTATCATATATAATTTTTGAGAGTAAAAGATGAGTGATTTCAATATATATCTAACTATAGTTTTAATGGCTGTATTCACTTACGCTACAAGAGTTATCCCTCTTCTAATAATTAGAAAGAATAAATTGGGAAAAAGAACGATAAAAATATTATCATTCATACCTGTAAGTATCTTAACATCGTTACTTGTTTACGATATATTATTCAAAAATATTGATGGTAAAAAAAGTCTATATATATCATTTGAAAATGATAGAATAATCGCATCAGTGATAACTTTTATTATCGGATACACTACCAAAAACTTCTATATCACAGTTATAGGAGGAATTTTATCATTAATAGTAATGAGGCAGATTACAGGGTATTGAACACTTAGAAATTAAGCGATACACCAATAGCAATCTTTAGATTAAATGGAGATACAGACTCTTTTATAATAATACTTGTTCCATCAGCATTTGTTTCATCAAGCGTAGTATTAATAACGAAATTCTCATTAAAACTATACCTAGCTTCCATAAAAAGACCTACTAAACCGTTTTTTGTTAAAAGATACTCTGCACCTAAAAATAGATCTATACCACCTAACATAGCATATTGATGCTTACTGATATCTAAATTCACAGCACCATTCTTATAACTTTTAAGTAGTACATCATAAAAATTTAAAGTGAAACCTATCCCACCCCAAGCATTAATCATCTTAGATGATGTTTTATACGCTAAATTAAGCTGGATAGCTGCGTTATCAACCAATGCATTATAAGTTGAATTTTTTAATGTAGTATACTCATAAACCGAACCGATACCTATCATCGCATTGCCATAAATAGTATTAACAACATTAACGTAGGCAAATCCACCACCAGATATTTTATCATCTCCAAAATAATCCTTAGAATAATCGGTATATGTACCATATATTCCTACAAATCCTCGTGATTTAAAATATCCATCGTTATTTATATAAGTACCGTCTTCATTCGCAAAAACATAACTACTTGTGCTTACTAACATACAAAATAAAAGTAATAATCTCATCTTATATATCATCTCTTTTTAATAAAGTTGGATCTATAGGATATTTACCAGTAAAACATGCCGTACAATAATCATCACTTGCAAGCACAGATATCATTCCCTCAAGCGATAGAAAAGATAGAGAATCAGCACCGATAAATTTTCTAATCTCTTCATCTGTATGAGTATTAGAAATTAACTCCTTTCTACTAGGAGTATCAATACCATAGTAACAAGGATTTTTTGTAGGAGGTGACGATACGCGTACATGAACCTCCGTTGCTCCTGCATCACGCAACATATGAACTATTTTCTTACTTGTAGTACCTCTAACGATTGAATCATCTACAACAATAACTCTCTTACCATTAATTATAGATTTAACAGGATTAAGCTTTACCTTAACACCAAAATCTCTTATCGATTGACTAGGCTCAATAAATGTTCTTCCAACATAGTGATTACGTATAAGCCCCATCTGAAACTGTATACCACTTTCTTCAGCGTAACCGATTGTAGCTGTTATACCAGAATCAGGTACAGGAATAACTATATCTGCATCAACGGGAGCCTCTCTTGCTAAAATTTTACCAAATGATTTTCTTACATCATACACATCTTGCCCATATAGAAATGAATCTGGTCTTGCAAAATACACATGTTCAAATACACAAGGAGCTGGTTTAAAACCTTTATCAAACGGATATACCGATCTTATCCCTGTTGCATCTATAATTATCATCTCACCTGGTTCAATCTCTCTTACAAACTTTGCACCTATTAGATCTAATGCGACAGTCTCGCTTACTAACACATACGCATCTTTCATCTTACCTAAAGCAAGTGGCTTAACACCGTTCGGATCACGGATACCTATTAGAGAGTCCTCAACAACAACAACTATTGCAAAAGCCCCACTTAATTCTTTAACGGACTCTATAATAGCAGTATTAATATCTGTTGACTTCAATCTTCTTGATATAAGATGAAGAAATGGCTCTAAATCTGTTTCTGTTGAAAAGATAGCTCCATCTTTCATAAGTTCTTCGCGTATTTTATAAGTGTTCATGAAATTACCATTATACGCAACAGCTATCTGTCCGATAGGCAACTCTGCCACTATAGGCTGTATATTACCCGGAGAGTAATTGCCATCTGTTGGATATCTATTATGACCTATAGCTAACTTACCAGGAAGTTTTTTCAATCTCTTCTTATTATAAACATCTGCAACTAAGCCGAAACTTTTATATGAGTTTATCTTTTTACCGTCATAAACAGCCATACCAGTCCCTTGCTGTCCTCTATGTTGTAAAGCATAAAGACACAAATAAACTAAATTAGCAGCCTCATGATTACCATAAACACCTGCTACGGCACACTTATCACTAAACTTATCAAATGCCATAAAAATACACCACCAAATAAACAAATTAGAGAAAGAAGTATAACATAATGAATAAACACTGTCATTACTAAATAATCATATAATAAAATTATATTTTAATATATTAATAAAATAAACTAACTACTCTACTTGTAACTATATAATTAAATCTTCTTTTAATATAATCATATAATTAAACCCTCTTTTAATATGCCATAATATCCCAGTTAATAAGATAAAAATCTTACTTTTTCAATCAATAACTATATAATCCAAACTTTTTAATATATCTAATAGAATATGTTAAAACTTTACTAATTAATCAACTTATAACTATATAATTAAGTCTTCTTTTAATATCTCTATAAAATAAGCTAAAAGCTCTTCCTCTTTTACTTTCTTAATAACTTTACCTTTACGGAAGATTATACCAACGCCTGATCCACCAGCTATACCATAATCAGCCTCTCTAGCTTCTCCAGGACCGTTTACAACACAACCCATCACTGCTATTGTAACAACTGATGTTGATTTTGATACAAGTTTCTCTACCGTTTCTGCAAGACCTATTAGATCAATATCTGTTCTACCACATGTAGGACATGAAATTATCTCTACTCCCTTACGTCTAATATCAAGCGATGCTAATATCTGATACGCTATACGAACCTCTTCTAATGGATCGCCTGTTATTGATACTCTAAATGTATCTCCTATTGAATCTGCAAGTAGAGAACCTATACCTATTGCAGATTTTATTGTACCCGCAAATAATGTACCAGCCTCCGTTACACCAACATGTAAAGGATAATCTGTTTCTGCTGCAAATAATCTATACGACTGTATAGTCATCAAAACTGAACTCGATTTCATAGACACTTTAAAGTTATCAAAACCAAATGACTCTACCATTCTACTATTGTACAACGCTGATTTACAAAGAGACTCCGCATTTATACCATCTGATCTTAATATATCTTTCTCTAATGAACCAGAATTAACACCTATACGCATAGACGTATTATTTAATTTACATGCATCAGTAACAATTTTAGTATTCTCTTTTCCACCAAGATTACCCGGATTAATACGTATGCAGTCAGCTCCGTTTTCTACTGCCAATAACGCAAGACGATAATCAAAATGTATATCTGCAATAAGCGGAATGTTTATACTATCTTTAATACTCTTGATTGATTTAGCTGCTATCTCATCTGGTACAGCAACACGAATAAGCTCGCAACCTGCGTCCTCTAAGGATTTAATCTGCTTAACTGTTGACTCTATATCAGAAGTGTTTGTATTACACATAGACTGAATTAATATAGGGTTACCGTTACCTAACTTAACTGAACCCACTTTTATCTCTTTACTTACTCTCATAACTTTTAATATAACATCTATACTTTAATAAATAAATAGTTTTATCTAATTCCCCACCTTTATCATAAACCTTATTCAAAATAGTTGAGAATTTCTTCAAATAATGATACGATCAAATTGAAGTTTCAAGGAGTAAATGTAATAATTATATAATGAATAATAAATTAATTGAAAAAATAAATAGCATTACTTTTTTAGGTAATAGTCTACATGAATACGCAATAGCAGTAGTAATATTTGTTGTATCTTTCTTACTGATAAAATATATAGAATTACTTATATCAAAAGTTTTAAATCAAAAAATACAAAAAACAAAAAATTCTGCATTAATAGTTATAAACAATACCGTTCGTAGCTCTATTATTCCAGTAGCTATAGCAATATCATTTAGTTTAGCGTTAGAACCATTAGAAATTGAACTTGGTACTAAAGAGTTATCTTCAAAGATAGCAACAGTCGTATTATCAGTATTAATAATCATATTTTTTAATAAACTTGTTAGAAATATATTTAATCAATACTCTGTAGCTGTACATAATATTCCTAGAAGTATAGTTACAATAATGCAAGTACTTATATGGATATTAGGAATATTATTTATTCTTGCAAATATAGGATATAATGTAACATCATTCGTTACAGGTTTAGGGGTTGGTGGAGTTGCAATAGCTTTAGCATCTCAATCAATATTGGGAGATGCGTTTAATTACTTCATAATATTATTTGATAAGCCGTTCGTTAAAGGTGATTTCATTAAGCTTGAAAATCTTAGTGGAACAGTTGTAGAGATAGGGTTAAAAGCTATTCAATTAAGATCGTTAACTGGAGAATTAATATATATATCTAATACTAAAGCGCTTAGTGCTGTTATACAAAACTATAACGATCTTGAAAAAAGAAGAGCAGAAATATCTTTCGGTGTAGAATACAGTACCCCTTATGATAAACTTCAACAAATTTCAAATATAGTTAAAGAAATTATAAATACTACAGAAATAGTTGAGTTTGATAGAGTATATTTTAGGGAATTTGGAGACTCATCATTAAACTTCGAATTAATATATTATGTTGTGTCATCAAGTATTTTAGAGTATGCTGAAAAAATTGAAGAGATAAATATGAGAATAATGGCTGAACTTACCAAACTAAATGTTGGGTTTGCTTTTCCTACAAGAACACTTTATATGGTTCAAGATAAGGGTAATAGCTAGTTTAATTATTAATAAAGTATAAACCATACAAGCAGAAAGTAGTGGTTTGTTTTGAGTAAAAAGTAAAGGGGAATAAATTGTCTTACATCGCTTTAGCAAGAAAGTATAGACCTCAAAGGTTTGATGAACTTCTATCACAAGAGTTCGTTACAAAAACATTAGAGAATGCATTGAAAATGGATAGAGTATCTCATGCCTATTTATTCACTGGTCCACGTGGTGTTGGCAAAACTTCTGCAGCAAGAATATTTGCTAAAGCTATCAACTGTTTAAACCCTGATGGAATTAATCCTTGTAATGAATGTGATAACTGTAAAGATATTGTAAGCGGTACATCTCTTGATGTTATCGAAATAGATGGTGCATCTAATAGAGGCGTTGATGAAATTAGATCGTTACGTGAAGCTGTACAATTTATACCGATTAGAAGTAAAT
The DNA here is from genome assembly GCA_947039395.1 of uncultured Deferribacteraceae bacterium. Classification (GTDB taxonomy): domain Bacteria; phylum Chrysiogenota; class Deferribacteres; order Deferribacterales; family Mucispirillaceae; genus CAMQYB01. The sequence goes on along the minus strand of CAMQYS010000017.1, from coordinate 33,556 downwards.
TTAAAGTATATATAATAGATGAAGTGCATATGTTGACTAAAGAGGCATTTAACGCTCTCTTAAAAACATTAGAAGAACCTCCTAAATTTGTAATCTTTATTTTTGCTACAACTGAAAGCAATAAAGTTGCACCAACTATTCTTTCTCGTTGCCAAAGATATGATTTTAAAAAGATACAAGCATCTGTGATGAAAGAAAATCTTGTAGATATACTTAATAAAGAAAATATAAGTTTTGAAGATGATGCATTAAACATTATCGTTAGAAGATCTGATGGATGTATGAGAGATGCTCTATCACTACTTGATCAAGTAATCGCTTTCACAAGCGGTACTGTAAATATCCAAGACACTTCATTTTTACTTGGATCACTTGATACATTTATTTCTCAAGAACTGTTTGAAAGTATTATATCTGAAAATGTTGATAACGTTGTTGCATTAATGAATAAAGTAACTGAACAAGGTTTAGAGTATAAAACATTAAACGAATCTTTAATTGAACACACAAGAAACTCTCTTTTCCTTGTGCTATCAAATACATTGCCGATTGAAAATCTTACATCTGCTGAAAAAGAGTTCTACGATAATTTAAAGAAATTTTTATCACATCAAAGACTATATGCGATATTTCAAATATTAGTAAAACTTTCTCAAGATCTAAAATATTTTGATTTTCATAAATATATTTTTGAGTTTGCTATATTTAAAGCAACAACTATATCTCAAATCATACCTATTGATCACGTTGCAAACTATGATATTAATCCAAATATAAATAATAAAAAAATTGAAGTTCCGATTATTCCTACAACCAATGAAGATATAGAAGATAAAAAAAAAAGATAGTTGAAGAAAATAAAGTAAAAGAAACACATTACTTTAAAGATAACTCTCCTGATATATGGAGAAAAGTCTGCTTAGAAGTTGTTAAACGATTTGAAGGGGCTGTTGCTGAAAATATTAAATACAGTCATCTTATCTCTGTATCTACTGAAAAAATCGTTGTAGGTTTCACTAAAGATAGAAAGTTTTATTTTGATCACTTGTCAAAAATTGAAAACAAAGATAAAATAGTATCTGTATTAACTGAACTTGTAACTCCTGCACCTGTTTTAGAGTTCATAATTGAAAAAGATAGTAACAATATAGCGTTGATAGATAAGATAAATACTGAACTAGAATATCATAATAGAATGGCTAAGAAAACCGTTGTTGAAAATCCATTTATTAACTCTATTATAAAAGATATGAACGCTATTGTAGAAGATATAACTAATTTCGATGATAAAAAAGATATTTAATTGCTTATGATAATAAGTCTGTATAAAAACTTTATACTACTAAAGTTATCAAGCAATATAGAGGAAAAATTATGAATATGCAAAATTTAATGCGTCAAGCTCAGAAGATGCAAAAGAAGATGGAAGAAGCTCAAGCTGAGGCTGCTACACAAATAGTTGAAGCATCATCTGGTGGCGGTATGGTAACTGTTAAAGTTAATGGTAAACAAGAACTACTTGATATTGTGATAGAGAAAGAAGTTGTTGATTCTGACGATGTAGAGATGTTACAAGATCTAATTAAAGCAGCCGTAAATGAAGGAATGAAAAAGTCTTCTGCTGCACTTCAAGAAAAAATGGGCGAACTTACTGGTGGACTTGGACTGAAATTTCCTGGAATGTAGAATTTTAATACTTGAAATATATTAAGCTATATTTAACATAAACTAGCTGTTTTTACTAGGTAGTAAACCATTAAAGATATTTAGTTTATGATAAGGGTTCATAGTATTAAATAATTTAAATATATTTAAACTATGCTAATATTAGCTATATGGTAATCGTATAAAAAAGCTTGGTGTTATTCATATTAACATTAAATGTATTAATTTATGTTCAATAGGTTGATAGATGTATACAGCATTAAAACATGTTACATATAATTAAGTTCGTTCTAAAAATTTATCATGTATTAAAATTAAACATATTTTATATGTATAATTAGGTAGGTATAGTAATGAATAGTGATAGAAAAAATATTGAGTTTATTGATCTAAAAGCACAGTATGGAAAGTATAAAGATGAAATAGACTCTGCTATATTAAGTGTATGTTCATCAGCACAATTTATATTAGGTAAAGAGGTTACTGTATTAGAAGAGAACTTATCTAACTTTACTAATAGTAAGCATTCAATCTCCCTATCATCTGGTACAGATGCACTACTACTTGCACTTATGGCACTTGATATTAAAGCAGGCGATGAAGTTATTACTACACCTTTCACATTCTATGCTTCATCTGAAGTTATTGCGTTTCTTGGTGCAAAACCTGTGTTTATTGATATTTTTGAAGATACTTATAATATGAACTATAATCTTATAGAATCAAAAATAAATAGTAAAACTAAAGCTATAATGCCTATATCTCTTTACGGGCAAACGGCTGATATGAATATTATTAATGAGATTGCTGCAAAACATAATATACCTGTAATAGAAGATGCTTGTCAAAGTTTTGGAGCTGTATATGATGGTAGAAAAAGTTGTAATCTATCTACCATCGGCACAACCTCATTCTTCCCATCTAAACCACTTGGTTGCTACGGAGATGGTGGAGCTTTATTTACTAACGATGATAAAATAGCCACTAAAATATTAGCGATGCGTAATCATGGACAAACAGAAAGATATATACATGAATATCTAGGTATCAACGGTAGACTAGATACTATTCAAGCTGCTGTATTAAATGTTAAATTAAAGTATTTTGATGATGAATTAAAAACAAGAGAAAAAGTCGGTAGCAGATATACAAAATTGATAAACGCACTAGGTAAAGATATTATAACTCCTACTATAAAAGATGATAGAAACTCTGTTTATGCTCAATATTCTATAAGAATTAAAGATAGAGAGAATGTTATAGCTACTCTAACAGAACACGGAGTACCAACTGCAATACATTATCCTAAACCTCTGCATGAACAGAAAGTGTTTGATTATCTTGGATATAAAAGAGGAGATTTTCCTGTATCAGAACAAGTAGCTAATGAAATCATCTCTCTACCTATGAGCCCTTTTTTGAGTGAAGCTGATCAAGATTACATAGTCGAGAAATTAAATCTTGCGATTAAGGGTTAGTAATATTATATTAAATTAACTAAATTACTAGCAACAGATAACGTTTAAAAAAATAACAATATAAAGGTAAGTATTTTTAGTTAAATATTTACCTTTTTTATTGCTAATTCTATGTTAATCATATTATCAATTTAAAGTTTTTGAAAAGCATATAAATTATATTAAATTACTAGAACCTCTACTAGTTGTTGTACAGTCTTATAGATATTTAATTAGTTAATTGTAGGTAGTTATAATGAATGATAAAAAGAAAGTAGCTTTAGTCGCAATGGTGTTATCTATTATTGTAGCGATAATTACAGCTATTTTATTGATTAAACCTGATGATGAGTAGTAGACAAAAATTAGTCGCTATCACAATATATATATCTCTATAATAACGGATAACTATTACAGCTATACTGTTGATTGTACATGATGAATTTAAAGATGTAAACTATGCAATTTTAAGGATTAGAAAATTGATAATAATAAATATCCATAAAGCGTTTGGAGGTCTATTTTTTTATACTTATAACTTTTCATCTTAAATTTAATGGTAAAGATTTATGGTATTATATACAGTCTACGGCAAGCATATTGATACTAAAAGCAACTATCATCGGTTTCATAATTATCGTAACCGTGTCTACAGAAGAGTTTTTCTGGTAAAGAGAGTATTGTTATAATTTCTATACTTACTTTTAGAAGGCTCTACTCTTACACTGATTTATCTTTATAGTCAATTATCCGTTATATAAGTAAGTTTTGATATAATCTAATTCATCTAAACAAACTACAATCTAATTCTGATCGCTGAAAAAAGTTATTAAAGTGCTAAATCAACTCTTGTAAACATGATGAACATCTCTACAATTAACCGAAATAAATTTTAATACAATCATTGATTTTTACATATCAATCAGATAAATAAATTACAATACAATCATAAGTCATAAACTATCAATTAGTCAAACAAACAACAATATAGTTATAACCTACTTAGAAACAAACTTTACAAACTGTTTTGCAAAATAAGTTGTAATATAATTACTCTCTATTCAGTAAAATACTTTATAAACAATTTAACGAAATAAGTTATGACATCAGTAAAATCTATTCAGCAAAATCTTTTGCAAACTGTTTTGCAAAATAAGTTATTATAATATCTGCACCTGCTCTTTTAAAACCTGTTAAAGTTTCTAATACTACTTTCTTCTCATCTATAAAACCTTTTTCTGCTGCAACCTTAATCATAGAGTACTCACCTGATACATTATAACAGGCAATAGGCACATCAAACTTATTACGCATATCACGAATAATATCCATATATGCTAAAGCAGGTTTCACCATTATTATATCTGCACCTTCATGAATATCTTGATTAGCCTCACGTACAGCTTCATTTCTATTTGAATAATCCATCTGATACGATCTTCTATCTCCAAATGAAGGAGTAGAGTTTGCTGCATCTCTAAACGGTCCATAATACGATGAAGCATATTTAACAGCGTAACTCATGATAGGTATATCTGAAAATCCATTACCATCTAATGCATCTCTAATAGCCATTACTCTGCCATCCATCATATCGCTTGGAGCAATCATATCTGCTCCAGCTTTAGCATGTGATACAGCTTCTTTCTGCAACAACTCTAATGTAGAATCATTATCTACATCACCATCAATTATAAGTCCACAATGTCCGTGAGATGTATACTCACATAAACACACATCAGTTATAACATACAGATCTGTACTCTCTTTAATAGCTCTTATAGCTTGTTGAATAATTCCATCATCGCTATAAGCACCGCTACCCTCTTCATCTTTTTCATGTGGAACACCGAAAAGTATTACAGCAGATAAACCTAACTTTTCAAGCTCGATACACTCTGTTACGATATGTTCTATACTCATATTATATATACCAGGCATTGATGAAATCTCTTTCTTTATCCCTTCACCTTCTGCTACAAAAAGTGGATATACAAGATCATCAAGATGCACTCTACTCTCTTTCACCATTCTGCGTATAATATTATTCTTACGTAAACGTCTACCTCTAACTATAGGAAATTCCATATCCTCTCCCTTTGTAAAACTACTATTTTATATTTTCTATATTATTAATATTTTATCATCTCAATCAAATCAACTTAAATTAATTTTATCATCTCATGGGTTGTATATATTTCTGGATATACATTCTCGATATTATGTGAGTTCAAAAAATCACTCGTTGTCTTGCCGATCGACACCACTTTATAATCTTTATAATTTATATTATCTATCTGTTTGATAAAAGATTTTACAGAGGACGGCGAACAGAAAGTTAACGTATTAATCTTATTGCTAGATAAAAAATTATCAATAAAATATCTTTCATACTTAACAGAAATTGTTTCATATATCGGTAGATAATTTAATTCTATTCCTATCTCTAACAACTTACTATCATCTCTATTAGCACGCTCTTTTGCACCTGCAAGAAGTATTTTCGTACAACTCTTCAGCCTTTCATTTATAAGTCTATCTTTTAAAAATTCCATTGAAAAAGTTTCTGGATAGAAATCTATATCAACTGATAAATAACTTTTACAAGCTTCAGCTGTTTTAGATCCTACTGCTATATATCTATCTGCCTTTACTATCTCTTTATATTTTGAAAAATATCTGCACGCATTAGTAGATGTGAAAATAATTATATCGTAGCGATTACAATCAATAATTGGCGATAACTCAACTGTTTCTATCATCGGAAGTAGAAACGGTAGATGTCCGTAATCTAATAGATCTTTTATCATATCGGTAGATTGTTCAGTTTGTCTAGTTATAAGAACTTTAGAGTTAGTAGATCGTTCAGCTTTTTGCACTACATCAACATCTAACTTGGTAGCTTGTTCACTCTGTTTAGTTGTTTCTATTTTTGAGCTATCATCTTTACACATAGATCTCTTTTAAAATCTTATCTCCACCATCATTTAATATCGCATCAGCTAATTTCTTGCCTATCTCTTCAGGGTTATCAATACTTCCTACTAAGTTTTTATCTATTTTTACTCGTCCATCAAGCGTATATAATTTTCCTCTAATAGCGATCGTTCCATTCTCCTTATCAAGTGTAGAGTAACAAGCAATCGGTACTTGACACCCTCCCTTTAACTCAAAAAGAAATCTACGTTCAGCTCTAACTCTTATATCTGTATCTTCATCATTAATAAATTTTAAAAGTTCTATAATCTCTGTATCATCACTCCTAGCCTCAAGCCCTAAAATCCCTTGACATGACGGGGGAAGCATGTTTTCAACATCTATACTCTCTTTAACTCTATCGTTTAAACCTAACCTTACAAGCCCTGCTTCTGCTAATATAATAGCATCATACATAGCCTCATCAAGCTTTCTTAAACGTGTTTGAAGATTACCTCTTAAATCTAATACCTCAAGATCTGGACGTAACTCTAATAGTTGTAATCTTCTTCTAAGCGATGATGTACCGACTTTTGCATTAATAGGTAACTCTTCAATAGAGTTAAATCTAGTAGAAACAAGTGCATCATTTGATGAACCTGCTTTTGGAGATGATACCAGTTTCAATCCCTCTGGCAGTTCCATAGGAACATCTTTCATAGAATGCACAGCTATATCTGCTTTATTCTCTAATAATGCTGTTTCAATCTCTTTAACAAATAACCCTTTACCACCGATCTTTGCTAAAGGAACATCTAATATCTTATCTCCCATTGTTTTAATAACATTAAGTTCACAATTTATATCGCTATATCTATCTTCAATAGCAGATTTAATAAAATTAGCTTGCCATAATGCAAGCTCTGATCCTCTTGTTGCTATAACTATATTCTTTCTCATTAATTATTTCTCACTGTTATCTATTTCTTCTTGATTAAATATTATCTTTGCTGCATCTGCTAATGTATGTATCTTTTTGGAATCTACATTTGTTTTAATATTTGTGAAAAGGTTATGTAACTGTTTATTTATAACAGATGATAAAAAAGTATCTAATTTAGCTATTTCATCTTTATTATCAATTTTATTCTTTTCAAGATATTTTATTAATTCACTATCCTTCGTACTTATAAAGAAATCTTTCACATCTTTCAAGACAGGATTAATTTTCATTACTTCAACACTTTTATAAAATTTACTTATAGCCACATCTATTATTTCTGCAGCTTTTTTAGCCTCTTTATCTCTACTTTTTTTATTCAATTCAACTATTTGCCTAAGGTCATCAATATCGTATAGATATACATTATCTATCTTAGAAATTTCAGGATCTATATCTCTTGGTACTGCAATATCAATAATAAATAGAGGCTTATGTTTACGACTACTCATAATTGATGCCATTCTATCGTGATTAATAATAAAATAATCTGCACCAGTTGAGCTTATAACTATATCAACCTCTTCTAATGCTGATGAAAATTTATCAAACTCAATAGCTGTAGCATTAAACTCTTTAGCAAGAGTACACGCTTTTTCATAAGTTCTGTTAGTGACGATGATTGAACCTATCTTAGATGTAACAAAATGTTTTATTGCAAGCTCACACATCTCTCCTGCACCTATAACAAGTGCTGATGCAGAACTTAGATTATCAAATATCTTCTTAGCAAGCTCAACCGCTGCATAACTAACTGATACTGGATTATTACATATACCTGTATCTGTTCTAACTTTTTTAGCGATCTTTAATGTGTAATCTTGAAGATGTAGCATAAAATTAGATATCGCAAAATTATCTTTAGCTCTTTGAAAAGCATCTTTAACTTGTCCTAGTACTTGCGGCTCACCTACAACTAAACTATCTATCCCTGATGCGACAAAAAAGATATGTTGTATCGCCTCTCTACCACTTTTATGATATGAGTGTTCATCTAATTTACTTCTATCAACATTCATCGCATCTTCTATAATCTCTAAAAAGATATCTTTGCTTATATCTTCATCTGTAAAAATATAAAACTCTACCCTGTTACAAGTAGATAAGATACAACACTCTGATACATTTTTAGATAGGATAGTCTTGTATAACTTATTATACTGATCTTCCTGTATAGCAAACTGTTCTCTTATATCAATAGACGCTGAATTATGGTTCAAACCTAATAGAGTTAAATACATCTTAATACCCTAAACATTATAACGATACCCCAACACCAATGTATGTTAATATCACGGAGAAAAAACCTATTACTGTAAACATCGCCAACTTCTTTGGAGGCAATCCATACTTTACCTTTATTAATATTAATATCGCAAAATATATCCATGTTATCGTTGAAAATGTTATCTTAAATATAAAAAAGGACGGATATGCGGATAAAATAAATTGTAAAGCTTTAAACCAACTAATATCATTAACTTCTGCTATCTGTACTATCCATAAAAATCCTAATATAGATCCTATTGTGAAAAAATAGAACCCTACTCTCATACTAATATTATTTATATTATTCAGTGTATCAAGAGATGGAAAAACTTTATATAACTTACCAAACCTTTTAAGTCTTAAATTATTGTCTTGTATAAGATACATAATAGATGAAATAAACGATGCTATGAAAAAAGTTGAACCCATTATAACAAATGGAAGATGTCCAAATCTCCATAAAGAATATACTGTACTTGGAAGCTCTGATACTTGTGTAAACATTGATAAAGCTGTAAACATAATAGAAAATGGTATCAAAAACAAACCGATAACTACCTTTTTATATCTATAAAATAGAAACAAAAAAGTTAAATTAAACGCAATAGATAAAAAAATAGAGAAATCAAATAATGTAGATGTTTGAAAACCACCAACTAATACATATCTTATTGCTATTTCATGAATATTTAGCCCTAAACCTATTAATGAAAAAACTATAGCTAAAATTACAGCTATTTTTGAGCTGATAAAAACTCTTAACAATATGTTCAGAAAAGCTAAGATATAAACCATTAAAGCGTACGATATAAACATTTATAATCCCTTTCTTAAAATCACAGCAATATATCTCTTTTCAATACCAAAGATATATGCTATCTCATATAACATGATGTTACATGAAAAAATCCTCAATGTTAAGCAAAAAATTAAAAAAATGATTAGCGATGGTAACATATATTCATACTTAAAAGAAAGTTGGCAACTTAGTTGGCCTATGCTTGCAATTATGTTCTTCGAATTTGCAATAAGTATGACAGATATTTATATTGCTGGTAGATTGAATAAAGAGATACAAGCAGCTGTTGGAATTGCAACACAGGTATACTTCTTTTTTATAATGATAGGGTATGCTATAACGACTGGAACGGTATCTATCGTATCAAGGTTATTCTCTGCTAATGAACCATTAAAGTTTAAACAAGCTATATTTACAGCTGTTGTATCAGCTTGTGTACTTGGAATTGTTGCATCAGTTGGTGGAGTCTTATTCTCTAAATCTCTATTAGAGTTTATGAATGCACCACCTGAAATAGCTGTATACGCGGAACCTTTATTAGAAATTTATGCAGTAGGGTTATTTTGTCATCTTATCTACGTTACACTAAACGGAATCCTTAGATCTTGTAGAATGATGAAACTTGTTATGAAAATAGTGTTTCTATCTGCTATATTAAATATCGGATTAAATATCTTATTCGTATTTTATACCCCTCTTGGGTTTAGAGGTTTAGCATTATCTACAACAGTATCTATTATGCTATCGTTTATTATATCATCAAAAAAAGTTTATAATCTGTTAGAAAAAACATATAGTTTCTCGCTTAGTTTATTAAAAAGTATATTAAAAGTCGGCTGGCCTTCTGCAATCATCGCAAGCAGTTGGCAATTAGCATCTATATTAATATATTTTATCATAGGATCACTGCCTGATAGTACAGAAGTAATAGCTGCTACATCATCAGTAGTTACTGCACTCTCTGATAATACATCAACTATAACAACGATCTTATCTGATAATGCAACATCAGTTGGTACTACAATATCTAATAACACTGCAACAATAGCTGCTGCTGCATACGCTACAGGTTTAAGGATTGAGTCTGCAATATATCTCCCAGCGTTCGCCTTCAATATGGCAAATGTTACGATAATGGGAAACCTTATGGGCAGAAAAATGTACGATGAAGCGTATAAAAGTGTATTAACAACAGCTTTTATATCTGTTGTTATAAATATAATTTTAGCCGTAATCGTACTACTAAACGCAGAAACACTTGCATCAATGCTCTCTAAAGAAGAAGCAGTTGTTGATGAAATTATCATCTACCTTTATATAAGTATGATAGCCGAACCTTTCATAGCATTAAACTTAGCTGTTGCTGGTGGGCTAACTGGAGCTGGAGATACTAGAGCTACGATGTTATATTCCGTTATAACTGTGTGGATATTTAGAATTCCTATTGCATATTTTTTCGGTATCGTATTACAATACGGATCTGTTGGTATATGGTTCGGTTTAACTATCGGATTCTTTGTACAAGCAATTTTAACATTTAGAAGATTAAGATCTAGAAAATGGATTAAGGAAATTTTATGACACGAATGATTTTTAAAGAGTTAGAGTATAGCGATCGTGAGTTAGTTGCAGAAAGACTCCGTGCTAAAAACTCTTACTTATCTGAATATAGTTTTACTAACGCTTACCTTTTTAGGAAACCTCATAAATATGAAATCGCAATCTGCGATAACTGCACTATGCTTAAAGGGGTTACATACGATAATGCTAGCTACTTAACACCTGTTTGTGCATTAAGCAAAATACCACTCGATACTCTAAAATATCTCGCTGAAAATGTCGATTGTTTCTTTCCTATTGAAGAGGATTGGCTTAAATATTTTCCAGAAGAGTTTTTTAACTATACATATGTTGACGGCGACTCTGATTATATCTATAAAACAGAAAGACTTGCTTTATTTCCCGGAAGAAAATTATCTAAAAAACGTAACCTATTAAAACAGTTTAATACAAACTATCCAGATCATAGAGTTCAGTTAATCAGTAAAGATAATTGTAAAGATGCGATAAAAGTATTAGATATTTGGCTGAAAGAAAGTGTACTTGATGGTTCAACCGCCGATTACAATGAAACGAAAGAAGCTGTTGAAAAATTTGATGAACTACACCTAATAGGATACATAACTTACGTTAATAATAAACCGATCGGTTTTGTGCTCGGAGAAGAGTTGAAAGATAACACATACGCTCTACATTTTGCAAAAGGATCAAAAGAATATAAAGGGATCTATCAACATCTATATAACTCACTTGCGAAAATTCTACTCGATAAATATGAGTATATAAACTTCGAACAAGATCTTGGTAAAGATACTTTAAGACAAGCTAAATCAACATACTATCCCGATATAATGAAAGTTAAATATAGAGTTAGTTTGAAGAAGTAAAGATATATAAATAAATTATTAAGCTTATAATGGTATTGCGATAAAGCTTTTACAGTATGCACAACTTGACATAGATATTTAAATCTAGTAAAATTTAAGTCATGCTAAGTAACTACAATCATATCAGTGTACTATCCGTTGGTAACGGGCAAGAACAGATCTATTCAATTAATATCGCTAAATCTATGGGCTGTAAAGTGATAGCTGTAGGTAAGGATATAAATCAAGATATACCATCAGATGTTAAACAGTATGCAATAGATATCAAAGATGCTGATAAAGTATTAGATATCGCAAAAAAACATAATATTAAAGCTATTCTTCCTGCTCCTGTTGGTAGATATATCACTACTATTGGATATATAAACGAAAAATTAAATCTAATAGGACCTAAAGCGTACGCAACCACTATTTGTGCAGATAAACAACTTCTAAACTCTATTTTAACAGATGATAAAAACTCTTATAATCTTGCAAAACAAATTAATAGTAACTCTTCTAACTTAAAATATGAACTCGAAAAATCTTTCAATTTTCCAGTAATAATCAAACCACGATACGGCTCTGGATCTAACGATGTACTTGTTGTGAACTCTTGTGAAGATGCTCTATCGTATATTAAAAATTATAAAACAAGTAACTACGGTGAACTAATTATTGAAGAGTTTTTAGGAGATCCAAACATTGATGAAAATATTAAAGAGATAGGTGTTGATGCTATAGTTGTTAATAGTGAAGTAGTTTTTTTTAACGTAAGAGATAAACTTCTAACCTCTCTTCCTTACAGACAAGAAATACAGTATATATCTCCATCAAATATAAGCAAGATAGTAAAAGAAAAAGTAAAGCAATATCTTAATAAAATAACAGATAAACTTTTATTAAAAGATTGTATGATAAATGCAGATATGATGTTAGTTAATAATACCCCTTATGTGATAGAAATATCTCCTAGACCTGCTGGTTTAAATATAATAAATAAATTAACAGCCTTACAAACTAAGGGGGGGGGGGGCTGTATGAATTTATAAGATATCAGCTAGGCAATAACTATAATTTTATACATAAAGACATAAAAAACCTTCATTACTTAGATACATAGATATAGAAAATAAATATATCAGTAACGATCTAGATATAGAGAAATTAAAGTATACTTTTGATATAGATGAAATAAATATTGTGATGAAAAAAGGTGATTACCTTGATATAATAGTTAGTGGACGAGAACTATTATCAAGAGGTTACTATATCATATCAGATGATAGTTACGAAAAATTAATAGAAAAAAATATAGATATTTTAAATTATATCAAGATAGAGGTGCTTTAATATGGGGAACGAAGTTTTAATTAACTTTTGGAAAGATACAATAAAGAAAAATGTGATGTTATATCCTAATGAGCGAATAGCACAATTTATGGGTAGAAAATTTTCAAACTCTGACAACTCTAATAAAAAAGCGTTAGATATCGGTTTTGGATCTGGTAGACATCTTAAAATTGCTCTTGATTACGGATTTGATACATACGGTATAGATTATTTTGAAGAGTGTAAAATAGTAGCTGAAAAAACTTTTAATGATACAAACAGCTTAAAAAATCTTTATGTTGGAGATTATAATAATTACGATTTTGGTGATATAAAATTTGATCTTATTATATTCTGTGGCACTATATTTTTGACAACAGAAGACAAGGTATATAGTGGTTTAAATAAATTATATAATATAACTAATAAAGATGGTAAAATGATTATTACTTTTAGAAGTAAAGATGATTATTTATATAAACAAGGCAAACAAGTATCTAAAAATAGTTATCTACTAGATAAAAAACCTTATAAAAATGCTATGTATACATTTTATAATAAAGAAGAGATTGAGCAACTATTAGATGATACAGGTTTTAATATAGATTATATTGAGCGTGAAGATTACTGGAAAGATAATTTATCTTCTCACAACTCATGGTATATTGTATCTGCTGTAAAAAAATAGTTAAAATTTATAATTAAAAGAAGATATTAAGATATGAAAAAAGTAGTGATTATTCAAGCACGAATGGGATCAACTAGATTAGCTGGTAAAATATTATCTAAACTTGAAGATAAACTCATGCTAGAACATATATATACTCGACTAACAAAATGTAAAAATCTTGATGATATTATCATAGCTACTACTACTGAAACAAACGATGATATAGTTGAAGAGTTTGCTCAAAAAAATAGTTATAAATATTTCAGAGGCTCATCGGCTGATGTACTAAATAGATATTATGAAACTGCTAAACATTATAACGCTGATGTTATCGTAAGAATTACTGCTGACTGTCCATTAATATGTCCTAAACTTGTAGATTATGATATCGATCTATATATCAATGGCGATTACGATCTTGTGTCGCCTCTATCCTCTGATAAGTTAATTAGAGGGCTAGATAATGAAGTCTTATCATTTCAGTTACTAGAAAAATTAAATAGTACAGTTACAGATATTTCTGAGAGAGAACATGTGACTCTACATATCCTCCATAACCCTACTATATACAAAATCCTATCTCCTAAAATAGAGGAATACTATATACGCAAATATAGATTAACAGTCGATGAAAAAGATGATTTCAGATTAATCACAGAGATCTATAAAAGATTATATAAAACAGGCGAAATTATAGATATTAAAGATGTTGTTAATCTTCTAGATAATAATAGAGATCTCGCAAATATAAATAAACATGTTGAGCAGAAAAAAACATAAAACAGTAAAATTATTAGGACATACGTATATATGAAAATTTCTAATTTCACAATAGATCAAAATTCAAAAACTTTTATAATAGCAGAACTATCAGGTAATCATAAAGGATCAATTAAAAGAGCGTTTGAAATTATTAAAGCTGCTAAAGATGCTGGTGCTGATGCTTGCAAACTTCAAACATACACACCTGACTCTATGACACTTAACTCTAACGACAAACTATTTAAACTTGATGATAATAGTCTATGGAAAGGACATACTTTATACTCATTATATAAGATTGCATCAACTCCTTATGAGTGGCATAAAGAGTTGAAAGATTACGCTGAATCATTAGGCTTAATTCTTTTCTCATCTCCATTTGATACAGATGCAGTTGATTTTTTAGAAGAGTTAGATATGCCGTGTTATAAGATTGCATCATTTGAAATAAACGATATCCACCTAATAAGATACACTGCAAGTAAGCAGAAACCTATGCTTATATCAACTGGACTTGCAACGCTTCAAGATATTGAAGAGGCTGTAAATATTTGTAAAATGGAAGGCAATGAAAATATTATTCTACTTAAATGTACATCAGAGTATCCAACTCCGATTGATGAAGTAAACCTTAATCTTATAACAGATATGAGAGAGAGATTTAATCTACATATAGGGTTATCAGATCACACATTAGGAGATCTGGTTGCAACATCATCTATCCCGCTTGGCGTTAAAGTTATAGAGAAACATTTAACATTAGATGATGAGGATACAGTTGACTCTGCATTCTCAATGCGTCCTTTAGAGTTTAAAATAATGGTAGATAAAATACGAATGGTTGAGCGAACACTGGGCATTACTGATTACACTTTATCGCCTAATATGAAATCTAAACTGATTGAAAGACGTTCACTCTTTTCATCAACTGATATTAAAAAAGGTGATATCTTTACTAAAGATAATATTAAATCTATCCGTCCAGCACATGGACTTAACACAAAACATTATACTGATATTTTAGGTAAGAAAGCTAAAACTGATATTAAGTTTGCAACGCCGTTATCACTCGATATGATAGATTAATATTATTTATAAAATTAGATAGCGATCATATCCTTAAAACTAAAAACTCACTATCAATTAAAATTATAAAATTACTGTGTAATGTTTCATTGACATCATTGGTTCGCTACGGTACATTTAATAAAGTTAACTGAAAGTCATCTACTATGATCAGATATTTTACACTTCTGAAAAACTGTTTCACTAGACAAATTAACTTTTAAAAGAGATAAACAATTATGAAAGATAAAGCAAATAAAAAATTCTGGGATAGAGTTGCCTCAATATATACACTTTTTATGAGAAATAATACTCTAGCGTATAATGAAATTAGTACAATCACTTCTAAATATTTAGATAAAAATATGTCAGTTTTAGAGCTTGCATGTGGTACAGGATATCTAAGTTCTTTGCTAGCAGATAAAGTTGCATCATGGAATGCGACAGATTTTTCTGAAAAAATGATATCAAAATCTAAAGAACAATCCACTATAACAAACATCTCATTCTCAGTAGAAGATGCCACAAATTTATCATACAATGAAAATTCATTTGACGCTGTACTTATAGCAAACGCTTTACATATTATGCCAAACCCTGATCTAGCTCTTGCTGAAATATATAGAGTATTAAAACCGAACGGTTTAATTTTTGCACCAACATTTATATATGAAAAAAATATGAAAGTACCTAGAGTAGCGTTGTTCATTATGAATAGATTGGGGTATCGTACTTATAATAAATGGACTTCAAGTACATTCACTAATTTTATAAAAGAAAATAAGTTTGATATAGTTGAACAATCAATAATAAAAGATGGATTGCTTTTTGAATGTATGATCGTTGGAAGAAAACCACGTGACTAATTTAATATTATATTTTAGTTAAGTAATTATCAAAATCACACAACCTAATAAATCACATTAACATTTTATATCAACTAGGTAGATTTTAGATTATATATTTTATAAAAAGGAGTGGTTTACATGCAAAAATATATTAATATACTTCACGCTATATATAACAACTTAAATAACCCTCTAAAAGTGCAAGAAGTTGCAGAAAAAATCTCTAATTATCAATGTAAAAAATAGCATTCATGAGACAACTAAATCACGCAATCTCATAAATCAAGCTAAGCTATATAATCAATCACAGTCAATCGTTAGATTTAACATTTGATGAGTATTTCTTATTCAAATAAAATAGGTATACAGCAATTATCGTTGCTAAAATATTAGATACTGTTAAAGATATATAAACCCCTATCTCTCCCATAAATAACGGTAGCACCAATACAAAAAATATCGGCAAAACTACACCTCGTGATAGTGCCACAATTAACGACAATGTTGGTTTCTGCATAGCTGTAAAGTATGCCGATAAAATAATCGCTGGAGCTATAAATAAGAACGACCATCTTACATATTTCATAAACTCCATAGATACAATAAACGCTTCTGATGATCTATCTTTTAAGAAAATTATTATCATATCATCGCCGAAAAATATCGTCGATAAAAATGTCAACACGCTCACAGCGATTGACAATATAACTGCATAAGTTAAAAACTTTTTAATTCTTTTAAATCTTCTTGCACCTAAATTAATTGATACAAGTGGAACAAGTGCATCACCTATTCCGTAAGCAATCATACTTGTGCCCCACAGAAGATAATGTATTATTGTGAACGCTGAAACTCCAGCCTCTTTTGCATATTTCATCATTATTAAATTAAATATAAATACTACAAGTCCAACCGATGCTCCTGATATAAACTCTGAAAATCCGTTATATGTTGATCTGCCTAATCTTCTAGCTGACTCAAACTTAGCAACAAAACTTATACTGCTATATTTTGATATAAAATAAAATAGGAGAAAAACAGTCGATGGAACAGTTGATAACCCTGTTGCAAGAGCTGCACCTTTTATACCCATATCAAGTGTGATGATAAATATATAGTTCAATGCTATATTAATAAAGAATGATACAACCATAGTATACACTGCAAGAAATGGTCTACCATCAACCCTTGCATACGCTGTAAAAGCAAAATTGAGTGCTGGAGATATTATAAAAGGCATAAATGTATTTAAATATGTTGTAACGTACGGTAGAAGTTTATCGCTACTACCTAAAAATCTCGCAACCTCTTCATCAAACACAACTGAAAATATCGAAAAAATAATCATCAATACAGATATCAAAACAACAGACGAAGTAAATGTCTGATTAGCTTCATAATTTCTATTCTCACCGATATACTTACCAGCCCTTACAGCCGATCCTATCGTAAGCATAATTGAAAATGCGTGAATTATTGCGAAAACTGGCATAAAAATATTAATAGATGCAAGTGCTAACTGACCCTCATTACCACCGTTATCTATATAGTTAGATACAAAATATGCATCAATAAAACCTGATGATGTTACAGCCAATAAACTAAAAACATTTAACGATACATATTTGATAAAAACTTTGAGTGTGTTGCCTGATACAACCTCTAAATTTGAACTATCCATATTGATTATTTTACAACCTATGAGTTAAAAGATTTTTGAGTCTATATTGCTTTCATGCAATAATCAACCACTATGACATTATATTTATTGTTATATTTTTACTTATCAAGGAAGTCACTAATTATAAATGTTGTTATTAAAGAACTTGTAATTACTCACTACATTTAATCTTAGAAGAGTGTCTCTTATTAAGCATAAATAGATATATTGCAAACATCGTTCCTAAAACATTTGATACCGTTAATGATATATATATCCCTGTATTACCTAAAAATAGTGGTAGCACAAGTACGAAAAATATCGGTAACACTGCCCCTCTTGAAAGAGCGATCACAAGTGATAATGATGGTTTCTGCATAGCTGTAAAATAGGCGGATAAAATAATAGCTGGTGCTATAAACAAGAACGACCATTTAACATATTTCATAAACTCCATTGATACAAGAAACGCTTCTGATGATCTATCCTTTAAGAAAACTGCTACCATATCTTCACCGAAAAATATCGTTGATGTAAATATAATTAAGCCAACTGTTAATGATGATACCATCGCATATATTAAAAACTTTTTAATTCTTTTCATCTTCTTACTACCTAAGTTGATTGATATAAGTGGCACAAGTGCATCCCCTATTCCGTAAGCTATCATTCCTGCTGCCCACGTTAAATAGTTTATTGTTGTAAAGGCAGATACACCTGCTTCTTTTGCGAACTTCATCATTATTATGTTAAAGATAAAAGTTACAAGCCCTAATGATGATTCAGATATAAACTCTGACAATCCATTATATGTTGATAGAGCAACTTTTTTAAATGATTCAAACTTTAACACAAAACTTATCGTACTATACTTTGACAGAAAATAGATCAATAAAAAAATTGTAGAAGGAACAGATGATAATCCTGTTGCAAGGGCTGCTCCTCTTAACCCCATATCAAACACAATAATAAACAGATAGTTTAAAATAATATTAAGCATAAAAGATGCAACAATAGTGGATACTGCAAGAAACGGTTTACCATCAACTCGTGCATACACAGTAAAAGCATAATTAAGTGTTGGAAAGATGACAAACGGCATAAACGTTTTTAAATAAGTTGTAACGTATGGAAGAAGTGTATCACTACTACCTAAAAATCTTGCAACAGGCTCATTAAATATGATACAGAGTGTTGAGAAAATAATCATTAATACAGCTATAAGAATAATTGATGAAGTAAATGTTTGGTTAGCTTCATAACTTTTATTCTCACCGATATATTTACCAGCTCTTACAGCTGAACCAATGGTAAGCATTATTGAAAAAGCAAAACTTAATGAGAAAACTGGTAGAAATATATTTATACTAGCAAGTGCTAATTGACCTTCATTTTCTCCGTTGCCGATATAGTTTGCCACAAAATAAGCATCAACAAAACCTGATGATGTCATAGCAATTAAACTTAAAACATTGAGAGATACATATTTGATAAATATTGTGAGTGTATTGCCTGAAACAACTTCTAAATTTGAACTATTCATATTGATTCTTATTATAACCTGTTGATTAAAGTGATATTTCAGTCTATATCTCTTTTGTATAATAGTCAACTGTTTTCAAACTTATATATTCCTATTTAATATTCTGTTTATTGCAGTAGATAGTTAATTATGATACTCTTAATTATAATACTATTTTGAGGTTTGAATTTAGTTATAATAACGATACTAGGAGATTAATATGAATACATCTAAGATGAAAGTTATTATGGTTGCAAGTGAGATAGAACCGTTTGCAAAAACAGGTGGATTAGCAGATGTTACATCAGCTCTTGCAAAATATCTAAAAGAGTTAGGTGTACAAGTTATATCTGTTATGCCTCTATACTCATCAATTGATCGTACTAAATATAAGATTAAAAAAGTGTTTGATCTATCGTGTGCTCACATGGGGACTTGTGAAGAGTTTTACTCTGTATACACAACTAAAGAACCGTACGGAGTTGATACATATTTTATCGAGTTTGACAAATATTTTAATAGAGATGGGATATACAACGATCATATAGGTGAGTTTATAGATAACCCATTTCGTTTTGCATTGCTATCAAGAGCAACATTACAGATCGCAAAAGACTTGAAATTTAAACCAGATATTATTCATGTAAATGATTGGCAAACATCACTTATACCTTACTATCTTAAAACTGATAACGATCCATTTTTTGCAAAAACTAAATCCGTTTTAACTATCCATAATATCGGTTATCAAGGATCGTTCTCATCAGATGCTGTAGGTTATGCTGGGATAAAAGATCATGACTTCCACGCAGGAACATTTGAATCCTTTGGTGGAATAAACTTTTTAAAGGGTGGGATATCGTACGCTGATAAAATCACAACTGTATCTCCAACCTACGCTCATGAAATTTTAGGACCTATAGGCTCTAACGGTTTACACGGTAAACTAGATGATAGAAAAGGTGATCTTGTAGGTATTATAAACGGTATTGATACAGATATTTGGAACCCTACTAAAGATAAATTAATATCTAAAAATTTCGATATAAAAACATATAAGGTAGGTAAAAAAGCCTTAAAGAAACAGTTGCAACTTATGTTTGATTTAGAGGTAAATCCGAACATTCCACTACTCTCATTTATAGGTAGGTTTGCAGAACAGAAAGGTTTAGGATTATTAGCAGGAGCAGTTGAACACGCTGTAAATACTATGGAAGCACAGTTTATAATTTTAGGTTCAGGTGATGAAGATGCTCAATGGTATTTTGGAGGTCTACCTGCTAGATACTCTGGAAAGATAGGAGCGTTCATCGGATACAATGAAGAGAAAGCACATCTTATTGAAGCTGGGTCTGATTTCTTTCTGATGCCTTCATTATATGAACCTTGTGGCTTAAATCAGATGTATAGTCAAGCCTACGGTACTCTTCCGATCGTTCGTGCAACTGGTGGATTAGAAGATACAGTTGATCAATACGATGAAGTCACTGGTACTGGTACTGGATTCAAGTTTTATGATATATCAGCACAGGCTTTATATAACACGATCGGTTGGGCGATATCAACATATTTTGATCGTCCTAAGCATATAGATAAAATGATTAAAGCAGCTATGTCTAAGGATTTCTCATGGGAGAAACCGATAGAAGAGTATTTAGAGTTATATAAATCGATATTCAAATAAAATATAAATTGCAATTATTTGATAGGTAACTTGATTTAAATTTAAAATTTAATTTGTTTAGTTTATAAAATATCGTATAAAAGGAGT
Organism: uncultured Deferribacteraceae bacterium; assembly: GCA_947039395.1. Lineage (GTDB taxonomy): Bacteria > Chrysiogenota > Deferribacteres > Deferribacterales > Mucispirillaceae > CAMQYB01. Next base: position 12,394 of record CAMQYS010000017.1, on the reverse strand, counting down.
TAGTATGAGTTCTACTAAAAGATGGATATTAGTAACAGGTGCAACAGCTGGTATCGGTTATTCAACGGCTGAAATGTTTGCAAAAAATGGTGATAATATAATTATTACTGGAAGACGTGAGGATAAATTAAAGGAGTTAGCAGATAAACTTCAAAAAGATTATAACGTAGAAGTTATCTACTACGCGTTTGATATTAAACTTAAAAGTGAAGTTCTTAAATTTGTTGATGAAATAAAATCTAAAAATATAACTCCTGATCTGCTAGTCAATAACGCTGGATTATCAAGAGGATTAGATAAAATACAAGATGCCTCTATTGATGACTGGGAAGAGATGATAGATACAAACATTAAAGGGCTTCTATATATAACAAGATTAGTCGTTGAAATGATGGTTAAAGTTGATAAAGGGCATATTATAAATCTAGGTAGCATAGCAGCTTATCAACCATACACTGGTGGATCAGTTTATAATGCTACTAAGTTTGCTGTAAGAGCTATCAGCGATGCTATTAATTTAGATTTAGTTGATACTAAAATTCGTGTTACAGCTGTTCATCCTGGAATGGTAGATACAGAGTTCTCTACAGTACGTTTTGGTGGAGATAAAGATAGAGCCAACTCTGTATATAACGGAATAGATACCCTTACAGCTGATGATATAGCTGATATAATTTTCTATGTTGCAAGCCTGCCTGAAAGAGTTAATGTACAACATATAATGGTTACTCCAACGCAACAGAGAAGTATTAACGCTATTAATAGAAATAATATTTTTAAATAAATAATCTATAATATCTGTGATGTATGATACTGTGTGATACGATATAATATCTTAAATGTTCTATAATATGTACTGCACTTAATAGTTTATAACTTACTCGCAATCAATCACTAAAATAATATAATTAAAGGAGCAATAGTCTAACAACCCTTGCTCCTTTTTTTTATTATAATTAATTAAGCATAATCTTTACTTAAAAAGATCATATATAATTTTCAACTCTTTACTAGGGATAATAGTTAGTAACTTATTATTCCAGCCAGTTGTTTCAGCTTTAGTTATAATTTCAAACCGCTGATTTCCACCTGTATGGCAGTTATAAGTTATAAATTTTCCTAAACTAGAAGCGTAGTCAATACATCTCCAATATTCTAAACTACCCTTAATACGATATTTATTCTCTGCTTGATTATCAAGAACCCAATGTTGTGTAGAAGATTGTATCATATCATCACAATTAACTACAGAAAGATACGATCTACCATCGTATAAACATAAATTTGGAGATGTTGCAGAGTGTATCTTACCAACACCATCTATTATCCACTCTTGACTACTTTTATTATCAACACACATAGGTGTGGTGGTTGGAAACTCTGAATCTATACACCTATTACCTCCCTCTTTTAATTTAGTAATATAATTTCTATCAATAGAAGGAGTAGAACCGTTTGTAATAAACCCCTTATCAACTAAAAGTTTTAACAGTGCGTTCTTACTATCAGTATCGTTTGACGATAATTTTAAACTATTTAAATCTATAAAATCTATAACAGTATCACGTTCATTTAAAAGTTTTATATGTTGATCAGCAACCTTTTTAGCAGATGAGTTTAAATTACTAAGCCTATCCTTAACTCTTAATAAAGCAGTAGACTCTGCATCTGTTAATAACGGTATAAATAGTTTTGTGTCATCGTACTTTGGTAGTACTTGATTAAGCCACTTAATATCTTCTTTATACGCAGCCTCATAGCCAGCTTCTTTTCCTATAATTACAGCAGGATCCATAGCTGGAAGATTTGTAGCTATATCTATATGATTACCTAATTTAACTGCTCCTCCCCCTGCTTCTTTACAATATATAGTTGCTTTGTTAGGCTTTAGAGCCATTTCAATATTAATATGTAACTGATTTGCAATCACATTTGCCTTATGCATAGTTGGTGCGATAACTATCTCTTTTTTAGTGCCATCTTCATACTTAACCTCTACCCAACATGCTTTCTCTCTTTTATCTGGTGCAGGAAAATTATATACATTTCCGTAGTTACCTCTAAAGGCTGGATATAAAACAGCTTTACTTTCAGGGTTAGTAAGATCATCAGGTATATAAGCACCTAGCAATGTTATAACTGGAACACCGATCCTATAAGGATTAAAAGGTGTATCATGAACTACATTATATATCTCTGGCCATTTTGGAGCAGGATACTCTATCATCTCTCTCTTCTCTTTATCCCATTTTAAAAATCCTGTACTTGATTTATTCTCATCAACTCCACCGTATAATTTAGGTACTATAGTCGGACTAAGCGCTGTAACATACTGTTGTGCTTTCATCAATGTATAACCTGTTAAACGAGTGTATACAGAAATTTTACTTGAACCGTATCCTCCCGACATAGTATCTGGAGTATAGTTATATTTGCCGATAAAATTGTTATCAGCTTTAACTTGATCTGCTTTAGTATTCCATAATAGATTACCTTTAAACATCTTATTGTAAACATCGTATCCCCAACCGCTATCTGCATGGTGATGTGTCCAAAAAGCTGGTTTATTATTTGGTTTTACAAAATGTCCTAAACCGTAAGCGTGTCCAACTTCATGACTAAACTCATTACCTGTTGTACTCAATAATGTACCGATACCGTTACCACCACTTAATCCGTGTGCAATAACTGATGAATAATCCTCAGAATTCCAATCATTATCAGCAGGTAAATCAACTAATTTTCCATTAGCTGTATGTTGATACCTACCTTGTGCTAAATGAGTAGTCATATAATAATGATGTTTCGGATAAGATTGCGACATATCCCAACTTGGATATCCAAAATTAGCAAGATTTATTCCAACACTAATTTGAGATTTTGCAACATTTCCTCTCATATCTCCTGCATAAACACTACCTATACTTCTACTAAATCTATCTCTCATCTGTGAAGAGGCTAAATCATATATCGTTCCATTAGCCAACATTACTTTACTTAAACTTATATTATCATATTTTGCATTCACGATCTGTGCAAACGGTGCAGTTTGAAAGTAATCTGCCATAGCTTTACCGGGACTATCCAACATATACCCGCTACCACTTGATCTATATTCTGATAACATTCCGAGTCTTATAAATGTAAATACACCTAACGATGGTGCAGCAAACTCTATATCGTTTGCTGAAAGCGTACCCTCTTTCTCTAATACATCATCTTTATTAGATATAAACCTTAACTCTAAACCCTTCTTCATATACTGCCATGAAATCTCCGTTGTCCACGCTTTTGTAGAGTATACAATCTCATGATCTGTTTTAACAAAATTATCTGACTTAGGAATATCTATCGGTGAGCTTAATTGCAATGTAGTCTTAACTGTTCCATCTAAAATAATCTCAACACTTATATCATTTATTGATGATGCTATATCATCTGTTGGCATAAATATAAGAAGTGCTTCTCGTTCAGATATTATATCTGGCAAAAATAACTCTGCGTTACCTTTAGGCTCAACCGTATGAGTTTGTCCAAATTGTACTCTACCAGTTAAATCACCCGATGATAAGTTATTACCTGTATCACGATGATTACCACTCATATCGTAATCATAAAATCCAATCTTAGCTGGATAACTATTTGAACCTATCTCATCACTCTGACAAGAAACAAATACACCAAAAACTAAAAATAATAATAACGATTTTAGTTTCATAAAACTTCCTTTAACAACTTAATATAGATATCTAAATACAAACATACTCTATCATTATTACATAGCTATATAATATCTATCCATTACAACATAAACAATTTAGAATTATATGCAATAGCTATTAGTAATTACTACTACATATAAATATAATATATAAGTAATGATAGTTGGTATAACTACACTCACAATATTATAGCTCAAAAGAGAGTATTTTCTTACTAAAACAGTAACAGAATAACCTAAGTATAAATTATCTATTGATTGATAAGATCTCTATGTTATAATGATCGTCCTATTTTTAATAATATTATAATATACAATATTATATAATATATTGTAATCTATTGATATGTTAAAATAATGATATAACTAACTAAAAAGGAGTTCAATTTAATAATGACAAAAATTAACAGTAACTATTTAAAATTACAAGGTAGCTATCTTTTTGCACATATCGCTAAACAGATAAATGCTTTTCTAGCAAAAAACCCTGACGCAGATATAATACGTTTAGGTATAGGCGATGTTACTCTACCTATAACTAAAACTGTCTTAGATGCTATGCATAGTGCAGTTGATGAGATGGGTAAAAAAGAAAGTTTTAGAGGGTATGGTCCTGAACAAGGATACGATTTTTTAATTAATACTATTATCGAAAATGATTACACTCCTCGTGGCATACAGTTCTCTAAAGAGGAAGTATTTGTAAGTGATGGTGCTAAATGTGATGTTGGAAATATACAAGAATTATTTTCAACTGACTCAATTATAGCTATTTGTGATCCTGTATATCCTGTATATCTTGATAGTAATGTTATGGCTGGAAGAACTGGTGAAATTAAAGATAACGGTTATTTTGATAAAATCGTATACCTTCCATCAAATAAAGAGAACGGTTTCTCTCCACTTATACCTGATACCAATGTAAACTTAATATATCTATGTTCTCCAAACAATCCAACTGGTACTGCATTAACTAAAGAAGAGTTAAAAAAATGGATAGACTATGCTACTAAAAATAAAGCTATCATATTATACGACGCTGCTTACAGAGAGTATATCACTGATGAAGCTCTTCCTAAATCAATCTATGAAGTTGAAGGAGCAAAAAACGTTGCAATAGAGTTCAACTCATTCTCTAAAACAGCTGGCTTTACTGGTGTACGTTGTGCATATACTGTTGTTCCTAAAGAACTTGAAGCATACACAGATAAAGGCGAACTATACTCTGTTAATAAATTATGGAACAGAAGACAAACTACAAAATTTAACGGTGTACCTTATATCGTTCAAAAAGCAGCCGAAGCTGTATACTCGCCACAAGGTAAAAAAGAAACTAAAGAGTTAATTGAATACTATATGACAAACGCTAAAATTATTACTGACGGTTTGACAAATGCAGGCTATGAAGTATACGGTGGAGTTAATGCTCCATATATTTGGTGGAGATTACCAGAAGGAATTAAGTCTATAGATTTCCTAGATATCTTACTTGAAAAGTGTCACGTTGTTGGAACTCCAGGATCTGGATTTGGACCAGAAGGAGAAGGATATTTTCGTCTAACAGCATTCGGCGATAGAGATAGAACTATCGAAGCTGTTAAAAGAATAACTTCAACTAAATTCGTATAAAAAATATAAATTACAGTTGTAAATATAATATGTAATCTTATATAAAAAAGGTACTCTGCAATAATATGTAAAGTACCTTTTTTATCTATCTAACTTGACATATTTAATTATTTTAAATCACTTCTTCTCTGGATTATAAACTGTTATAAACGTATTGATGTCATCCATATATTCTTTTAAAAACTTATTTATATCTGATACAGTTATAGAGTTAATAATCTCCATTAACTCATCTTCTGATAAAATATCATCATCACTAATAATAGTATTCGCTAAATTGCCTGCCCAAAAATTATTGCTTTGACTTGCTGTACCCATTTGTAAATTATATTGCATTTTAGAGGTCTTTAGTTCACTCTCTGTTATACCATCTTTAACGATATTCTCTATAACCATTAAAGACTCTTGTATTATATCATCTCTTTTTTTAGGATCTGTTGTAAATGATATACCACCAACAAATCTATCCTCTGGAAAATCAGAGTAAGATATCATCACATTTGATGAGTATACCCCACTCTTATCCTCCCTTATTCTCTCACGTAATCTAATAGATATAATGCTACCAGCTAAGGCAGATATATACCCACCGTTTTCAAGATACTCTGCATCTTTATCAAACTTGATAGATACAGTAGATCTATCTTCAACATCGCCATATCCATCTTTCTTTCCATAACTTTTAGTTAATTTAACACCTCTATCAACAGCCTTAGTGTGAACTTTATTTGAGTTAGGGATTGAACCTAAATATCGCTTCGCATAACCTATAACTTTATCTCTATCAAAATCGCCCACTAAGACAAATATAAAATTACTAATATCGTTAAAGTTATTATTATATATCTCTAACAACTCACTCTTATCTAAACCTTTTAGATCAGCTACCTCTAAATATTCTCTTCTATATTTATCATTATACATCTCCTTTGAGGCTATCCGCATAAAGTTTTTATATTTATTTTTCTCATCACCTGCTAATGCTACTGTGTATGAATCTAATATTGATTCTAATACCTTCTCATCAATATTCGCAGAAATTACATATTTATATAAAAGTTGAAACATCGTCTCAATATCTTGAAAATCTCCCTCTGCTTCAAAATCAAAACTATTCTTATTTATAGATGGAGTTATTGATATCCTCTTATCTGCCATATATGTTCGTAGTTGACTTATTGAAATATCATCAAACCCACTATTGCCTACAACCGATAATACAAGGTTTGCTACTAGCACATCTTTATCATTTAACGAAGATGAGCCTCCTTCCTTTTTTCCTATCATAACAAACTTATTTTTTTCAGCATTGTTAGGTTTTAATAGTAATCTTACGCCATTCTCAAATGTGATTAATTCTGCATTAATATTTTTAAAGCTTTCTTCTTTCGCTATTTTTCCATCAATTATTTTATTGTTTATAAGAGATGTTACAACCCCTGCTCCTTTATATTTTATAAGTTTTGTATCTGCTACCTCTTTCTCTATTATATTAAACTCTTTTTTATCAAGTTTTATTTTATCAAGATCACTCTCTAGAGTAGTAACGATTAAAATCTTGTTATCACTCTCTAAAAGATTATTGAACGCTTTATTATAATCTTTAATAGTATTTTTGTTAAAGATTTTATTAAGTAATATTTCATCTTGATGATACTCTGTTAAATAATCCCTATTAGTATCGTATGTAGTTATTAATGATACAATCTCCGATGAATTACTCTTATAACATTTGTCAGCAAGTCTTGATAAAGTTAATTTTTGTCTTAACACAAACTCATCTACTTCATTTTGATTAAACCCGTCACGTTTGATACTCTCTATCTCTAAAAGCATAGCTTTTACATCATCTCTTATACGCTCTGGTTCTGTTACTATATAAAAAGTCGTTATATACAAGTTGTTAGTAATATTATTCGTTGTTGAACCAAAATTAATAATATCCGTTTTATCCTCTAATATCTTAGACGATACTCGTCTATTAAGCATATTTATTGCTGCTTGATTTAAAGTTTTCCTTTCAAGATCATCGTAGGTTCTAACCCTTTCATTATCTGTTAGATACATCAACGATACCGATGTAGATACTGCTTCTTTATCTGATATAATCTTAAACCTTAACCCATTTTTTATATCTATAGTTTTATCTGCTTTTTTTGCAATCTCTTTACTTTTAAGTGATGAAAAATATTTTTTGATTAATTTTTCAGCTTCATCAATATCAATATCTCCAACAACTATAATAGACATATTTGATGGTACATACCATTTATCATAATACCCTCTTAGTAGATCGCTATCTGCATTAGAAATTATCTCTACTAAACCTATTGGATCTCTATCTCTATATTTCGAACCCTCAAACAGCATCTCTCTTGTTTTAACTCTTATTCTATTGAATGCTGTATTTCTACTTCTCCACTCTTCAATTATAATATCTTTCTCTTTCTGAACTTCTTTCTCATCAAATGTTATACCATCAGCCCAGTCTCGTAATATTTTAAAAGCATCATCAACTAGTTTAGAGTTCTCTGTTGGTATAGTTAATTGATAGTTTGTATAATCAGTTGATGTAGATGCGTTACTGTGTTGTCCAAATGTTAAACCTGCTTGCTCCATAAACTTGATAACATCGTTACCTTTAAAATTCTTCGTACCATTAAACGCCATATGTTCAACAAAATGAGCTATACCTCTCTCCTCATCTGTTTCATCTAATGAACCACTACGAACATTTAAACGTAGTTCAAGCTTATCAATAGGCAGATCGTTATGACGAATATAATATGTCAATCCGTTCTCTAATTCGCCTACTACTACTTTATCACTAAAAGGTAGTTTATCTTTCCCATTAATCTTATTTAAATTTAATTTGTTGTTTTTTGCAAAACTGTATTTATTATTAAAGGCTAAACCAAACCCTAACATAATCAATATATTTATTGCTAATATTTTAAACACTTTGATACCTCCGATATAAAAGTGGAACATAATTTTTATGATACTAATACTTTTCTAGTATAATTCTAGAACTATTATCTCTGTTGATACGGTATACATTTTACTCTTAACTTCTTTTAGATATCACTTACTTACGACAGATTATAAGACTTATAATTCATAATTGATCGTTACTATAATGATAATAACATTTAGTGGTTCATAACGAGATCATTATACTTCAATAAAAAATATAATGTAAGAGATCAATTACAATCTCTTATTTTTGTAGATTAATTTTAGCAAAAGTAGAGTTTTGATAATAGTATATCTATATATCCATTTTTATATTGAAAATACTATTTAATTGACGAGCTTAATATTATAATTATACGAATAAGAGTCGAAGCTGTAATATGGATAAAGTTACAGATATAACTAGAGTTACAGCATGTAATGTAAGATAGATCAAATAAGCTAATAGTTATGCAGACTTAATGATTAGTGGTAATAGTATCTCTATATTGAGAACTGAATAGTAGCAAGTACCATTCTATTAAGAAACATAGGTAGAGGGGGATAGTATTAAAAGATGGCAAAAGATTATCGCATTAAGTAAACCTTCATTAGATATGAATAGTGATACTATGATATATGCAGGGATTACTTGGAAAGATTTTTTCATATGTCATTGTATTAAGACCTATCTAATGAGCAACTAAAACAAAAATAGAATATTTTAGATTTTCATTAATGGATAGGGTTGATGTAATAAAAAATTATCAGTGGGTTTTTATTAGATACTCCTAATCTATTATCCAGTAATATAAAATACCATTACTATATAAGATAAAAATGTATGAGATGAGTGTATAAATATATTTAAAACCCCAAGCTTGAGAAATAAAAGTGTTGTTCCGACTTGACTCCAAATTCCAATTCTGTATAAATAAAATCAACTTTAATCCTCATAATCAACTTAACTCTTACTATCTCTACCATTTGAAAAAAGCCTAACACCCATCTTGATAATTGATCTAAGCTCTGAACTATCATCTGAATTTAATAACAGTAATACCCAACCTATATAATTCGTACCAATATCCAATCCAATAGAATACTTTAACCTTTAGTTCATCTGTGCCTCCTAGTGAAGTTTATATGAACAACATAAAACTCAATTATATAGATAGTTAGGATAACCTCAACAATGAGTTACAAGAATTAAATTGATAGTTCTTATCATAATAAATAAAATAAAATTTATAATCTATACATACAATTCAACTAAAAAATAATAACCTAAACATTTAAATTGTTTTATAATCAGATATCTATGTTATAAAATAATTAGCTCATAACCGTCTTGACTTAACACCTCAATAGTATATAATAACTCCATACAAATAATTAAATTTCACTTAATTATAACCCTCATAATTAAACACCAACAAAGTATAAGTAACACCCAATAAAATAGAATAAAGTAGTTAACTATTCTTCATTATAGTCAATTAAACTAACCAATTTCTGTTAGTTTAAAATAAATGTCATAGGAGAATCTAATATTATGTTTAAAGTATTATCTACTGTACTAGTTATATTCCTCTCATATTTCTCTTTAGCTGAAGCAAAAAACGCTTGCAATATCGTTGTTGTTACAACTGGAGGAACGATCGCTTCAAGATACGATCCCGTAACTAAAGGGTTACTACCTGCTGATACTGGAGAGCAACTACTTGAAGCTGTACCACAATTAAAAGATCTTGATTGTAAAATTACAATTCAAAAATTCTCTCAAATAGATAGCTCAAGTATGACACCTCTACTTATGAAAAAACTTGGAGATACTGTCGAAGGTCTACTTGCTAAAAAAGATGTCACTGGAGTTGTTATTACTCATGGTACTGATACTGTTGAAGAAAGTTCTTACTTTCTTGATCTATTTATAAAATCTAAAAAACCTGTAGTGTTTACTGCATCTATGAGAGGCGCTGGTGATCTTAGTCCTGATGGTCCTAAAAATATTTATGATGCTATTAGAACCGTTGCATCACCTAACTCTTACGATAAAGGTGTTATGGTTGTTATCAATGAAGAAATTCATGCAGCAAGAGAAGTAACTAAGATACATACTGCTAATGTTGCAACTTTCGCATCACCTTACTGGGGTGCTATAGGATACGTTGAGCCTGATCGTGTTATGTTTAGACGTCAACCTATCAATAGACAAAATATCAAGCCTAAAGAAATTGTTGAAGATGTTTATCTTATTAAAGCATTCACTGGAATGAACTCTGATATATTCGATTACCTTGCAACAAAAAAAGTTAAAGGTGTTGTTATTGAAGGGTTCGGTAGAGGTAATCTCCCTGATACAGCTGCAGCTGGCGTTAAAAAAATGCTTGATGCTGGAGTTGTTGTAATTTTGACAACAAGAGTCCCAACAGGTAGAGTTCTTGATACTTACTCTGCACCTGGTGCTGGTAGACCTCTTAAAGAGATGGGTGCAATTTTAGCTGGAGAAATTAGTGGACAAAAAGCTAGAATTAAACTTATGCTTGCTTTAGGAAAAACTAAAACTAAAAAAGAAATTGAAAAATATTTTGACTATATAGGAAGATAATTAGATACCTCAAGCGATCTCAAACAATCACAAGTAGAAGCGGTATATTTTATACCTTAATTTATATAAATTAATTTTGTATAATGCAAGGTATACTGTATACCATTTTTTGTATCATATTTCTGTCCCTACTCTTGACTACCAATCCCTAAAATGTATATTAAATTTCGTCATATAGATATCACTAAAGCTCAACTCCTACCTTGATAAAGGTGCTGACACTATACTTATATCGGAGCGTGAAATCATAGGTAAATATCCACGATGTGGTTATCGTATCACCTAAAATAAGAATTGTTTATTCTTTATCTATTTACCTCAAATGGAGATATGTGGTATAATTTTATACAGAAATTATATTGTTAATCATCTGGAAAGAAAAATGTGGTGAAAGACGTTGATTTTATATAATAATTGGAAGGTAAAAATATGAGTTTTTTTCTTTCTTTAGAAATATATTGTGATAAAACCATAAGCGAATTACGTGATCTTTGCTTGGATTTTAAAAATGATTACGGTGAATTAATAGTCAAAAACAATGAAGAATTTCTTTATAACAATATCGACTTTACAGTTTCTATCTACTCTGAGAATGAATATATTGATCTTTTTAATGACTACTTTAAGCAAAACGTAAATGAATTTTCCATTGAACAAGTCGATGAGAAATTTCATTTGGTGGTAGTATACTTTAGTATACATAGAAATGCAGATCCATATCTAGATAGAGTTGTTAAATTTATAGGAGAATTTATGGGTGGTGTATCTGGGGATGTAATTGTATTTAATTATGATTTACCCATGATAATACGACACAAAAATATAGTCTATGTTGACACTTCATATAGCCACGATAATGATGAATATGGTTATAGATTGAAACATTTAAATGTAAATTTTATTAAGAAAAAATTGACTGAACCATCTGATTAAACAACTATTATGAAGAAAAATTTTTAAGGGGTAAATCATGAACATGCTTATCAAAATATCTTTCATAATCACAGGTTTTGTTGCTGTAACTATTCTACTTATTTTATGTCTCATCTTCATTCCTCCTTTATTTGATGAGAATAAAAAGTTGATTAAAGCGGTTACTAATTGTGATTTTGTGAGAGCTGAAATCCTACTTGATGAAGGTGCTAATGTTGATACTATGGATCGCTTCCGTTCTACTCCGTTAATGCTCGCCGTGAGTGATTGCAATGCTGATATCGTAAAACTTTTAATTGATAACGGTGCTGATGTGAATTTTGAAAATATCAGAATGGGTGGAACACCTTTAATATATACATCTATAGCTGGAAATCCTAAAATCATAAAGCTACTTATACAAACTGGTGCAGATGTAAATAAGGTAAGTAAAGGTAATCTTGCACTGATACACGCAACTAAAAACGGACATACAGAAGTTGTGAATATACTTATACAAAATAACGCTAACGTAAATATCACTGATAATTCCGACAGAACACCTT
>CAMQYS010000016.1 GCA_947039395.1 uncultured Deferribacteraceae bacterium | reverse complement strand
ACAGCTATGAGTTTGCCTCTATGTTATGAGTTTGTACAATATCAATTTCTTGTATGATATTTAGAATAGCTAGAATGTATATCACATGTATAAAAAAACCACTCTAATCGGGTGGCTTTTTTTGTTTGATTAGTTTTAATAAGAGATAACCCTACTCTTAAATATCAAAACTGTAATTGAAGAAAACTATCACTATAAGTTTTATACTTGAATGTATAAAAAATAATTATAAAAAAATGCTTACCTATTAGAAATAAGTAAGCATGATGATTAATGAAATTATATTACTAAGACTAGAACGGTGCTGCGTATAATCTAGCTCCGCCGCCGCCTAATGTTGTAGGCTTATCTAAATAGTTATCGCCACCAACATGAATCATAAATGATTTACCAGGAATATCTTTTATAAATATTTTTGGGCTTGTTATTTTTGCATTAACAGTGCCATCTTCCATTACTGTTAATGCAGGTAGATCGCCTCTATGTCCATTTCCGTCAGGACCTAAATGTAATCCTGTTTTGTCTGGATCCCAGTGACTACCTGCTGCTCCTGCTATCATAACTTTTCCATCAGCTGATGTAGTTGGTGTTAACGTGTTTTTCTCATGTATATGAAAACCATGTACACCTGGCATCAGGTTTGATCCTACAACTTCTATAACTATACCTGCTTCACCGATATCTGTAACTGTTATTGTACCAACTTCTTTATCAATACCTTTCTCTGATAATGTGTACAACTTACTTGTTAATGTTTCTTGAATAACTACTGGTTCTATTACTGCTACAACTTCTTCTTCTTGCTTCTTTTTAGTACAAGCGAAAACTGTTAATGCAATTAAAAATACTGTAAGTTTCTTCATCTTTGACATCTCCTTTTAAGTAACATACCTTACTATATTCTATTTTTTAAAAAAAGCTATATGTTTTTAAAATTATTTTCTACTATTACTTATCTTTTTTTTCTTGTAAATCTGTTGATTATAAAAATATAGTTTCTTTTATAGATTTTTTTGATACTTTTATAAACTGAATTATACTGTTAAATAACATTTGTTTTTAGATAATCTTGATGACTATAACTATACTTTATAGCAATAAATCATAAAATACTTTTATAGGTATTATATATATCCCAGTGACTACCTACTAAAATATGATCTATTTATTACACAGTACTATATTGCTAACCTTGAAATACCACCCTAACTTTTATATATGTAACCTTTACTTGATTTAGTAAGATGTAAAAAATTATATTACTGCTCTCGTTTACCTGAAGCATACTCTCCTGCACAAACATCTAATACTTCACGTATCGGTTGTATTAACGATTCTTCATATTGGCACCACCACCACTTACTGCCATCATCATTTTGAAGCCCTGCTACAGTCTCTCCACTCTTTACAGGTGCATTTTTCATATATGTATAATGTGCTAAAGTGAACGCATGTGCGACAACTTTATTCGGATCAATCCCTTTAAAATGATATTGTATATCTGGAAGCCCTATCGCATAAAGCCCTAATGTATCGATAACCATATCTTCTGTATCCTCTACTTTAAAGAAACGGATATTCATTCCGTAATATAAAAACCTCTCCTCTCTACTTATCGGATCGTTACGGATTGCTTCTGGTAGTATCAATTTACCTGCTGATTCAATCCATACAGCTTTACAACTAGGATATAGATCCACAACAACCTCTAGCCAGTCCATTAGCATCTCACAACGTTCTTTATAATCTAGTCGTGATGACATCATATCGAAAATATTTATCTGATATAAACATTTTGAAATAATTTCAGATGCGTTCTCTATATCCCAAAATTGAGTGCGTGATATCGCATCAATAGAACTCTCATCAAACTCTGTAGCGTTCGATAATACAACTTGTGCTGGCATAGAACCTTCTGCAAACTGAATAGTATATTTCTTTATTGCAAATAACTGCAATGCTTCATTAACATACATATTATCAGTTATATCAGAATTTGATGTAGTGTTTGTATCTCCGATAGCTGTGATATCTCCGAACTTTTCAATTAACGCTTTTTTAACTGTTTCTAAATCTACGCTTACTGGTGCTTCTTCAAACAGTAATCTCATCATAAATAAATTTTTAAATTCTGCATCTATTGTTGTATCCTGATTTAAAGATGACATAACGACAACCTCTTATAAAATATATTGATCTAAATATTATAGATATATGTTGATGTTAATGCAATTAAAATAGATAATAGATTGACTGTATAAATTGTGAGGTGCTTAATATGGGAACTTGGGGAATGGGTATTAAAGAGAATGATACATCTACTGATGTGTATGAAATGTTCTTTGAAAATTATAATAATGGATTAAAACCTATTGAAATTAAAAATATTATTCTATCTCAGTTTGAGTTCAGCCTTAACGATTTTGAAGATAAATATAATGTGTTACTACCGTTAGCGTTATGTTTATGGGAAGTTTGTGAGTTAGATAGTAATCTACACCAACAAGTTAAATCTATAGTAGATACAGGTGAGGATTTGAAAGTTATCACAGGGCTTGAAGCGACTAAGGAAGATATTAATAAAAGAGCTAAAATATTACTAAAATTCATAGATAAAATATCTATCCCTAAAGAGAAACCTAAAGCTAGAAAGAAGCCTCCTATTCAACTTGACAGTATCTATAAATCGGGTAGTTGTGTTTCGTTTAAATACCGTAATAATAATTACGGTGGTGCTATAATTATTGAAAGTGCTTTTTATAAAAGTAATGGCAGAATGAGTATTGTACTTACCGATATAAATATGAGTGAACCTCCTTTATTTGAAAATTTTCTAAACGCTAAAATGCTTAATTTTGAGTGGGAAGAAACTTATGGAGGAGGCGATAAGTTTTTTGCTAAAATAAATGAAAAAGGTGAGAAAGTTACTGGAAGAATCTCTGTTTCATCGTATGAATATTTTAATTCTAAATCTGATGATAGAGAGCTATACTTTAATAGTTGTGATGAGATTTTCAATATAGTAGGACAATTGCCTTTATATATCAAAATATTGCTATCAACATCTTATGTGAAAAATGAAACTCTTACAGGTATTCTTGATTATCGTTTTACAGAGTTTCAGAATATATCTGATGAAACAATAAAAGAACTAAACCCTCTTTTAAGTGGTATAAAATAAGAGTACGTTAGAGATGGTTGTAATGACTATCGTTAGAATAATTGTGAATATTTTCATAATAATTGTGAATGTTTTCGTTTTGTTAGAATAATTGTTCATTCTGAACAGTTTTTACAACTCTAACTTTTCTATATTTATAAAGAGAAATGAAAGGATTTGAAGAAAATATACCATTTAAAACTGCAAAAACGGTTAAAAAATGATAAAAACCCCTCTTTTTTGCCTATTTTAATCATTTTTATTAATTAAAAGATGTTCTGCAACAACTATTTGCAGTTGCTTATTTAAACCATATCATTATAAACGGTTTATACTACCATTAAGCCTGTTGTTTCAGATACTTTATGATCCTTTTATAGTTGCTTATTTAAACCATATCATTAGAAATGGTTTATACTACCATTAAGCCTATTGTTTCAGATACTTTATGATCCTTTTGCAGTTGCTTATTTAAACCATATCATTAGAAATGGTTTATACTATCATTAAGCCTGTTGTTTCAGATACTTTATAATCCTTTTATCATTATTATTAATTGCTTCATCAAGTGCTGTGTGCCCTTCATTATCTTTAACATGAACATCAGCACCCTTCTCTACTAGATATTTAACTATACCTAAATTATAATAACTTGATGCAGTTATTAATACAGTTTTACCTTCATTATTTTTAGCCTCAATATCTGCACCCTGCTCTATTAGATACTTTATCACGTTTAAGTGATTATCGTATGATGCCCACATAAGAGGAGTGTCGCCGTCCTCACATTTAGCGTTCATATCTGCACCCTGCTCTACTAGATATTGAACTATTTTTAACTGTCCCTCATACGATGCCCACATAAGTGATGTTCTGCCATCATTATCATTATTATCTCTGCTTTCAATATCTGCACCGTTTTCGATAAGAAGTTTAACCATGCTTAATAAGCCTCTTGAAGATGCCATCATTAATATAGGATCACCATCTTTATGCTTACTATTAACATCTGCACCCTTTAGAATACATTCTTTAACTTTCTTAATATAACCTGCTGATACCCAATCAACTATTGTTATCTTACTAGCATCTGCACCTTGAGATAAAAGGTATTTAACCGTATCTAGCCATCCATAATTTGATGCACTCTTTAACGCTGTGTATCCACCTTTTGCCTTAGCATTTATATCTGCACCGTACTCTACTAGAAGTTTTACAGTTGGTAACCGTCCATGTCCTGAAGTTCGTATTAACGCTGTAAAACCCTCTTTATTTTTACTATTAACATCAGCTCCATTATTAACTAAATACTCTACAGCCTCAATACCCCCAAGCTCTGCTGATAGAGTAAGTACCGTATCATGGGATTTATTTTTGATCTCAAGATCTGCTCCTGCTTGATGAAGATAAGATAGAACTTCTATGAACTCTTTCGCTACAGCCCACATGATAGGTGTCCATCCGTCATTGCTTTGAGTGTTAATATCTGCACCCTGCTCTACTAGGTATTTAACGATATCAAGATGTCCTTTTAACGACGCATTAGCTAAAGCTGTATTTCCATATTTATCTTTTAAATCTATATCGGCTTTAATACCTACTAGATATTTAACGATCTCTAACCGTCCATAAAGTGAGGCAAGCATCAATAATGTTGATCTCTCTTTACCTCTTGTATTAACTAATAAACCGTTTGTAATTGTCTCTTTTATTAAGGATAAATCACCCTCTTTTACAGACTCTGCAAGTTTTTTGTTAAGTTTAATTATGTTAGTTTTTTTTATATCAGTCCCCTGTTTGCTATATCTTTTATTGTATGCTTTTTAATAAATTAACAATATATGTAAGTTCGTGATATGAGACTATCATTAACGGTGTCCTATTTGTATACTTTTTAGCATTAATATTACTTCCGTTTTCTACTAGATATTTAACAACCTCAAAATGATTTTTAATCACTGCCAAAATAAGTGCTGTTTCGTTATGCTGACTGATTATATGTAGATTAGCTCCTTTTGATATTAGGTATTTAACAACCTCTAGCCATCCTTCTTGTGATGCAGTAAGTAACGCTGTATGTGTTTGTTCAAAACTTCCTGTAGTATCTATCTCAGCACCTTTATCAATAAGATATTTAACAACTTCTAAATGTCCGTAATATGAAGCTACCATCAAAATTGTTCGCTTTAGGTGATCTCTACTATTAACATCTGCACCGTTATCAATATAGTTGCGTACACTATCAATATCGCCTAGTGATACATCTGTAATAAAATCGGTAGTTGCTCCAGCCTCTTTAAGTATCTTGATAATCTCTTCTTTATTATTAGCACCGTACGAGTTGTAAAGTCCGATCGCAGTGCCACCTCTATTTTCAACCACATTAACATCAATCAGCACCTTTATCGAGACACTTTTTAAGAAGTTCAAGATCGCCGTCTTTAGCGTAACTGTAGATTTTTTTCATGATTAATTACTTGCTTCTAATTGATTTTTATTTACTTTATTTAAGAGTTGTTTATGGTGGTAATATTAAAGAGGATATATCTCAATTATTTAGTGCCGATTATTTAGCACCTTTGCTTTTTAGATACTCTACGATATCTATGTGTCCCATATCTGTTGCTATCGTTAATACAGTACTACCAGATTTATCTATAATATTAATATCTGCTCCATTTTCTACCAAATATTTTACTACCTCTATTTGTCCATTAAATGATGCACTTATCAATGCTGTCCAACCAGTCGCATCTGCTTGATAATTAATATTTGCACCACTCTTGATTAAATATTTTACGATATCCGTATACCCTTCATAAGAAGCTTTCGTTAATGATGAGTTACCCTGCTCATCTTTAGCAGTAATATCTGCACCATTTTTTATTAATAATTTTACCAAATCTAACCGTCCAGCCATTGTTGCAAATATCAATGCTGTATGTCCATATTCATCTTTAATATTAACATCTATATCTTGCTCGATACATTTTTTTACGGAAGCTAAATCACCCTGTTGTGCGTAGCTAAGAATATCCTGACTGTAGACTGTACTACTAACCATTAATAAAATTAATATTCCCAAATATTTTATAACATTCATTATTTTGCACCTTTGCTTTTTAGATACTCTGCTATATCTGTATATCCCTTATCTGTTGCATACATTAACGCTGTGAAATTAGCCTCGCCTTTAAGATTAATATCTGCACCTTTTTCAACTAAAAATTTTACTATATTTAAATGTCCATTCGCAGCAGCTGTTATTAACGCAGTTGTGTTATATACAAGCTCTTGAGTATTAAGCTTAGCACCTTTTGAAACTAGATATTGAACGACTTTTAAATGTCCATTCTTCGATGCGATCATAAGTGGAGTTATGCTATCATATCCACGACGATTAACATCGGCACCCTTTCCTATCAAATATGTAGCCATCTGTAGGTTACCTATAGATACTGCGTAGTCTAACGCTGTTGAATCGAAATCATCGGTAGTATCAACATCAACACCGTTCTCTATACATTGTTTAACGCCTGCTAAATTACCCTCTTCTGCAAAAACAGTTATCTCTTCTGCATAAACTACACTACTTAAAATCAGTACGCTTAATACCGTTAAAATCTTAAAAATATTCATTATCTAGCTCCATTACTTTTTAGGTAGAATACTATATCACTGCGTTTATATTTAGTCGCCTTAATAAGTGCAGTGTCGCCTTCTTTACTCTTTATATTAATCTTTGCTCCGTTCTCAACTAGATATTTTACAACATCTAAATATCCCTCTCCTGAAGCCATCATGAGCGCTGTCTTTCCATATTTATCATCTTGAAGATTGACATCGACACCATTCTTGATTAAATATTTTACCGTATCTAAATTACCTCTAAGAGACGCCCATATTAACGCTGTGTTACCGTACTCATCCTGAAGAGTATGATTTGCTCCATTTTGTAGTAACACCTTTATGATTTCAATATTATCATTTTGTGAGGCATACATTAACGCTGTGTCTCGATATTGATCTCTAGCATTAATATCAGCACCTTTGATGATTAGGTACTTTACAATATCAACTTGTTCAGCTCTTGTTGCCTCAATTAATGCTGTGCTGTGATCGTCTCTAATATCAATACCTACACCGTTATCTATACACTTTTTAACACCTGCTAAATCTCCCTTTTCAATATATGTGAAAATATCTTGTGCGTATAGTTGACTACTTAAAATCAGTACAATTAATATAGCTAAATACTTAAAAATATTCATTATTTAGCTCCCTTACTTTTTAGATAGTCAATTATATCTTGATGTTCAGATGTATAATTTAAGACGGGTATTATTTTTCCATCAAAATCTTCAACGTTTATCTTTGCTCCATTTTCTACCAAATATTGTACTATATCTAAATTACCTAATCTAGAAGCTATCATTAATGCAGTGCTTGCACTATCTACATCTTGAATATTAATATCTGCACCACTTTCTACTAATATTTTTACAACTTCTATATGTCCACCAAATGATGCCTCGATTAACGCTGTCCAACCCCACTCGCTTTCAGCAAGTATATTTAAATCAGCTCCCTGCTCTACTAGATATTTAACTATATCTAAATTTCCAGCTCGTGAGGATATCATAAGTGCTGTCTGTCCATATTCATAATCAAGAAGGTTAATATCTACACCGTTATCTATACACTTTTTAACACCTGTCAAATCGCTCTTTCCAATATATGTGAAAATATCTTGTGCGTATAGTTGGCTACTTAAAAGTAGTATAATAAATATTAGTAACGGTCTAAAAAGTATCATATAATTCCTCCTTTCTTTGCTAGATAATTAACAATTTCATGTTGTTCAAAATAAGTTGCTAATTTTAACGCCGTATCTTCATGCTTATCCTTAATGTTGATGTTAGCACCGTTTTCCACTAAACATCTTACAACTGCTAAAGGACACTCAAATGATGCCCACATAAGAGGGGGCGCACCATTCATATCTTGAGCATTGATATCTGCACCGTTTGATATAAGATATTTTATCGTTTCTATATATCATAATTGAGAAGCTATAATTAATTGTGTAAAACCTTGATTGCTATGTACATTTATATCTGAACCATTTTCAATTAAATATTTTGCTAAATCAAATTTCTGATTAAAGATAGCTACCATTAATGCTGTTTCACCTTTATTATTTGTAATCTTTACATTTGTATTACTCATACTAATAAATGATTGTACCTTCTTAAAACTACCACTCTTTACGGCACTAAAAATATCTGCATTTTTTTATATTTCGTTTTATTTTATCGTAAAAATATATCACAGTAATAAATGTTACTACTATAAAGAATATGTGAGTACCTTCCATAACACACTCCTGATAACTTATTTAAATAAATGCCATAATTTAGACGTTTTGTTAACAAAAGGTTTAAACTCTTTATAACTAAATTCTATCTCTATCACTCCTGCTACATGCGGTGCGATCTCTTGTTGTGAATACATAAATGTTATCCCTTTTGAATTTATATAATATGAGTCCGTTAACCTAATTTTATCAAAATCACTACCGAATATATCTCGTCTTCCATCAAACTTATCGACTAACTTCTTTTGCAGTAACGATACTAATTTAGGATCATCTTTTGAGATAATTAATTCACCTATATTATTTAACTCTTCACCACTTTCTAAACTATAAACTTCGCCATCTGTATATGAACCTGGATAAGCTCCACTATAAGTATCCACAAACATCATATCGTAAATAAGTGAGACATAATTGTTGTCAATATACGCAAGATAATAACCACCACTAAACCGTATTAACTCTACATTTTTGCTCTCATTAACATCACTGCTATATGTCTTCTTTAATTGTTCATTTAACTTATCTATTCCAGATATTTTTTTCGGATTATCTAGCTGAGTAAGTCTAGTCGAAAAATCTAAACTCTCTTTTAATAATGTATACATCGTGATATTTAACTTATTAACCTTACTATTAATATTAGGCTTTGCATCAATTGTAAAACTTTTCTTAGAGTTCTTCCATCTACCTTTTAATGCCGTTTTATTATCTATCGTAACATCTATTATCTCGCTACCACTTGATTGTTTAAATAAGTATTTAGAGTTATTATCTATACCACTCTCTTTAAAATATATAAACTCGCCTACATTGTTATAGTAATATTTTAACTCTGCAATTTTACTACTATTATTAATTTTTAAATAGATAGTGATCGGATATTTATCTGCTATCTTACCATCTAAAATATACAGAGTTTCTTTTGATATAGTAAGGCTCTCCTTAGCTGAAACTGTAGAGATATCATTACTAAAAACATAACTATTACTACTTATTGATATTATGAAAAACAGTATTGAAAATATTATAATCCTTAAAAATCTCATATATACCACCTAAATTATATTACTGCTTGTGATTGCTTAAACCTACTTTTTTGAGTTCTTCATATATGTTATTATCTCTGGTATATAGTTATAATGTTTAGCCATAAAAAGTGCAGTCTGTCCTGCCTTGTTTTCAATAGTATTTACATCGGCACCGTGATCTATTAAAACTTTACTCGTATCTACATATCCACTTTCTAACGCTCGCATTAACGCTGTTTTTTCTCCATAAGCACCTTGCTTATCAATATTTGCGCCTGCTTTTAATAATCTTTTTACAATCTCAGTATGTCCCTTGCCTGATGCTAAAATTAACGCTGTATCTTTATAAGTGCTATCAACAATATCTAACTCTGCACCTGCTTTAATTAGACTTTCAACAGTTGATAAATGTCCGTTTTTAGATGCTTGCATAAGTGGAGTTGTGTTTGAATAGTTGACGATATTTACATCAGCCCCAGCTTTTATTAAATACTCTACAATTTCTAAATATCCGTTCTCTGATGCAACCGATATCGCTGTGTATTCAGAGTCGTTTTGAGTATCTATATCCTCGCCTGATTTAATACCTTTTACAACATCATCTAAACTTCCTGCGTTTGCCCAATCAACAATCGTTAAAACTGTCTTATTATCACTATTAACAGATTTGTTATTAATCTTTTTAGATTGTGCATTATTTAGATAATTTATTATATCTAAATGTCCGGGGTATGTTGCGTGCTTTAATGCCGTTTTGCCTTCATCATCTTTAGCATTCATATCAGCACCTTTTTCAACTAAGATTTTAACGATTTCTAAATATCCATTATTTGATGCGATCATAAGTGCTGTGCGTCCCATAGAATCTTTCATATCTACATCTGCACCGTTATCTACTAAAAATTTTGCAAGATCAGTATGTCCACTCCATGAAGCAAACATCAATCCTGTAAACCCTCCAAAATCAGGTGTATCAGGTTTTGCGATATTAATATCTACATCTTTCTCTTCTAATAGATACTCAACAACATTTATATGTCCACCTATTGAAGCGTTCCAAAAAGTTTGAGTTGCAACAGTTGCAAAAGTTGACTCTTTATCTACCTTAAAACTTATTAGGTATTTTACTACATCAAGATGTCCGTTACCTGCTGCACTATCAAGAGCTGTCTCGCCACTGTAATCATTTCTAACAGATTTATCTGCTCCTTTTTCAACTAGATATTTTACTATATCTAAATGTCCCTCATATGACGCTAACAGTAAAGGTGTGCCACTTTCACTAAATGTTTCTATATTCGCACCTTTACTAATTAAATATTTAACGATCTCTAAATGTCCGTTAGACGATGCTTCTGCTAACGCTGTTGTTGCTCGTGAACCTGTATACTCAATATCAACTCCAGCCTCTACCTCTTCTTTTACTTTATCAAGCGATCCGACTGCTGCCCACTCTGTTAAAGATAAAAATTTTGTCTCAGCTCCTTTTGATATTAAATAGTTAAGCGTATCTGTCGAACAAGCCGAACTAATCGCATTATTTAATATAGACTCATATACATCTGCACCGTTTTCGATTAGATACTCTATTATCTGTGAATGTCTATTATCTATCGCAACTTTTAATGCTGTTTTACTTATACGTCCTCTATTCTCTTCTGTATTAACGTCTGCACCATGCTTAACTAAAGTTTGAACAGTTGCTAAATCGCCAGCCTCAATATTTTTTAACAGTAAAGTATTTAACTCATCAACAGTTTTATCTTTATAATTTGTGTCCTTATTTTTGTCACTATTATTTATAGAGGTAGTAATAGTGTCAATTGCGATCGCTTCTGTATCTGTAACAACTATCGTGATAAGTAACAGTAACATTATAACTTTAATAAATTTCATTTCCCCCCCCTTTTTTATCTCTTTAAAATTTAATTTAAAGGTTTCTTTAAATAATTACATATTTCTTTACGCTCTAAATTACAAGCGATCTGTAACACTGTCATCTCTTCATAATCCTCAATACTCATATCAGCACCACTCTCTACAAGCAGTTTAACTATCTTGAAATTGTTATTTCTAACAGCCTCAATTAATGGAGTTGAGCCATCATTTACTAATGTTGCATTCAGATCAGCTCCTTTATCAATTAGAAGTTTTGCAAGTTTAATATCTGTAACACCGTATAAAGCTGTGTAGCCTAAATCATTATAAACTTTAATATCTGCACCGTTATCTATTAAAATTTTTGAAACTTTATAATTTTTTGACATGATTAAAGCTGTTGAAGATCTATCTGTCTGTACATTAACATCTGCACCGTTATCTATTAAAAGTTTAACTATTTCTACATACCCATTCTCGCTTGCACTCATTAAAGCTGTTCCACCAAGTGTATTATCAAGATTAACTTTTGCACCGTTTTTAATCAAAATTTTAACAATCTTTAAATGTCCGTTCTGTGATGCTATACTTAACGCTGGAGCGACAATCCCTAGATACGGACGATCTCCATTTACATTCGCACCGTTATCTATTAAATATTTAACGATTTTTATATGTCCATTTTCACTTGCAACAGCTAAGGCTGTATCAAAATCTACTAATGCATCAACTGGTATCCCTTTCTCTATAAACTTTTTAACCTGATTGTAATCTCCATTTTTTGCACTATCTATAAAGGTTGAGATATCTTTTATATACATAGCTATATCATTATGTCCATTCTCTGTAGCTAATGAAAAAGATGTAGACTTATTTGAAATAGCATACATAGCAGAACCGTTCATGATTAGATATTTTACAACTTCAAGATGTCCGTTTTTAGAGGCATACATTAATGCTGATACTCCTTCTCTATCATCCTCTACATTAACATTTGCACCGTTTTCAACAAGTTCTTTTACAATATCAATATCGCCTATCTTAGACGCCTCAATTATAGGAAAAGATTTACTCTTTACAAGATAAGTATTAACATCAGCACCGTTTTTAATACTCTCCTTTACACCCTCTAAATCGTTATTTAAAACGCTTTCAACTAAATCCGATATCAACTTTGCATTTTTTATATCAATATCTGAAATCGTATCTTCTGCATAAATATTACTGCTTAAAAACAGGAAAACAATAGTTATAAAAGTTAATTTTCTTATAATTATCATTATTTTGCACCTCTACTTTTTAAGTACTCTATAATTTCTGTATTTTCAGAATTAGTAGCAATAGAAAGAATACTTTGTCCGCCCCACTTATCTTTATCATGATTAATATTAACACCACTTTCAACTAAATGTTTTACAACATCTAGATGTCCATACATTATAGCCTTTATTAATGCTGACTCAAAAGAATCTGTCCTAACATTCATATCAGCACCGTTTTTAATTAAATATTTTACCACTTCTAAGTGTCCTGCTGTTGAAGCGTACATTAATGCTGTCTCAATATAATCCATCTTAGCATTAATATCTGCACCGTTTTCTATTAAAAAC
This sequence comes from uncultured Deferribacteraceae bacterium, assembly GCA_947039395.1. Classification (GTDB taxonomy): domain Bacteria; phylum Chrysiogenota; class Deferribacteres; order Deferribacterales; family Mucispirillaceae; genus CAMQYB01. Next base: position 31,358 of record CAMQYS010000016.1, on the reverse strand, counting down.
TTCACGACTTCTATATGTCCATTGTCTGATGCAGTCATCAATGCAGTTACTCCATAAAATGGACTTCCAATATTAATATCGTTACCTAACTTAATATTATCTTCAACCTCTTTTAAAAAACCTAAACCTGCCCATTCAACAATAGTCATATTAGATATATCAGCTCCTTGCTTTATAAGGTAGTTTGCTATATCAATATTACCGTTTTGAGAAGCCCACATTAATGCTGTTAAACCTAAATCATTACTGTTGCTATCTATCATCGCACCTTGTTCAACTAAATGTTTGACTATATCTAAATGTCCAAAAAGTGAAGCATTCATTAATGCTGTATTGCCTATCGCACGATCACCTTCTTCAAGATCTGTACCTTCTAAAATAGCTACTTTAACTCCATTTAGATTGCCTTTCTGTACTGAATACTCTAACAATGAAATATTATACTTTTTAGCACTTTCTTTATCTTTTTGAAGCGATGAATTATCTATACCTTGATAGGCTATATCTTTATCAACTGTCCCATTGTCAATCGTCCCATTATCAATAACAACTTTCGTATCCACTTTATCTAAAGCGTTTTGTTCATTTTTTCTCTTACAACCGATTACTACCGTTACTATAACTAATAGTAGTAATAGCGATACTATTGATTTACTCGTTTTCATAACTATCCCCTTATACATTTAAATTATACATAATTTAAAACAGTTTTTTATCGTTCCTACTCTTTTACATATTATCTTGCACCTTGTTCAATAAGGTAATCTATAACATCTTTATTCTTACTCATTTTTGCAACTCCTAACGCTGTATAACCATTTTTGTTTTTATGGTTTATATCTGCACCGTTATCTATAAGTAATTTCATTATATCTGTATTGCCTCTAAGTGATGCGAAGGAGAACGGTGTTTCGCCGTTATTGTTTGCAATATTCACACCTGCACCTGATTTTAATAGAAATTTTACAACTTTTATATGTTCTAAATTAGATGCAAATAATAACGCAGTATTACCGTTTTTATCCATCTTATTTATACTAGCTCCTTTTTTGATAACAGATTTAACTACTTTGAGATTGCCATCTAATGAAGCCTCCATAAGTTGCTGATTAAGTTTGGTTTTTTCATTAACCTTGGTAGGTATTGCACTTTCATTATTTAGTAAATCAATAATCTCTTTAGATTTTGTATAATTATGAGCTGTTTTGTTTTTACTGTTTTTAATATTTACATCTGCACCATTTTTAATTAAAAATCGTACCGTATCAATATTGCTTTTACTAACTGCATACATGAGAGCTGTGCCTATACCATCATTAATATTATCATTAATTTTAGCGTCTATATCTGCACCGTTTTCAACAAGTAAACGTACAATATCTAAATTGTCTTTGTCGCGATCCGATGCAATTATTAATGCAGTTTTACCTTCATTATCTTTAGCATTCACATCAGCACCTTTCTTAATAAGTAAACGCATAATCTCTACATATGCTCCAACTTCTGAGGCTCTCATTAACGCTGTTTGCTCATAATGATAACTTTTAATATTTACATCAGCACCGTTTTCAACAAGTAAACGCACTATATCTATCTTTCCATTCCTTGATGCTCTCGTCAATGCTGTTCCATTATATTTTTCTTTAGCATTTACGTCAGCACCTTTGTCAATTAAATATTTAGCAATATCTAAATATCCATACCCCGAAGCAGCTATTAAAGGAGTGAAACCATTTATCCATAACTTGCTATCAATTTCTGCACCACTATCTACTAAGAAACGTACAACATTTATATCCCCATGAGTAGTTGCATGTATCAAAGCTGTACTATCTCCACACCCATTCTCATCGTAATCGATAGAAATATTTACATCTGCACCTGCTTTTACAAGAGTTTTCACAATCTCAAAATAACCACGAGATGATGCTGCATTTAATGCTGTAATATCTTGAGGACCATCACTTGCTTCCCAAAACATACAATCATAAAAACCTATCTTAGCATTAACATCTGCACCCTTTTTTATAAGAGAGTTAACCCCTATTAGATCACCTGCAATCGATGCCTTTAAAAGTTGCTCATTTATATCAATACCAGAATCACCATTACTAAGTAATTGTACAGCCCCTGAATTACTATCATCTTTAGCAGAATGATATGCAGTTTTACCCTTGTTATTTTTAATATTATCATCTGCTACAACTTCTGACACCGTTAGAAAAATAAATGAAAAGATAAGCACGATTGATACAATTAACACTTTTATATGGTTAAAAAATAACATAAAACTCCCTCGTGAGTACAATTAAACATTAATGGATAAAACTTTATTTTACAACCACTTAACTATACTACTTTGAACTACTCTCACGCATATAATTTCGTAGATAAGTTGAGGTTTCAACTTTGCCCTCTGCACCTGCATAATCAGAGGCTGTCATGCCTCCACTGTTTTGTATATACACATCAGCACCGTTCTCTACTAAAAATTTTACAAGCTCTAAATTGCCCTCTTTAGATAGATACATAAGTGCTGTGAACCCTTCGTTATCTGTAGCGTTTAACTTTATATTTGTTGTAACCAACGTTCGCAAGATATCAATATTATTAACGTAAAAAAGAGCTGTCTTACCTTCACGATCTCTAACATTAACATTCGCACCTTTCTCTATTAGATACTTAACAACATCAATTTTATTCTCATAAGTTGCGTTCATAAGTGGCGTGCCTTCGTAACTGTTTGTGTTGATATTTGCTCCAAGTTCAATTAATACTTTTACAACATCTAAATTACCCTCTTCTGATGAGTACGATAACGCTGTCTGTCCCATACCATCAACACTATTAAGTTTAACACCACTACTCGCAAGTAAGCGAATTATATCAAGGTTGCCACCCTTTATCGCAAACCGTATAACAGGAACTCCAAACTCACAACTTCTAGCATTAACATCTGATCCTGCATCGATTAATACCTTTGCGATATCTAAGTTAGACTCACTTGATGCCCGCATTAATGCTATATTACAATCATCATCTTGTGCGTTCACATCAGCACCTTTATCAATTAAAAATTTCACAACTTTAATATGATTAAACGCTGCTGCGTACATTAATGCTGTATGATCTCTATCGTCACTATCTTTAGCATTAATATCTACACCTTGTTTGATAAGAGATTTAACCTCATCTATATCGCCTGATTTTGACGCTTCAAAAAATTCTATAGATAGATTATCGTTTGCTATAACTTCTGACATAGTCATCAACATAAATGAAAATATAGAAACCAGTATCACAACTGATACTTTTAGACGATTAAAAATTAACATAAACCTAACCTTATTATTTATTAAATATTTATCTATAATAATTAATATGTTATTGAATTAAAATATTCTACGATCTCTTTGCCACCAAACTCATCTATAAAATCAGATGTTGGACGTCCTGTAACCTCTCCTACCATATTAATATCTGCACCATTATCAATAAGATGTTTTATAACATGTAGATGTCCCTCTATTATTGCAACCACTAAAGGTATCGCTCTTATACCACCACCTTTACCTGCTTTATTATTAACATCTGCACCTTTAGATATTAAATACTTTACCAACATTAAACTGCCTATATCTGATGCCATACTTAATAATGTAGCTCCTTCCATTCCAACCATATCAACCTTAGCACCGTTATCTGCAAGATAATAAAAAACATCTTGATGATTTTCATCATACGCAGCAGTTAATGCAGATAATCCTTCTTCTGCTTGATAATCTAAATTAGCGTTAACAGATACTAAATATTTTAACATCTCTAAGTCGCCGTTATATGCAGCAGCGATCGCTGGCGTTCCTTGATAATATGAAAAAGTGCTTGGATCTGCCCCAACCGATACAAGGTATTTAACGATATCTAAATGTCCACCCCATGCAGCGTTTATGATAGCTACGCTTTCATTATTATCAATAGCATTTATATCATCACCTTGCATAACACGACTTTTAACACCTGCTAAATTACCCTCTTTAATATACTCTGCTAATGTGAGTGTGTACTCAATATTATTTTCTGTATTACTAATATTATCTGGCTTATTCTCTGATTTTATTTCTGTAGTTGTTGAATTGTCTACCGCTACAACTACAACAGTTGTTTCAATTTCTTTCTCGCTTTTCATACAGCTTACAACCGCGATTGATACAATCAATAGTAACAGTAATACACTTTTTGTTTTACTCAAGTTTTGCATTCTCAAACCTCATCATATTTTTTTTTAAATCACTTAATTACTTATCTTATTTTATACTTTTTAAATACTCTACAATATCTTCTTTCTTCTTGCGTTCTGCTATATTTAATGCTGTACGATTGTAACTGTTTTTGATATTTATATCAGCACCTTTTTCAACTAAAAATTTAACACTCTCTAAATTATTACTTATTGCTAACATCAATGCAGTATCGCCTAAACTGTTTGGAGTATCTATATTTGCTCCAGCACCAACTAAAACTTTCATAACTTCATAGTGATCTTCATCTACCGCTTTCAGTAACGCTGTTTCACCTTTTTTATCTTTAGCATTTAGATCTGCACCTTTATCTATTAAAAGTTTTACAACATCAATATAGTTATCCTCTGATGCATTAATTAAAAGTGTAGATTGATCATATTTATTTCTTTCATGAATATCTGCACCATGAGAAATTAATGTTTTAACAACTTCAACTTTACCTCGATCTGTAGCGTTGCGTATAAGCGAATAGCCGTCTTGATCCTTAATATTTATATCTGATCCTAACTTAATTAAAAGATTTATAATATCTATATTTCCAGTGCTTGATGCAAGCATTAATGAGTGGCTATTATCAGCTTTTACATCTGCTCCTAAATCAATTAATAAACGTACAAGTTCAAAATTGCCTGCACTTGAGGCTTCTCTTAAAGCTGTAGGTTTACTCATTAATTGTAATTTCTTACTATCTACATCTGCTCCACTCTTAACCAATATAGTCATAACCTCTTTATGTTCACCATCAAACGCTTTGAGAAACGCATTTGAATTATTACGATCTAATATATTTATACCTGCACCTGATTTAATCAGCAACTCTACTAATTTTAGATTTCCTTTCTCTGATGCAAACATTAAAGCTGTCTCGCCTTTATAATTTGTATCAAGATTTATATCTGATTTTATTAAAATATCTACAACCTCATAATCATCTTCTGTTACGTTATCTTTTTGTGAAATTAATATTAGTAGAGTAGCTTCCATACTTTTTCTTGCGTGTATGTTAGCACCTTTCTTTATTAAATATTTAAGAATATCGTAATGCCCACTACTATATGCTTCAAACATTGCAGTTATGCCATCGTTATCATTAATATTAACATCTGCACCTCTATCAACTAAAAAACGTACCATATCAAAATTGCCTTCTCTTGATGCAATAATTAATGCTGTATCTTTACCGTAACCTTGAGCGTTAATATCTGCACCTTTATCTAGTAAATATTCTGCAATATCTAAATGTCCGTTACTTAATGATTTCTGTAACGCAACACCTTTAGATGAGTTATTAATATTAATAACTGCACCTTGATCAACTAGATATTTAACAACCTCTAAATGATTATTAGATGAAGCTTCTGTTAACGGATTAACATTATCATAAGCATTAATATCTGCACCGTTATCAACCAGATACTTTACAATCTCTAAATCTCCCTTACTTGCTGATACTGCTAACGCTGTTGTATTATATCTACCTGTTTGATCTATAATAACTCCACCTTGCTCTACTAATAGTTTTATAACTTCAAGATTACTCTTTGAGGCTGCAATTAGAATTGATGGTTCTATATAATCATAGTTAATATCTGCACCTTCATCAATTAGATATTTAACGATATCTAATTGTTCGTGCTCTATTGCAAACATTAATGACGTGCCACCGTACTCCTCATCTCCTGATACAGTATCTATATCCACACCGTTTACTAAACACTCTTTAACTTTATCTAGAAAACCTGCTTTCGCCCAGTCGGTGATCTTCATTAACGATAAATCAGCACCCTCATCAATAAAATATTTAACAAGCTCTGTGTTTCCACCGCCTGCAGCAAAAACAATCGGTGTAACGTCGCCACGCAAATAAACATCCATCTTACTATTGATGTCATCACCGTTTTTTAAAAACTCTTTAACTTCTAATATATTACCCCTCATAGATGCTTCAAAAATATCTACACTTGGAGATTGAACCTCTTCTACCTTTTCAGTAATCTGTGGAGGGATACTATCAGCATTAATATTACTTTCTGTATTTATACTGTTTTCTGTTTGAAGATTGTTTGTATTAATATTTTTCTTACAACCATTTATAACACTTAAAAAAATTAATAGTAAAATTAGATATTTAGTCACTATGAAAACCCTCTTTATATATTATTTAGATAATAAGCGTACACCTCTAAAATAGTTGATTTATAGATGAATGTAAAGAATATATGAAATAAAATTTAATAATAATCTTAAAGAACTAAATAAGATAAGAATTGTCTTTTAATTAATATTGTTTTAATGCTATAATGCATTACTAATTTAAAAAAGGAGAGAGGTTTATGTTAAAAATTGATTCAAATTACAAATTGTATATTGATGGTAAATGGGTAAGCTCATCTGATGGGAAAACTTTTGATGCTTTTTCTCCTGCTAATGGTGAGAAATTGGCTACATGTGAAGAGGCTACTCAAAGTGATGTAGATAAAGCTGTTGCTGCTGCAAGAAAAGCTTTTGCTACATGGAAACATGTTGGTGCTTATGAAAAATCTGCTATGCTTAATAAAATCGCTGACGTTATGGAAGCAAATAAAGAGCATCTTGCAATGGTTGAAACTTATGATAACGGGAAACCTATTCGTGAAACGATGAATGTAGATGTACCGCTGGCTATAGAACATTTTAGATATTTTGCAGGGGTTATTCTTGCAGAAGAAGGATCATCATCGTTTCTACAAAATAATACGCTAAGTATTGTAACTAGAGAGCCGATCGGTGTCGTTGGACAAATCGTTCCTTGGAACTTTCCGTTACTAATGGCTGCATGGAAAATAGCTCCATTATTAGCTTGTGGTTGTACAAGTGTATTTAAACCATCTAAAAGTACATCTCTAAGTGTTTTAGAGTTCGCTAAATTGATTGATGGTATTCTTCCAGCTGGAGTATTTAACCTTATAACTGGTTCAGGTGCTAAATCTGGAGAGTTTATCCTTCAACATAATGATATAGATAAACTTGCTTTTACAGGATCTACTGAAGTTGGACGTAATGTTGCACAAGCTGCCGCTAATAAATTAATTCCTGCAACTCTTGAACTTGGTGGAAAATCTGCAAACATCTTCTTTGATGATTGTAACTTCGAGATGGCAATGGATGGATTACAACTTGGTATACTATTCAATCAAGGACAAGTTTGTTGTGCTGGTAGTAGAGTGTTTGTACATGAAAGTATATACGATAAATTTATCGCTGAAGCTGTTAAAAGATTTGAGATGATAAAAGTTGGTTTATCGTGGGAAGCTGATACTCAAATGGGGGCTTTAGCATCTCAGGAGCAGTTAGATATAGTGTTAAGCTACGTTGATATAGCTCAAAAAGAGGGAGCAACTATCGCAACAGGTGGTAAAAGAATTACAACAAACGGACTCGATAAAGGATTTTTCGTTGAACCAACTCTTATAACTAATGCAACAAATAGTATGAGAGTGGCTAAAGAAGAGATCTTTGGTCCAGTAGCTACTGTTATTAAATTTAAAACCGAAGAAGAAGTTATCAAGATGGCAAATGATAGTGAATACGGTTTAGCTGGGGGAGTTTGGACTCAAGATATCAATAAAGCAATTAGAGTTTCTAAAGCTATTGAGTCAGGACGTATCTGGGTAAATACTTATAATACTATACCTGCTGGTGCTCCTTTTGGTGGATATAAAACATCTGGTATAGGTAGAGAAACAGATAAAATGATTTTAGAACATTACACACAAGTTAAAAATATTATGATTAATCTTTCTGATAAACCTAGTGGATTTTATCCTTCAAAATAATAGTTTGATCTTAGTAATTAGTAGTTGATATATTTAAACCCTATCATAATTCTTTATGATGGGGTTTATTACTGTTATTGTTGTTATTATTACGCAATATTAGTTGAATATTTTCTTATTTATAAGTGAGTTAGATATATATAATTCATGTATCATAACTTACTATTAATTATGATCTAAAATTAAAAATATTCATAATAAAAGCCCCCTAAAAATTAGGGAGCTATATGAAATATTAATTATTTTTTAATCAGTACTAAGTGATTAATTATAATCTACAGTCAACACTACTTTGTAGTCAATACTAGTTTGTAATTAATACTATTTTGTAATCAATGCTAATTCGCAATCAATACTATTTTGTAATTAATGCTAATTTATAATCAACTCTAACTCGCAATCAATACTATTTTGTAATCAATGCTAACTCGCAATCGATACTAATTCGTAATCAACTCTAACTCGTAACTATACTACTTAGTAATTTTATTATGCTTCTTTAATAGTTCAACAACTTTATCTACTGGTAACTCATTTAAAACTTTTCCATTAATACCTTTAGTTGTTTCAGCTGCGAAAAGTGAATTGATGATCGCTTCTTCTGTTGCTTCAATAGTTGCTAAAAAGATCGCTGACATATCATCGTTTCTTAGTAATGCTTTTTTCTCTAAAGATAATTTATCAGCGTTATGTGATACTCGTAATTTAGGATCTGTACTAAATGCAATTACATAATCTCCACTACCGTTTGAGGCTATACCACCAGCCTTAGCAAGTCCTAACATCGCACGTTTTGCAACACGCTCTAAGTTTCTTGAATCAAGTGGGGCATTAGTTGCAACAACTATCATGATTGATCCATCAGCTGATTCTATACTCTCTTGAAATAAGTATCCACCAAGCTCTTTACCTACTTCTACTCCATCAACTGATAAAACTCCACCAAAATTTGATTGAACTAATACGCCTACTGTGTAGCCTCCTAAAGATTTTGGTAACACTCTTGATGCCGTACCTATTCCACCTTTAAAGTTGAACGCTTTAGTTCCTGTTCCTGCACCAACATTACCCTCTTCTACTACTCCTGTTTTAGCTGTTGTAATAGCTTTTAGAACGTCAGATGGTTTTACATGTTGTCCTCTAATATCGTTTAATCCACTATCGTTAGTTTCACCAACTATTCCGTTTATAGACTTAACTTCTCCATTATCTTTAAATGAAAATGTGTAATCAATTATACCTTGTAATCCAGCGTTAACCGATAATGTGTTGGTTAATACGATTGGAGTTTCTATATTTCCTAACTCTTTAACTTGTGAATATCCAGCTAATTTTCCAAACCCGTTACCGATATATATTGCTGCTGGAACTTTTGACTGATAGATGTTGCCATCATACGGAAGAATAGCCGTTACGCCTGTACGAATATTGTCGCCTGATGAAAGTGTTACTTGTCCTACCTTAACACCTTTAACATCTGTAATCGCATTGTTCTTACCCGGTTCTAAAATACCTATCGTAATACCGTAATCCCTAGCACGTTTATCATCCTCTGCGAATACTGCTACAGGTAGTGTTATCAATAGAGCGAAGAGCATTAAAACTCTAAATACATTTGATTTTTTCATAAAACTTATTCCTTAAAAAAATATTTACATAATAAATATGTGGTACTTTTATAATGGTTTTTAATCGCTCCGTCAATAACTATTATAATTTTATCAAATATATAACAATATTATAAAATACTAAATTGATTTATCAATATGATACATATACAATTTATCATATTTCCTATCTTGCACCGTTCTGTATTAAATATTTAACGATCGTTTTGTTCCCTTGCGATTTTGCTCGCATTAACGCTGTGTCGCCATGTTTATTTTTAATATTAATATCTGCTCCTAACTCAACTAATAATTTCACTATTTTTACTCTGTTAGCGTACGATGCCCATATTAATGCAGTGTAGCCATCACTATCTTGTGCGTTAATATTTGCCTTGTTTTTAATCAGAAAGTTGAAGATATCAATATTACCTATTCGTGATGCCTCTATTAAAGGGGTACCATCATTTACATTAAAATCCGCACCTTTATCTATAAGGTAAGTTGCTATATCTAAATGATTTGCACCTAATGCTATCCTTAACGCTGTTGAGCCAAACTTATTTTTGATATTAATATCAGCACCATTATCAATAAGAAAACGTATAACATCAAGATGACCTTCACCTGACGCTCTTATTAAAGCCGTATACCCACTCTCATCTTTAATATTAATACCAGCACCTCTATCTACTAAAAAACTAACAATATCTAAATACCCTTTATTAGATGCTATCATAAGTGCTGTTCTCGTTTCATTTTCCTTATAATTAACATCAACACCTTGCTCAACTAGAAAACTTACAACATCTAAATGATTACCATAAACTGCAGATATTAACGATAGACTACCACTTACTTTAATCTTGATACCTTTTTCAACTAAATAAAGTACAACATCAAGATGTCCATTTTTTGATGCTGCAACCAACGCATTACTTTTATTCGCATTAACGTCTGCTCCATTATCTATTAGATATTTTACAATCTCAAGATTACCTGATTTAGAAGCATAAAAAAGTACAGTTTCATCATATTTACTTACAGCATTAATATCTGCACCTTTATCAACTAAGTATTTAATAATATCTAGATTTTTAGGGTTACGACGTATACTTGATAAACTCATTAATATCGTATAGCCATACTTGTTTTTTGCATTAACATCTGCACCATGTTCAATTAGATATTTAACTACTTCTAAATTTGTATTTGTAGATACATTCATCAAGGCTGTCTGAAGAGTATTAGTTTTCTGATTAACATCTACTCCTGATGTAATCAGAAACCGTACAATCTCTATATGTCCATTTTTTGAAGCTATTAATAAGGGAGAGTCATCGTGATAATCTTCGTCATTATGAGTCATTGCATTTATATCTGCACCTTTATCTACTAAATACTTAACAATATCTAGATGTCCAGAACCTGCTGCAAATATTAAAGCTGTGTTGCCTATTTCGTCCTTAACATTAACATCAACACCCTGCTTTAAGTACGATTTAAGCTTTACTAAATCGCCTTTCTTTGCTGAATCAAAATACATATCATTAAGATTTTTATCAGCCTTAACCTCCGATATATTTATAACCATAAACATAAATACATACAAAGTGAAAATACTATACCTTTTAATACAATTTAAAACCAACATAACTCCCCCTCTTTTTAAAATACATATCGTTATAAACTTCTATTATCTAGAAAACAACTTATTTAACATGATCTTACAACTACTATCTTCTACCATGTTTTTTTAGATATTTTACTATACTTTTATGTCCACTCTCTTTTGCTATATCATACGCCGTTAAACCTTTACTATCCTTAGCTTTAACATCTGCTCCTTTATCAATTAACAGTTGTACAATTTCAATATTACCAACTTCTACTGTATTCATCAATGGTGTTACTCCATCATTTGTTTGAACATTTATATTTGCACCTAATTTAAGTAAAAATCGTATAGTATTAATATCCTTTTTTGTCGATGCAATTAACAATGCTGTACTACCATTACTATTTCTCATATTAATATCAGAACCCGACTTAATTAAGAAACTTATTACCTCTGTTAAACCTTTCTCTGATGCTATCATAAGTGGCGTTCGATCATTCATACTTAGTAAATTAACATCTGCTCCTTTCTCAATCAAAAAACGTGCAGTGTAAAGAGTACCATCTGATAATGCCGACATTAACGCTGTACGTCCAGCTGTATCCATAACATCTATATCAACTCCTAACTCTAATAATAAACTTATAAGTTTTTCATCGTTCTCACTAGATACGTTTATCAATGCTGTAATACTATCATTGCTTTTCGTATCAAACACCACTCCTAACTTTACTAAATACCTAACTATATCGTAACGGCCATCTTCTAGTGCTTTATCTAAAACTTGTTCTCGATAATATACATTATTACTAAACTCTGCACCATTATTAACTAGATAAATTACTGTCTCTAAATGACTCTTATTTAGTGCATCAATTAACGCTGTATTTCCATCATTATCTTGAATATTAACATCTGCGCCTGCTTCAACTAATAAACCCACTACATCTATAAAACCACGATCTGAAGCATATGATAAAGCCGTACGCCCTTGATTATCCTTAATATCAATATCTGCACCGTTATCTATTAAGTAACTTACTACATCTATATGATCCGCAACAGATGCCATCATTAACGCCGTTCGACTATACTCATCAAAATCATTTATATTTGCACCTTTACTGATTAATAAACGTACAATCTTTATATGTCCACCACGAGCTGCATTCATAAGTACCGTATAACCTGAACTATCCTTAACTCGTATACTTGCATTCTTACTAATCAACATCTTAACTATATCTATATCACCATTATATGCAGCTACCATTAACGGCGTCTCACCTGAATTATCTGCTAGATCAACTAATACTCCTGATTTTAATAGGTAACTTACAACCTCTTTATGTCCCTTTGCCGTTGCATAACTTAACGCCGTGAAGCCACCGTAATCCTTGACATTTATATCAACTCCTTGCTCAATAACCGATACTATCTCTCTAAGATTACCTGACTTCGCTGATGTGAAAAAACGTTTATTAAGATCAACACTCGCCTCTGTATCATTACTTGTGATTAATAGAAACGAAAAGATAGAAGATAATATCACTATACTTATTTTTAAACGACCTAAAATGAACATATTAAACCCCACTAATTATAACTATGCTATCTATCTAAAACTTTGATATCTTACTTTGCACCCTTCTTTTTTAAATACTCTACTATATCTGTATACTCATTTCTTTCTGCTATCTTTAATGCTGTATTACCTTTCTCATCTATAATATTTATATCTGCTCCGTTCTCTACAAAAAGCTTAATATACTCTAAACTACCCATACCAACCATAAACATAAGTGGCGAATATCCAAACTTGCTTACAATATTAACATCAGCTCCATTATCAACTAGAAACTTGATAACATCGTAATGTTTAGTGTTTGATGCCAACATCAATGCTGACTCTCCATAATTTCCTCTAACATTAATATCTACACCTAAATCAAATATTAAACGAACTGTATCAATATTACCTTTCTGTGAGGCTAACATTAATGATGTGTTACCACTATTATCTTTTAGATTTATATCAGCTCCTTTACCTAATAAATGTTTCACAGTTGCAAGGCTCTCATTACCACCGTTACTGATAGCATACATTATAGCTGATGTTTTATACTGGCCTTGCATTAAATCTATATCAAGCCCCTGATCTAACAGGTAATCTATAATTTCTAAATGTCCACGCATAGAAGCATATACTAAAGCGTTTGAACCTTGATTTGATAAAACATTAATATCTGCTCCTTTATCTTGCAGATACTTTAATATATCTAATCTGTTTTCACCTGCTGAATATATAAACGGCGTTAAACCATATTGGTCTTTAACCTCGATATCTGCTTTCTCTGATATTAAAAGTTTTACAACTGCTAAATGTCCACCCCTTACAGCCCATATTAATGCTGTATATTGGTTATCCTCTTTCTCTTCTATATTTATACCTTCAGATATTAAAAGTTTTGAAGTTTCAAGATCTCCATGGATAGCTGAATACATTAATGCGTTCCAGTTTCTATTATCCTTTAGATGAATGTTTGCACCTTTTTCAATTAAATATCTACCGATATCTCCCTTCCAACCACCTACCATTTTTATTAATGCAGTTTTGCCTTCATTATCTCTAATATCTAAATCTGCACCGTTTGCGATTAAGTAATCTATCATCTCTATATTTTTAGTAGCTGACGCATACATAAGTGCAGTGTCGCCGTACTCATTTTGAATGTTAAGTTTAGCACCTTTATCTACTAAATATTTTAAAACATTTATACTGCGTTCAAGTGATGATGAGATTAAAGCAGTATTATTATCACGTCCGATAGCATTTATATCTGCTCCTTTATCAATTAAATATTTTACCATATCCAGATTATCTCTAATTGTTGGCATTTCAAGAACTGTGCTATTATTCATATCACGACTGTTTATATCTGCTCCATGCTCAATTAAATACTTTACTATATCAAAATATTCACTGTTTGATGCGTTCATTATAGGCGTATTATTGTGATCATTTTTAACATTAATTTCTGCTCCATGCTCTATTAAAAGTTTCGCTATAAGGCTTCTTTCTCCCTCTGACATATCAAGATACTCTACCCACTCATCTTCCATACTCACAGAGTAATTACCACCTAATAATGATAGTAATAACGGAGTAGAGTTATACTCATCACGAGTATTTACATCTGCTCCTTGTTTGATAAGTGAACGAACTTTCTCAACTTCTGTCATAGCTGATGCTTCTAAAAGCTGTTTATTTATATCATCACTCGCTTCACTCATATTCGTCGATAGTAAGAAAAACATATAAAACACCCCTATTATAAATACTCTTAGATGATACAAACTAATCATAATATCCCCTCATTTACACCTTTTACAACATCAATACTACCAGTAAAAACAATTACCACTCAATAACTTAGATAGATTACTTTGAACCATGTTTCTCTAGATATTCAATAACTTTTTTATCCCCTTTTTCTGATATAATATCAAGAGCTGTTCTGCCTTTACTATCCTTGATATTTACATCAGCTCCTTTTAGAACTAAAAAACTTACTATATCTAAACGTCCTGAACTTGATGCTTTCATTAACGCTGTTGAACCTTCAATATCCTGAGCATTTACATCTGATCCTTTATCTATTAGTAGTGCTACAATATTTAAATGTCCATCTCTTGAGGCTAACATCAACGCTGTTGCTCCACTATCTATATGTTTAGAATTAACATTTGCACCGTTCTCTATTAGATATTTTACAACCTCTAAATGTCCATCTCTTGATGATAACATCAACGCTGTACCACCGTAAATTTTCAGATCTACATCTTTCTTAATAAACAACTCAACAATATCAATATGTCCGTAATTTGATGCAAATATTAATGACTTGCCACCATCTGTTTTTATATCTGCACCTGATTTTAATAAGAACTCTACAATTTCAAGATGTCCGCCACCTGATGCTAACATTATAGCTGTACCACCATCATCTGATCGTATATTTATATCTGCATCTGATTTAACTAAAAAACGGACTATATCTAAATTACCCATCTGTGATGATAACATTAACGCCGTCGTACCGTAATTATTCTTAACATTAACATCTGATCCTAACTTAACTAAAAACCTAACGATATCTAAATGATTTTTATTTGATGCCCACATTAAAGGCGTCCAGTCATCTTTATCTTTTATGTTTACATCTGCACCTGATTTAACTAAAAATCGTATAACATCTAAATTACCCATTACAGATGCCCAGTATAATCCAGTTTTATTATCACGATCCTTACTATTAACATCTACCCCTTTACTAATAAAATATTTAACAATATCTAAGTTGCCACCGTACGATGCAGAGATCAACGGTTTTGCTCCATCAACCTTAATATCTTTACTCAATGTTGCAAGGTAGCGAACGATATCTAAATGCCCTGCACTTGATGCAGAGATCAACAGTCTTACTCCATCAAACTGGATATCTTTACTCAATGTTGTAAGGTAGCGAACAATATCTAAATGCCCTAAATTTAATGCTAACATTAACGCTGTTGAACCTTCAATATCCTGAGCATTTAAATCTGCATTTGATTTAACTAAAAATCGTACAACCTCTAGTCGTCCGTTAATAGATGCAACCATCAACGCTGTTCTACCTTCAATATCCTGAGCATTTACATCTGCACCTGCATTTACTAATGATCTCACAATCTCTAAATATCCTGCACTTGAGGCAACCATCAACGCTGTTCTACCACTAATATATTTATATCTGTTATCTTGACTGTTAACATCAATACCTTCTTTGATAAGTGAATTAACTTTTGAAAGCTTACCATCACTTGACGCTTCAAATAACTGTGCAGTTAAATTATCTGTTTTTACTACTTTAAAATCTGTTGATACTTGCTCATTTGCCTCTAATCCATCAACTGATATAAATAAAAATAAAACCATACAAAAAACTAAAACTGTTAATACCTTTAAACGATTGCAAATCAACATTACCATTCCCCACATATATAATTTATTTATAACTCTATTTACTTTTTAAACTCTTATTTAATAACTCTACCATATCTGATAATCCATATCGTTTCGCTGTATCTATCATAGTTACACCTTCATTATCCTTAATATCAATATCAGCTCCTAGCTCAATTAGTATAGATACTATCTCTTGATGATCTTCCATAACTGCGTGCCATAAAGCTGTTTTACCACTACTATTTTTTATATTAATATCTGCACCTTGATCAACTAATAAACGTATAATATCAATATTCTGATTAAGCCCACTTATTGAGGCTGACATAAGTGCAGTGGAATTATAACCATCTTTAGCGTTAATATCTGCACCTGATTTTAGAAGCAAACGTACAATATTTAGATGTCCTTTCCATGATGCAATATTTAACGCTCGCTCACTCAAAACTTCTGCATTAATATCAATATCTTTACTTATTAAATACTTTACAACATCTATATGATTATTTATTATTGCATTGTTTAAAGATCTATTTGCTTGTCCATTTTTAAGAGTTAAATCTGTACCATTCTTAATCAAATATTTAACCACTTCTAAATGTCCATTGGTTGATGCTACCGTTAAAGGGATTCGCCTATACTGATCCTCTTGATTAATATCTGCACTTGATTTAATACTCTTCTTAACTTTATCTAAATCGCCTGCACTTGACCAATTTAGAAGTGTCATATATTTTGTATCTGCACCTTGATCTAATAAATATTTAACTACCTTTAAATGTCCGTTGTGTGATGCACGCATAAGTGCTGTACCATACCCGTTATCAATATTAATATCTGCACCCGACTTAACACTATCCTTAACTTTAGATAAATAACCTGCACTCGCCCAATCAATAATTGTCATACGGTCTGTCTTAGCACCAGCATCAATCAAATATTTAACAACCTCTAAATTGCCACGACTTGAGGTTATCTGTAGAATTGTTTCATCGTTATTCTCATCTGTAAGCTCAAGGTTAATATCCATATCTATTAAATATTTTAATATCTCTATTGAACCGTTATTAAAGGCAACAAATGTCAACGGTGCTTCAAAATGTTGCCCCATTAAATATCCACCCATAAGATTAATATTCGCTCCATCTTTAATACACTTCTTTACGCCATCAAGATTACCCCTTTCAACATAATATAAAAGTTTATGATCTAACTCACTAATGTTTTTATCACTATTATTATCTGTACTTGGAACAGTTTGAGCGTAAATAATCGTTACTGTAAACAGTAATATAATTATGATTGATATTAATAATTTAGAAAATTTCATCTTATACACCTAACTTATATTATTCTATTTCTTAATGCTTTTCAGATATTCAACTATCTTTGTTTGTTTATTTTCCTCTGCAAAACTAAGCGCTGTTACATCATCAATACTTTTAATATTAACATCAGCTTTATTATCAACTAATAATTTTACAATCATATATTTGCCGACACTTGATGCCATCATTAATGCTGTCCGTCCAAAATTATCAACACTATTTACATCAGCTCCTAACTGTAATAACAGTTGAACCATATCGTAATTGCCATCTGTGTGTGATGCATTAATTAACGCTGTGTAACCGTAAGAATCGTTATCCTTAGCATTGATATTTGCACCACTATCAACCAGTAAACGGATAATGTTTTCATGTCCCATCTCTGCTGTAAATATTAACGCTGTGTAGCCTCTATCGTAACTTTTTACATCCCCACGCTCATCTGTAATAGCCTCAAGATCTGCTCCTTTATCTATTAAAAAACACACAACTTCAAGATGATTATTAGATGATGCTCTCATTAATGATGTAAATCCTACATACTCACTTTTACTATTAATATCTGCACCGTTCTCAAGAAGCAAACGCACGATATCAATATTGCCATTGTATGATGCTAAATGTAAAGCTGTACCAGATAATGATGTGATTTCAATATCTGCACCCTGTTTGATAAGATGTTTTACTATATCAATATGGCTGTTATCGGCTGCGTACATTAAAGCTGTAAACCCTCTACTTGTATCCACAACATTAATATCTATACCTTGCTTAATAAAGGTTTCAACATCTGCTAATTTACCAGTTTTTGCTGCATCTAAAAACTGTGTGTTTAAACTATCATCTATATAAACGCTATCCATATTAATATCTGCTCCAGCATCAACAAATACTTTTACCATTTCTAAATTGCCCGCACTTGATAGAAGCATCAATATCGTATTCTCTTCAGCATCAACTCCATTAATATCTGCACCATTTTCTATTAGATATTTAACAACTTCAACATGTCCCTCTCGTGCTGCGAATAATAAATTAGAGCCATACACACTCTTATAATGAGGATTCAAATCCTTTGATACTAAATATTTCAAAATCTCTAACTGTCCATAATATGAAGCATTCATTATAGGTGTTTTAAAAGTAGATGCGTCGCTATAATTTATATCTGCACCTTTATCAATTAGATACTTTACAACATCTAAATGACCGTTATTTATAGCAACTAGTAACGGAGTGTTGCCTTCTCTATCTATAAAATTAATAATAGCTCCTGCTTCATGAAATGATTTAACTGCCTCTAAATTACCATCTTTAGCATATTGGATAAGCGATGAATTCAATAAGTTATACTCTAAAAAATATTTTACTATATCAACATGTTTATCTTTCTGCGCATATACAAATGCTGTATCTCCATAATTATCTTTTATATTAATATCTGCTCCATGCTCTACTAAATATTTAGCAATATCTAAATGTCCACGATATGTAGTACTATGTAATGGAGTTTGTCCATCTTCTTTTTGAACATTAACATCTGCACCGTTTACAACTAGATATTTAACGATATCTAAATGTCCACTATATGATGCCTCAAGAAGTGCTGTGTTATAACCCTCTTTACTATTAACATCTACACCGTTCTCTATTAGAAAACGTGTGATATCAAGATATCCCCTTGTAGCTGCAACTATCAATACTCCAGCAGTTACATCTGCACCCTTTGATATAGTTTTCTGTACACCTGCAAGATTGCCGTCCCAAGTGTAATCAACTAGTAATTCATCCAACTCTTCTTGAGTTTTTGGTTTACATCCAACTATCGTTATGCTTAACAATATCGTTAATATCATTAATACGAAAACTCTCATTAAATATCTAACCTTGTTTAACACTATTATTTACAACTAGTTTCGTTGTCATTAAGTATCATTTTTTTATCGTTATCATTAATATATGCACCGTTCTTAATCAAATAATCTACAATATCTAAATTTCCTTCCCTTGTTGCTGAGAGTATAGCTGTGTCGCCATCGTTCGTCTCAATATTGACATTAGCACCGTTATCAACTAGATACTTAACAACAATGAAATGTCCCGTGTATGAAGCAGATATAAGCGACGTGCTACCATTATGTTTAGCATCTAAATCAACTCCACTCTCTACTATAAAACGTACTATATCTATATATCCCCTAGTTGATGCAACATATAAAACTTCAGCAGTTATCTCTGCACCTTTTAATATAGTTTCCTGAATACCATCAAGATCGCCGTCCCAAGTATAATCAATAAGTAAATCGTTTAACATTTTAATATTTTTTCTTTTATTTTTTACTTTGCTTTTAACTTTATATACTACCAATATAATAAGTGGTATCGCTAACACTAATAATACAAAAAATAATATAATAAACATTATCGCTTTTATAAATCTCATTAAATATCGTCTACCTATTATCTATTTTTTTACACTCGTTAAATACTCTTGAATCTCTTCACTCTCATCGCCACTTGCTTGATCATACGCTGTACGATTATCCTCGTTTCTAACATCTAAATCTGCACCTTGTTCACTCAAATATTTAACTATATCTAAATGTCCAGCACCATACGATCCACCACTTGTTGCCCACATTAACGCCGTGTAGTTACTGCTATCTACTTTATTAATATCAGCACCTTTTTCAACTAATATCTTGACAACTTCTAAATTGCCTTTACCCGATGCTTTCATTAATGGAGTTGTACCTTCAATATTAGATGCTTCAAGATTTGCTCCATTCTCTACTAGATATTTAATAACATCTATATGTCCATTGTCTATCGTACCTGATAATGTTGAACCAAACTCATCGTATGAATGCAGAACCGCTCCTTTTGATACTAGATATTTCAAGATCTCTAAATGTCCGTTAATCGCAGCACTATCTGTTGGACTGCCTCCATATTCTGATTCTAAATTAATATCAGCACCTTTATCTAACAAATATTTAACCAGTTCAAAATTACCTCTCAATGCAGCGTTTGATATCGCTGTACCTGTGTCAAATGTATAATAATTAATATCTGCACCAGCTTTTATAAGCGATTTCACAGCCTCTGTATTGTTATGAAACGAATATGTTAGAAGAGCATAATTCATATCATCAGACTTATTAATAAAATTACTCACTGGTAAAATATCATCGTCTATATTAGTTGTAATATTATCTGTTGTGATATTATCTGTTGTGCTGTTATCCGTTGTAATATCTTCTGTTGTGCTGTTATCCGTTGTAATATCTTCTGTTGTGATATTATCAACTGTGATATTGTCAACTGTGATACTTGTATTATCTATACTCGTATTATCAACCACTACTTTATCAGCTGAATTCTTTCTCTTACACCCTATAACCGTAATAACCACCAACGCCATTAATAAAACAATCTTTAAAACTCTCATCACACTCTCCACATAATTATAATAAATTTTATTGTAAAAATATTACTCTGCTTTCTGCTTACTATTCAAATATTCAACAATCTTAATATATCCTCGATCCTTTGCAATCTGAGTAGCTGTTTCACCACTCTTCTCTTTTATACGAATATCTGCACCATGTTCAGCTAGGTACTTAACGATATCTAAATGTCCACTCCATGAAGCATAAATCAACGCTGATTTACCATCTTTGTTTTGATAATTTATATCTGCACCTTTTCCAATTAGGTACTTAACAATATCTAAATGTCCAAAATATGATGCTAAAAGTACAGCTGTGTCGCCCCCATTCGTCTCAGGATTAACATTAGCACCGTTATCAACTAGATACTTAACAATATCTAAATGTCCATAACTAGAAGCAGATATAAGCGACGTGCTACCATTATGTTTAACATCTAAATCAACTCCACTCTCTACTATAAAACGTACTATATCTATATATCCCCCCGTTGATGCATCATATAAAACCCCAGCAGTTATCTCTGCACCTTTATTAACCAACATTTTTACAATTTCTAAATTGCCTTTACCTGATGCAGTCATTAATGGTGTCGTGCCGTCAATATTAGCATCGTCAAGCTCTGCTCCATTTTCTATTAAATACTTAACAGCTTCAAGCTGATTATTATCTATTGCTTTTGATAATGTTGAGCCATACTCATCGTATGAATTTATAGCTGCTCCTTTTGAAACTAAATATTTTACAATATCTAAATGTCCGTTATTAATAGCGCCATCAACTGACTCTGCTACATCAGCACCCTTATCTACTAAATATTTAACCAGTTCAAAATTACCTCTAAATGCAGCGTTTGATATCGCTGTTCTCTCTCTATTATCTTTAGCGTTAATATCTGCACCAGCTTTTATAAGCGATTTCACAGCCTCTGTATTGTTATCAAACGAATATCTTAAAAGAGCCTTATTCATATCTTCCGACTCTTTAATAAAATTACTCACTGGTAAAATATCATCGTCTATATCTTTTGTTGTGATATTATCAACTGTAATATTATCTGTTGCAATATCTTCTGTTGTGATATTGTCAACCGTGATACTTGTATTATCAACCACTACTTTATCAGCTGAATTTTTCTTCTTACACCCTATAACCGTAATAACCACGAATACCATTAATACAATAATCTTTAAAACTCTCATCACACTCTCCACATAATTATAATAAATTTTATTGTAAAAATATTACTCTGCTTTCTGCTTACTATTCAAATATTCAACAATCTTAATATATCCTCGATCCTTTGCAATCTGAGTAGCTGTTTCACCAGTATATTCAATAGCAGTATTTACATTTATACCTTGCTCAACTAGATACTTTACAATATCTAAATATCCTCCAGTTGCTGCTGCAATTAATGCGTTTCCTTCTTCAAAAGTTTCTTCATGAATATTCGCACCTTTCTCTACTAAAAATTTAACTAATTTTAGATTTCCAGATCGTACAGCGTTAATCAATAAACTTCCGTTAGTCGCATTAATATCTATTGATGGTAATAACGATTTAACTTTATCCTTATCTCCAAGCCTTGCCCAAATATTGATACCTATACCTGATTGATCTGCACCGTTTTCAATAAAATGTTTTACTGTCTTCATGTTTCCATAAAAGAATGCAACATCTGTTACTGTATCACCGTGTGTATTTTTAGCATTAATATCCATTCCTTTTGATAATAGATATTTGACAATCACTAAATCACCTTTTTTTGTTGCATCAAACAGTGCTGTTTCTCCTGAATTATCAGTAACATTAATATCTGCACCTTGCTCTACTAAA
The DNA here is from genome assembly GCA_947039395.1 of uncultured Deferribacteraceae bacterium. GTDB lineage: Bacteria > Chrysiogenota > Deferribacteres > Deferribacterales > Mucispirillaceae > CAMQYB01. The sequence continues at coordinate 8,390 of CAMQYS010000016.1, read as the reverse complement.
TATTCAACAAGTTTTAAATTACCACTTCCTGATGCACTCATTAATGCTGTTAATCCGTAACTTTCTTTACCGTTAACATCTGCACCTTTATCAACTAGAAATCTAATAACCTCTAAGTCTCCATAACCTGCTGGATATCTAATCGCTTTCGTTGTAATTACAGCACCGTTAGCAATTAAATATTTTGCAACATTTATATGTTTGTTAGATAATGATGCCTCTAAAGGAGTGAAACCTTTACTGTTTGGTAAATCAATACTCTTACCGTTTTTTATATCAGCTTTAACTTTTTCTAAATTACCTATCGCTGCCCAATCTGCCGTTTTCATCTTACTTATATCTATACCTTTTTTGATTAGATAGTTCGCTATTTTTGGATTACCATTACTTATAACTGTATCAAATACGGTAATTCCCTCATTACTCTTGCCATCTATTTTTGCACCGTTTTCAACTAACAATTTAACTATATCGTAATTATCAGACTCTACTGCTATCATTAATGGAGTGCCTTCATACTCTGGCGAAGTCTCTAAATTTACACCGTTTGAGATTAAATATTTAACCATCTCTATATTATCAACTCTTACCGAATAAGTTAACGGACTGTTACCTTCTTCATCGTAACTTTGATCGTTGATATTTGCTCCTAGATCTAAATATATTTTTACATCTGCTAGATTATCTCCTCTAACTGCCTCTTGTAATAATGTGTTAAGTTCATAATCACTTAGAACCTCACTGTTAAGTGTACTGTTATCAATCGTGATATTATCCGTTGTGGTATTATCAGTTGTAACATTATCAATCGTACTATTATCAATCGTACTACTATCCGTTGAAATTTTATCAACAAATGGAGCGTTGTTTAACGGTTTTTTCTTACATCCTATAACAGTAACCATAGCTACAATAAGTAGTATTATCACAATCATTAGTTTTGAAACTTTCATAACTGTTTTCTCCTTTTAACGCATAATCTATACTTTTAAATATATACTATAATAATTAAAAACAATCTAGCTATCACTTAATACTTTTTAAATATTTTACGATCTTTTTATGTCCGTTAGATATCGCTATATCTATAGCTTTACTGCCATCATCATTCTGTATATTTATATCTGCACCTTGCTCAACTAAATATTTAACAATCTCTAAATTTCCTCTATTTGTTGCAAATATTAACGGCGTACTACTGTAACTGTTTTTAAAATTTACATCAGCACCACTCTCTACTAAAATCTTAACTATCGCTAAATTGTTCGGATAACTTATAGCTGAATAATTGTTATCAACTTTTACATTCACATCAGCTCCGTTATCTAACAGATACTCAACAATCGCTATCTGCTCATTCTCAACAGCCGATATTAAAACTGGTTTATTCATGTTTATTGAGTTTACATCAGCACCACTCTCTACTAAAATCATTACCATCTCTAAACTTTTTGCAACAGTTATTGCTGTATACTTTTCAGCACCGATACCGTTCACATCTGCACCGTTATCAATTAAATATTTTACAATATCAACTTGTCCACTATCTACTGCACTGATTAATGGTGTTCTACCGTACTTATTCCCCGTATCGCTACCTGATACAAAATTTACATCTGCACCGTTTTCAACTAGATACTCAACTATATTTAAATGCCCACCCCATGATGCTGATTCTAAGGCTGTATAGTAATCTATATCATTTAATGTGCTTGAAGAATTTAAATCAATATCTGATTTATGCAACTCACGAACCTTATCTAAATCACCGATCGCTGCCCAATCGGCAACCCTCAACTTACTTGTATCTATCCCTTGTATAATTAAATACTCTGCAATTAATGTATTACCTTGCTGTATCGCTGTATCAAATACGGTTACCTTTTTGTTATTTCTTGTATTGATATCTGCACCTTGCTCTACTAAATTTATAACCATATTGTAGTCGTTATTATTTATAGCTATCATAAGTGGCGTGCCGTGAGTGTTTGTCTGTGTATCTATATCTGCACCATTTTGTATAAGATAGTTTACCATATCTAAATTATGGAGCATAGTTGCATGAGTTATCGCACTATACCCCCACTCATCAGAACGCTTATCGTTAATATCTGCTCCTTTATCTAAACTTGATTTAACCCCTGCTAAATCATTTTCCATAACAGATTTATTCAGTAATATATTAAGCTCTGGAACAGTTAATATTTTCGCTGTACATGAAGTTAATATCATCAAAAATGATATTAATAGTGACCCTACTATCCTTATAGATATCATCTAGTTCTAACCTCTTTATTTTTTTATCGGTGTCTTTACTATCTCTAACTTTTTAAACTTAATAGTGATTTTCTGTCCAGTAGAAAATATAAAATCATAGTTATATATATCGTTTTTACAAACTGAAAATAAATGCATTATTAAATCATCTTTATCTAGATATTTATCTTCATATTTAAATTTAATAGATAAGACATTTTGAAAAATAAATTGATAATTAAAATCATGATACGACCCTAAAAAATTCATAATTAACTCTTCTTTTTTACCGTTTGGCTTAAAAGAGTATTTAAACGATGTTAGCCAAGCATCGTGTAACGACTCTTTATTATCAAATATATACGATTTATTATCCATTATAAAAGATCTAATATTCTCTGGTATTAAACTTTCATTTACAGCAAGATCCTCTAAATATTCACCGATGTACCAACAACCTTTTCTACAATAATTTTTACCCATTACTTTAACCTCTCTAAATATTCAACAATCTCTATGTACCCACTATCCTTAGCATACGATATCGCAGGCTCGCCACTAAGTGATCCATCTGACATTCCTGATTTTAAATCTATATCAGCACCGTTATCAACTAAATATTTAACAATATCTAAATGTCCATCAAACGATGAAAGCATTAATGCTGTTTGCCCATACATATCCTGTGTATTAACTTTAGAACCTGATTTAATTAGTAACTTAACAATCTCTAAATGTCCATTACTTGATGCCTTAATTAATGCTGTTGTATCACTATAAGCTTGTAGATTAACATCTGAACCTTGCTTGATTAATCTACTAACTTTATCTATATCTCCAGATTGAGAGGCATCAATTAATGAGCTATCTATCGCACCATGCTTGATAAGTAGTTGAACAATCTCATCATGTCCATTTTGTGATGCTTCATTTAAAGCAGTGATATTACCATACCGTCTGCTTGCATTCACATCAGCACCCTCATCTATTAGATATTTTACAATCTCTAAATGTCCGTAAAATGATGCTGTCATAAGTGGAGTATTACCCATCATATCGCTATTTTCTGTTTTGATATTAACATCCACTCCGTTTAATATATTCTGCTGTACACATTTTAAATCTCCGTTTTTAGCTGATAAATATATATCGCCACATTTGATAGTTTTATCAATCTGTGCAACTTGAACATTCTTATTATTACTAACTGATGAAACGTTCAAACTTTCTAAATATTTTATAACTTCTGGATATTTATCAGATCTACTAATAGCGTACTCTAAATAAGTTTCACCATCACTCATCTTAGCTGTTGCATCAGCTCCATTTTCTATTAAATATTTTAACACATCTAGCCGTCCATACTGTGATGCTTCAATAATCCCATTACTCATATTCTCATCATCTGCACCGTTTTTTATAAGATACTCTACAACCTCTAAATGTCCATTACTTACTGCTCTAAGGAAAGGAGACATTCCATAATCATCTTGTTGATTTATGTCTTCTCCGTTTTTGACACTCGATTTAACTTTCTCTAAATCGCCTATAGATGCCCAAATCTCAAGATATGCTTCAGCTCCAACTGATACAAGATAATAAACTATTTCTGGTTTATTCATAACCCCTGCAAAAAAAACAGCCGTACTATATGAGTAATCTCTCGCATCAATATCTGCACCGTTATCTACTAAATATTTTACTATATCTAAATATCCACCCATTGATGCACTCATTAATGCTGATTGATTTAAATCTCCACCACCACTATTATATTGAAAGTTAATATCTGCACCGTTTTCAATAAGGTATTTCACAATCTCTAAATGTCCATTACTTGAGGCTAACGTTAACACTGTCTCACCATTTTCATCTAAAGCATTAATATCAATATCTTTATTAACTAGTTTTTTAATATCAACTAAATTACCGTTCTTAGATGCTTTAAATATCTCAATACTTATATTGTCGTTACTTTTCTTGCTCTCTGTTGCAACGATTACAGAAGGCTCAATAACTGTTTCATCTCTTTCTACGTTCTGTTCAATAGTACTATTATCAACTGTTATAACTTTCTTTTTACAACCAACGAACACCACCACCGATAACAAAATTAATAATAAAACCAATTTAAAATATCTCATCTCATACCTTCCTCTATCTTAATTATCTCTCAATGTTCATTAAAATATTTACTACTTCAAACTCTCTAAATATTTAACGATTTCTAAATATCCATTCTTTGAGGATAATACCAACACTGTATCTCCATCTTTATTAAAGGCATTAATATAATAACCTTTATTCTATAATATTTTTTATATAAGCCAAATTACCGCTCTCTGACGCCTCAAAAATACCGATACTTTTATTATCTGTTTTATCTATCATTACATCTTGATTTCTACAGCCAACTAACAAAACTAATAATAAAAAAATCAATAATAACAGCATCTTAGAATATCACATAATAACCTTACCCTATTAAACATTATCAATAACCATATTATTTTAACATATATATAACGAAATTATAAGAGAAATGTTAAATAAAATCGTATATTTTACGATAATTATTGAGATAGCAAAATACCGTCAATATAACTTATATCTACACTCTTTAAAAGTTATAATTGACGATATGTATCTGTTATATAAAGTTATCATTTTATTATCTTTTGGAGATCCTTTATGTTTAGATTTATTATGTTGCTACTAATCTCAATATCTGCAATATCATCTCTCATAAGTTGTAAACAACCTGAAGCTCAAGCAACTAATATTGATAGTAATATCAATATTAATATTAAAGATAAAATTAATATGGTAACTCCTGAACATAAAGATATCTACTCTATAGCGTTACTCAAAACAGCTCATGCTCGTGATCGTGCTAATGTTGATAGTCTACTAATGAACGGTGTTGATGTAAATGGGGTTAATGGACGTAGTGATGGTGATACGATTATTATGACGTTGCTTAAAAATACTAATAGCCCTTATATATCTAAAGATAATAATAAAGATGCTGTCGTAATGCTTCTTTACAGTAACGCTATAATCAATATCAACATTCAAAATAAAAGAGGAGATTCTGCACTGCATCACAGTTTAGGTATAGATAACAACTCTCTGACTAAGATGTTTTTACAGTTAGGTGCTGATGTTAATGTTAAGAATATCTACGGCTACACTCCACTTATGAGTGCTGTGAAAGATATTAAAAATATCGAACTTGTTAAGCTATTAATAAATGCTGGTGCCGATGTTAATGTTATTGATGAAACTGGTATGACTGCTCTTGGATATAGCGTATACCGTAATGAAGATAATAATAGTATTGAGATAACTAAACTTCTTTTAAACTCTAGTGCAAAAGTTAATTGTGATAGCAAACAAGCAACAACAGCTTTGATGCACGCTGTTAAAGCTGGTAATTATAATAGTGCAAAACTATTAATTGATGTTGGTGCTGAATTTAATGCTAGAAATGCAGCGAATAAAACGGCTATAAATTATGCGTATAAACCAGAAATAGTACAGCTATTAATAGATAGAGGAGCGTACTACTCTATCATAGATGCTGTAAAAATAGGAGATATTGAAAAAGTAAATGATTTTATAAACTTTAATGGTATTGATGAAAATGATCAACACCTTATAACTACTGCAATTCAGTATAATCGTACCGATATCGCTAAATTGCTAATAGAACAAGGATTACTTCTTAACTTAATACCGCTCGCTGCTAAACATAAAAATCTAGATGTTGTTAATTTATTAATTCGAAAAGGTATGGATGTTAATGAACCTTTTCAAAGAACTAAATCTACTAGTAGCACAGCACTTATTGAGGCATCAATGGTTAAAGACAATAAAGATATAGTAGAAACTCTCCTTTTATATGGAGCTGATATTGATACTACTGAAACTTATCTTAATAAAACAGCTTTAATGATGGCTATTGAATATAGCGATAACGATACTATTAAACTACTTATCAAATATAAGCCTAACGTAAATCATATTGATAATAGAGGTAATACACCGATTGATATAGCTGCTAAAATGAATAAAACTGATATCGTTGATCTACTTATCAAAAATGGCGCTCCTAATGATTTAATAAGAGCAATTAAATATGGTGTTACTGATAAAGTTGAAGAACTTCTAACGGCATCAAAAAGTATTGATAATATAGATAAAAATGGCGATACAGCGCTTACATTAGCTGTTAAAGAGAATAATATTGAACTTGTAAAACTGATACTTGATAAAGATGCTAATATTAACCTTAACTCAAATATAAGTGATTATAATTATAAACTTTCTCCACTTATGATAGCTTCTCAAAATAACAATAAAGAAATAGTAAATTTATTGATTGAAAGAGGTGCTAATGTTAACCTTATTAACAGCTACTCTATGACTGCATTAATGGCTACAATCTATGATCGAAGTGAAGTTACTTCTGAAAAAATAGAGATTATGAAAATCTTAATCGATGCTGGGGCTGATGTTAATCTATCTATTATAGAGAATGAAACAACGTTAGATAAAGTTTGGGGAAATGTTGTTGCATCTAAATTATTAATTGATAACGGCGCTGGTGTAAACTCAATAGAGACATTTAGTGGGTTTAGTAAATTAATGTGTGCAGCATATAAAGGCGATGATGAAATGGTTAAATATCTGCTTAAACATGGTGCAGATTATACTGTTAGAGATTACGAAGAAGATAAAACAGCTTTAATGTTCGCTAAAGATAAAGGATATTATAAGGTTATTAAACTGCTTATGGACGCTGGGGCTAAAGAGTAGATTTTAGTTTTGTAAAAGATTGTTGATTAGATAGTTAGTGAGATGACTATGTTGATGAAAAATTAATCGTACTTGATTAGATTGCTCATTGATGATACATTAAGTTCTTATACAAATTAACAAATACTTATTTTCAACTTTGAGGATTAAATATGTTCAAACATTTTGTATCATTATTAATATCAATTTCTATAATATTACCTATCGTAAATTATACCGTTACTGGTAGTTATGCGAACGATAAAACTGGTAAAAAGATTGATACTGTTGCAAACGATAAAGCTAAAACTAAAGGTTTAACTAATAACTCTGAAGGTATTGATAAGATTGATAAATATGGTGCGACAAAACTTATTTATGCAGTAAATGATAAAGATATTGAACTTGCTAAAAAACTTATTAATCAAGGTGCAGATGTTAATTTTATGCCGGGAGAGTTTTTTCATACTCATGTAGGTTTTCCGTTAATGATCGCAGCAGGGAATGGCGATGTTGAAATGGTTAAATTGCTACTTAAAAACGGTGCTGATGTGAACCTTAAAGATAACTGGAATATGAATGCACTCTTCGGTGTCGTGCTTAATAGATCTATTGATAATGAAACCAATCAGTTTAAAGTTATACAGATACTTATTGATGCAGGGGTTGATCTTGAATTGATTGCTGTTGATAATGGTAATGTTTTAGAGATATCGCAGTATGATGAAACAATATTTAAACTGTTAATTAAAAATGGTGCTGATGTGAATGTTCAGAGTTTGTACGGCTACACTTATCTTGCAAAAGCGGTTGAGAGTAATAGTATTGAGTGGGTTAAATATCTACTTAAAAACGGTGCAGATTATAAGATAAAAAATCGTAAAGATGGGAAAACAGCACTTATGATCGCAAAAGAGAAAGGATATAACGATATCATAGCTGTACTTAAAAAAGCTGGTGCTAAGTAGTAAGTTTTAAACTTAGGATTAGTGATTTAAACGATTAAGTGATAATGCTTTAAAGTTATAAAATATACAGCTGTACACTTCTATTTTATATAGATATAAATCCATGTTCTTTCAATCTAATTATTTTACTTTTCAATTATCACAATAACTCAATTGCAGAACTTTCCACTATCGCAATAACTCAATTGCACGACTTTCAATTATCGCAATAACTTAATTGCACGACTTTCAACTATCGCAATAACTTAATTGCAGAACTTTCCACTATCGCAATAACTCAATTGCAGAACTTTAAATTATCACAATAACTCAATTGCACGACTTTCAATTATCACAATAACTCAATTGCAGAACTTTCAATTATCG
>CAMQYS010000015.1 GCA_947039395.1 uncultured Deferribacteraceae bacterium | reverse complement strand
CTATACTCTTTAGCATTATCACAATCGCTATCAAGTATATTATCTTCTGTTAAAAATGGTGCTAAACACCAAGACTCATTTCCACTAGCTCCGATTAAAAAAACATTATTTAAATAATCAGCGAAATCATTTCCTAAAACTGCTCCATGCTCATCAGCACCGTCGTGACTCAAATAAACAACGTTTTGATTATTTAAATCTATCGCAATTACATCTCCGTTACCAACGTCAATAATACCTAATTTATTATGCCATACAAGATTATAATCTTTACTACTCTCATCATCTATATCTGAAAAAGATCTACTTCCCACGATTTTCTACGGTCCTCAATAAATACAATATCATTTAAAGAGAGTACTATAACAGCTCTAAATATATCGCCTAAATTAGTTGGAAGTTCAAAATCTTCTGGTAGGTCTGCCCATAAAGTTATTTTACTAGAACAATTTAAAAAGAACTCTCTCAAAGGTATCGGTAAAGGTGTACCTAACTCTTTTTCAACAGCTACAACTTCATCTTCTGTTGCAGGTTCTTCTATTTCAAGTGTCACAGTTTTATCAATTTTCTCATAAGTTGATTTTAAAACCGCCAATTTGCTTAATACCTCTTCATAACACATAATTCTATACTCCTTTTTATATTGATATCAGCACCGTTCTCTACTAAATACTTCACAATATCTAAATGTCCATTCTGTGAAGCAAACCTCAATGCTGTTTTACCTTTTTTATTTTTTAGCACTTACATCTGCACTGTTTTCTATACATTGTTATACAGCTTTTAAGTCTCCATCTCTTGCACTATCAATAAAGCTGTTAGTATTCATATTAAACTCATAATTTGTTTGATACTCATAACATTATAACTTGATTTTAAATTCTTATCAAGCTTCTAACACTAAAATAAGTCAATATAATAAAAAAAAATACCCGCATAGGTATTCTCTCTTAAAATTTGATTTCTTATTTAAGACTCTCTAAATATTTTACGATATCTAAATGTCCTCCCCATGAAGCATGCATCAATGCTGTCACTCCCTCATCATCTTTTATATTAACATCAGCACCATTCTCTACTAAATATTTTACGATATCAACATGTCCTTTATAAGAAACACTCATTAAAGCTGTCTTTCCTATAGGGTTTTTTATATCTACATCTGCACCATTCTCTACTAAATACTTCACAATATCTAAATGTCCATTCTGTGAAGCAAACATTAATGCTGTTTTACCATCTTCATCTTTATCATTGACATCAGCTCCATGCTCTACAAGTATCTTCACAATATCAAAAAATCCATTACTTGAAGCTAACATCAATGCTGTAAATCCCTCATCATCTTTTATATTTACATCTGAACCGTTTTCTATTAAATATTTTACCACTTCTATCTGTGATGCATACATTAATGCTGTCCATTCCGCATCAGTTTTAGCATTTATATCAGCACCGTTTTCTATTAAATATTTTACCACCTCTAAATGTCCGTTCTGTGATGCATACATTAATGCTGTCAAGTCCTCATCATCTTTAGCATTAACATCAGCACCGTTCTCTACTAAATACTTCACAATATCAAAATTTCCTCCCCATGAAGCATGTATCAATGCTGTTTGACCATAATTATCTTTAATATTTACATCAGCACCATTCTCTATACATTGTTGTATAGCTTTTAAGTCTCCATCTTCCGCACTCTTAATAAGATTATTACTATTCATATTAAACTCCAAATTTGTTTTATTTAAGACTCTCTAAATATTTAATAATCTCTGTGCGTTTCTTAGCATACATTAAAACTGTTTTACCCTTATTATCTTTAGCATTAACATCTGCTCCATTCTCTACTAAAAATTTTACGATATCTAAATTTTCATTATTTGAAGCCAACATTAATGCTGTTCTTTTATTCATATCTTGAATATTAAGATCAGCGTCACTCTCTACTAAATACTTCACAATATCTAAATGCTCAAAAAGTGAGGCAGACATTAAAGCTGCTGAACCATACTTGTCTTTAGCATTTACATCAGCACCTTTCTCTACTAAATACTTCACAATTTCTAAATGTCCATACCTAGAAGCCAACATCAATGCTGTTTTATCTTGATTATTTTTAGCATTTACACCTGCACCTTGATCTACTAAATATTTTACTATCTCTAAAAACCCATTTCTTGATGCATACATCAATGCTGTGTTACCACCCAATACATCTTGTACATTAACATCTGCACCATGTTCAATTAAATATTTAGCCACATAAACATGTCCATTCTGTGAAGATTTTATCAAAGCTGTACTATCGTAAATATCTTTCATATTAACATCTGTACCATGTTCAATTAAATATTTAACCACCTCTAAATGTCCGTTCCGTGATGCATACATTAATGCTGTCCATTCCCCTCTATAAGTTTTAGCATTTACATCAGCACCATGCTCTACTAAATACTTCACAATATCAAAATCTCCATTCTGTGAAGCAGGCATCAATGCTGTCAAGTCCTCATCATCTTTAGCATTTACATCAGCACCATTCTCTATACATTGTTGTACAGCTTTTAAGTCTCCAGCTTCCACACTCTTAATAATATTGTTAGTCTTCATACTAAACTCCTAATTTGTTTTATTTAAAACTCTCTAAATATGTCACAACTTCTGTTTGTTCAGATTCTCTAGCCAAATCTAATGCTGTTTCACCTTTTTTATTTTTAGCACTTACATCAGCACCTTTCTCTACAAGTATCTTCACAATATCTAAATGTCCTCTCTGTGAAGCAAACATTAATGCTGTTTTACCATCTTCATCTTTATCATTAACATCAGCTCCGTTCTCTACAAGTATCTTCACAATATCTTTAGCATTTTCTAAATGTCCATTATATGACGCTCGCATCAACGCTGTGAAGTCCTCATCATCTTTAGCATTAACATCAGCACCGTTCTCTACTAAATACTTCACAATATCAAAACGGAATGCATACATTAATGCTGTACATTCCTCATCAGTTTTAGCATTTATATCAGCCCCTTTCTCTACTAAATACTTCACAATATCAAAATTTCCTCCAAATGAAGCATATATCAATGCTGTGAAGTCCTCATCATCTTTAGCATTAACATCAGCACCGTTCTCTATTAAAAATTTTACTATTGTTATATAATTCCAACTAGAAGCATTTGTCAATGCTGTTTTACCTTCTCCGTCCTTAATATGAATATCAGCACCATTCTCTATTAAATACTTCACAATATCAAAATTTCCGTGTCCTGATGCATCAATTAAAGCTGTCTGTCCGTACCCATCTATACTATTTATATCTGCACCGTTCTCTACTAAATACTTCACAATATCAACATGTCCTTTTTGTGAAGCAAACATCAATGCTGTATCTCCCTCATCATCTTTAGCATTAACATCTGCTCCATTTTCTATACATTGTTGTACAGCTTTTAAGTCTCCATCTTTCGCACTCTTAATAAGATTATTAGTATTCATATTAAACTCCTAATTTGTTTTACACTCATAAAATTATAACCTTGATTTTAAATTCTTCTCAAGCTTCTACCACTAAAATAAGTCAATATGATAAAAAAAATACCCGCGTAGGTATTCTCTTAAAATTTGATTTTTTATTTAAAACTCTCTAAGTATTTAACGATAGTCGTATATTCTTTTTCGTGAGCTATATCTAAAACTGTTTGACCCTTATCATCTTTAGTATTAACATCTGCTCCTAATGTTATACACTCCCTTACAGCTTCTATATCGCCACTCTCTGCACTCTCTATAAGTTTCTCATTACTACTTTTCATTACTGTTTATCATCTCGATTATTAAGGTTCTCTAAAAATTCGATAGCTTCTGTAATTTCATATTTCTTCGCAACGTCTAATGCTGTAGCGTTCGCATAATCTGTACCATTTAAATCAGCACCATGATCTATTAGATATTGCATAATCTCAAGATCGTTTATAACTGTTGCTTCAATTAATGCCGTGTCTGACTTTTCGCCACTTGAATTAACATCTGCTCCATGCTCTATTAAATATTTTACCATCTCTAAACTTCCCTTTGACGAAGCGTAGACTAATGCTGTCTTACCAAAATCTGTTTGATGATTGATATCTGCTCCTTGACTTAATAGATACTCAACAATATCAAACTTTAGCTCTCTTGTTGCAATCGTTAAAGCTGTATCTCCTTCATAATTCTTAAACTGAATATCAACACTATTTTCTATACACTCTTGAACCTTTTCTAACCAACCTGCACTTGCCCATTCTACTATCGTCATCTTGCTTATATCTATACCGTGTTCTACTAAAAACCTTACCACATCTAACTGCCCTTCATGAATTGTACTCATTAATAATGCCATACCATATTCATTTACAACTTCTAAATCTGCACCTTGATCTATTAGATATTTAACAACATCTAAATGTCCTTTATCTGCTGCTCTCATAAGTGCCGTTGATCCATTACCATCTATATTGTTAATATCTGTACCACGCTCGACTAAATACTTTACTATATCTATTACGCCTTCTTGTGATGCTCGTGTTAATACTGTAAAACCGAATTTATCCTTGAAATTAATATCTGCGCCACTATCTACAAGATATGTGAAAACATCTAACTTATTATATTTTAACGCTAACGATAAAGCTGTGAAAATATCTTCGCTCTGTGCATTAATATCTACACCTTGTTCTACTAGATATTTTACTATATCTAAATGTCCACCCATTGATGCTGTCATCAATGTTGTCATACCATCATCATTAATTCTTATATTAACATCTGAACCTTGATCTATTAGATATTTTATTAACTCTAAATTTCCTGTATACGAAGCATACATTAAAGTTGTAAAACCTTTATCATCTCTTACATTAATATCTGCACCGTGCTCTACCATATACTTAACAACTTCTAAACTTCCGTTATTTATAGCACTCATTAATACTGGCCAATCCTTATCGTTTTTTGAATTAACATCTGCACCACTTGATATTAAATAAATTGCAATCTCTGATTGTTTTTCTAGCAAAGCTATCATCAACGCTGTACCACCGTATTTATCCTTTATGTTCACCTCTGCACCTTGAGATATAAGAGTTTTTACTAACTCTAAATTTCCAATATAAGAAGCATATATTAAGGCTGTAAAATCGTACTCGTTAATTATAGTATTAACACTTACACCTTTTTTAATACATTCAAGTACTCCTAATAAATCACACTCTTCTACTTTCTGAATAAAATTATCGTTATACCGTTGCATTACATCACTCCCCCTTATTATATTATTTATTTAAACTCTCTAAGAACTCTACAACTTCTGTATGTCCATTATCTTTTTCCACTTCCAATACTGTTTTACCGTTCTTATTTTTAATAGAAAGATCAGCACCATTATCTACTAAAAATTTTACAACATCTGGATATTGTCGAACATGTACCAAACTTCTACTTAACGCAGTTGAACCATCTTTGTTTTGATAATTTATATCAACACCATTCTCAACTAAAATTTTAACAATCTCTAAATTTCCTCTCTCCGATGCTATCATCAAACCTGTTAAACCACGATTTTCCTCTATATTCAAATCTACATCTATTTTAACCAGAAACTTAATTATATCTAAATGATCTCTAAATATTGAAGCAATTAATGGCGTCCAACCATTCACGTTTTTCTGATTAATATCTGCACCGTTTCCAGTAGACTCTTTAACTTTTTCAAGTAAGCCAACACTTGCCCATTCTATAATAGTCATACCCTTCAGATCAGCACCATTATCTAGTAAATATTTTACGAACTCTAAATCTGTATGAGTAGATTTAGCTGACCACATAAGAGCTGTTCTACCATTATTATCCTCTAAATTTATATCAGCTTTATTTGCGATTAAATATTTTAAAACATCAATATTGCCGTACACTGACGCATACATCATTATTGTCATACCATCTCGATTTTTAGCGTTAATATTTGAACCGTTTTTAATATACGTCTCTACTCCACTAAAATCACGATCTGCAACTTTCTCTAGCATGAGATTAGCCTCTACATTTTTTGTATCAACTTTACTACAGGCAAACATACTTATGCTTGCTAATAAAAACATGAAAAATCTTTTCATCTACCTGCTCCTTATATGATTATCAATCTTCATTTATCTGATTTTTTTTAAGATTATTTAACTCATTAAATTTATTAAATGAATTGCTACCTCTGATTGTTTTTGTAGTAAAGCTACCATCAATGCAGTTGAACCATATTTATCCTTTATATTCACATCTGCACCTTGAGATATAAGAGTTTTTATTAACTCTAAATTGCCAATATAAGAAGCATACATTAAGGCTGTAAAATCGTACTCGTTAACTATAGTATTAACATCTACACCTTTTTAATACATTCAAGTACTCCGATAATATCACCATTATTTACTTTCTGAATAAAATCATCGTTATACCGTTGCACTACATCACTCCCCTTATTATATTATTTATTTAAACTCTCTAAGTATTTTATAACTTCTTTTACTATTTCAACTTCTTCAGTTGTAGCGTCTCCTGCTTGATCTTTATCGAATATAAAATCTATACGTTCTTTAGCTATATCTAAGGCTGTCATACCTTCATTATTTTTAATATTAATATCAGCTCCTTGTTCAGCTAATATTTTTACTATCTTCATATTGTTATGTGCTACAGCTTCAATCAAAGCTGTATTGCCATCTTTATCTTGAACATTAAGATTAGCTCCTTTCTCAACTAAATATTCTGTTATTTCTAAATATGAACCAAAGACAGACCACATTAATACTGTATTGTGACACCTATCTTTAATATTAACATCTGCACCACGCTCTACTAAAAACTTTACTACTTCTAACTGTCCATTACTAACTGCACTCGTTAATAATGCCATACCGTATCCATTTACAACTTCTAAATCTGCACCGTGATCTATTAGATATTTAACAACATCTAAATGTCCTTGATCTGCTGCTCTTATAATTGCAGTTGATCCATTACTATCTATATTATTAACATCTGCACCATTTTCAATTAAATACTTTACTATATCTATTACGCCTTTTTCTGATGCCCATGTTAACGCTGTAAAACATTTATCATCTTTAGCATTAACATCTGCACCTTCAGATATAAGAACTTTTACTAACTCTAAATTGCCACTCAACGAAGCATGTATCAAAGCTGTAATCTCATACTCGTTAATTATAGTATTAACATTTATACCTTTTTTAATACATTCAAGCACTCCGATAACATCACCTTTTTTTACTTTCTTAATAAAATCATCATTATAGCTTTTCATTACATAACTTACCTTATTATATTATTTATTTACACTCTCTAAGAACTCTACAATATCATCATTATTTCGCTCTTTTGCTACATCTAACGCCGTATAGCCATTATGATTTTTATGATTAATATCTGCACCTTGATCATATAAATACTGAACTACATCTAAAACACCCGCCTCTGATGCAAATATTAATGCGATATCTCCACCATGATTTACATGATTTATTGCTGTGCCGTTTTCTACTAAATAACTTACTATCTCTAATTCTCCATTTGCTGATGCAAAAAATAAAGCTGTCTGTCCATACCCATCTATACTATTTATATCTTCTCCATTTGCTACACACTCTTTTACTTTCTCTATATCGCAATCACAAGCATATTCGATAATATTCATCTTATCTGGCTCAGCCTCAGATACTAATATAATTTTAAGTGCAGGTTCAATATTTATCTCTGTATTTACTATTGTGTCTACCCCTAACTTTTTCTCATTTGATTTTCCAAAATCATTAATATTATATTCATAGGTAGATGAATAATTATGTGGGTTGATATCTTCTTTCTTTACATCTTTCTCTTTCTTATACGCTTCATAATATATAACCATTATATCTGCAATCTCTTCCTCTGTTTCTTTAGCAAACGATAATGAAAGTTTAAGCAATTTATCTATACCTATACGTTTAATATTTATTGTTGTACTATACGTTGTGCTTCTTTCTCCATCTGAGTCTGTTGATCTGCTTGTTCTTGTTACAACATCTATACCCTCTACATCGCTCCAAAGAATTACAGCTCTCTTATTTGTGTAATCAGTAAATCCATCTCTATCTATTACTAATACAGGTATTTTATATAATATTTTACGGATCAAGTTTATCGCAATTCTTCCAAGTATAAATGTCAAAAATCCGAAAAAAAGTATCACTAGAGAACTAAACACTCCCTTAGGTATACCAGTAATTAACATTGCTGTTACAAAAAATGTAATAAAAATAGATACTCCAACTATCGCTATAAACCCTTTAAAAAATGATCTTGCAAATACTACCCTATCTAAATTATCTACAATATTATCAATTTTTTCTAAAGCGTTATAACCACCAACCGTTGTTTGATAAATATTATAATACCTATTCATATCATCTACTATATTTACATCACTCACAGCTGTAAATCTAAGGCTAATATAGATTTTAGGTTTTCTAATAGATAAACTTCTGCCAACTAACAATCTTCTAAACCTTGATAAAGAATTTAAAAACTCAGTTGCATCTCTTAACTCTATCTCTACCTTACCTCTATTACGATTGCGTAATCTAAACCATTTAGAGTTCGATCCAGCCTCACATATATTGGCTACATTACTCCACGGTACAAAACATATAAATCTACCCGTCTCTACAAAACCTTCTCCGTCTATAACCATTAACGGTCTGAAAGAACTTCTTAATAATGTGATAGTGAAATATCCAAATATTGATGTTCCTATAATACCGATAGTACTAAAAAACGTTGTAAAAATATCTACTGTATCTAGAATATCCACCGTGAAGAACGATAAAAAAATAAGCAAAAACACTCCACAAGTAATTATATATAACCACTGCTTAATTAGATTTCTTTTAATTATAACTCTATCTGTATTTTCCATTATAAATCACACTTCTTTTAATATTCTGAACTTGGGTTGTTTTTTATATACTCACTCTGATATCTACGCATTACATCTGCTACATCCTCATGAGTTTCATTAGGTCCGAAAAGTGTGAGCATTATCAATTTATCTATACCCTTAACCTTGACGTCAATAGTCGTAGTTACGGTGACAGTTGCTCTGCCATCTGAATCCTTTGAGGTACGTGTCCTTGATACAACTTCCATACTTTCTAAATCTCGCCATAAAATTAAACCAGCGTTGTTTTCATAATCAGTAAACCCATCTCTATCTATAACCATCACAGGAGTTTTATTTTTAGCCTTGATAAATACCCTAATCGCTAACGATCCAAAAATTATGATAAATGGTAGCAACATGATACCAACTTCAATCATACCCTCCATAATAACAACTGACATTATTATTGAAAAGATCGCAACCATTACTAAACAGAAGTCCATCATTATGCGTCCACCACGTCGCTCTAAAACTATCTTATCAAATTTCTCTACAACTTTATTTTTAGACTCATAACCACTATATCCCTCGTTACTTCGCTGATACTCTGCAAGGTATTTTCTCATTATATCTACAATATCTTTAATATTTCTTTTTGCAAAAGTAGCATCAATTATAATCACTGGAATAAGAACTGATAGAAATAAACTCTCTGACTTACGTTTAGATTTTGATAATGAATTCATAAAATCATCATAACTTAGAAGCTCAATACCGATATCGCAATCACCGATATATTTTGATGATTTACTCCTATTTGATTTAGATTTTGCATTATAAACATATCTCACATTACTCCATGGGATCATGCCATATTTTGCACCGTTATTAAGAAACCCTACTGCATCAATAACTAACAACGGTTTTGTGAAATTCCTCAATATGTGAAGAACTAATGAGCCAAAGAATAATACAAACGCACCTGCAAAAACATTTATTAAAATATTAATATACCGAACACTACTTAAATCTAAATAAAAAATTAATCCAAATATCGATCCTACAAATAAACTAATGATTAGATATATTAACTGTGTTTTTATACTTCGCTTAACTACAACTCTGTCCATGTACTCCATTATAATCCCCTTGATAACTTATTATTACTATTATATCTATACTATTTTGCACCTTTACTTTTTAAATATTTAACTATATCTTTATTACCATTATCATCAGCCATCTCTAACGCCGTTACGCCGTACTTATCTTTACCTTTATATTCTGCACCTTGATCTATTAAATATTTTACAACTTCTAAATGTCCCATGCGTGCAGATCGCATTAACGCCGTTCTGCCATCATCATTTTTATCATCTATATTTGCACCTGACTTTACTAACAATTTAACAGTATCTAAGTTGCCACCAAAACCTGCTACTATTAATGCAGTACCATTTTTATTATCAACATCATTCACATCTACACCTAGTTTAAGCAAATAACGTGCAAGATCTAAATGCCCATTAATGCACGCAACCATTAATACCGTCATATCTTGTCCATTACGACTTTTAATATTCGCACCTTTATTAATCAACAATTTTACAATATCAAAATTTCCAGAATATGCTGCATTAACAAGTGCTGTTCCATAATTGTAAGACTCTATATCTGCTCCTGATTTTAATAGATACTTAACCACATCAATATGATTAGATGATGACGCAACGATTAATGGAGTTGAACCGAAACCGTTTACACTCTCTATATCTGCACCTTGTTTAAGTAACAATTTAACCTGCTTTAAATCACCTTTCTCTGATGCCTTTAGAAGCTCTTTATTAAGATTAACTTTCTCTGACTTTTTTAGATACTTACTACCCTTACCCTTACTGCCACTTGATGCCGCAAGCGATTTAACAACATCATCATACCCACCGTTTGACGCATAATCTAATGCAGTTTTTTTACTATTATCTTTAATATTAACATCTGCTCCTAACTCTAAAAGGATATTAACTATATCTATCTCTCCTTCACTACTTGCCCATATTAAAGCAGTTTCTCCGTTCCTATTTTTAGTATCAATATCTGAACCTGCATTAACAAGTATAGGTATAACTTTTTTATTACCATTCATCGCAGCCGTTATTAATGCTGTATTGCCATCATTATCTTTAATATTCACATCCATACCTAACTCTATCAGCAGATTAGTCATTGCCGTATCGCCACTTAGTGATGATGACATCAAATATGTGGAAGCTATTAAAACAGTTGTACCGTTCTTATCTGTAGCATTCAAATCTGCACCTTTATCTACTAATAAACGAACAACCTCAACATTATCAACACTGTTACCTTTTGAGGCAAACATTAACACAGTTGAACCTGTACCCGTTCTTGCATTAATATCTGATCCTGCATCAACTAACACCCTAACTGTTTTAATACTGCCTGATTTTGCAGCCTCCATTAACGGTGTTAAACCTCTTTTATCTACAACTTTTATATCAGCACCGTTATCAATTAAATATTTAACAACATCAGCTCTACGTTCAAATGATGCCCATCGTAACGCTGTATAACCCTCAATATCTTTATGATTAACTTTAGCGCCTGACTTAACTAAAAATTTAACGATCTCAATATAGCCTCTACCAGAAGCATACATTAACACCGATTTATTATTTACATCTACAGCGTTTATATCTGCACCCTGTTTGATAAACTTTTTCACATCTTTTAAATTCTCACTGATTGCTGCATTTAATAATTTATTATTTAAATCATCATTAGCACTACCACCATCAACCGACATAAACAGAAATGAAAACATAAATAAAACCCCTATAATAATTTTTTTCAAACAATTATAAATCAACATTTTAAACCCTCTTATTTTACGATATAACTTCTGTAAATATTTTAATGATAACTTATCTATCAATAAGTTATAGATACTACTTTAAACCATGTTTCTTTAAATACATTACAACTTCACTATGTCCATTTTTTTCTGCAACAGTAACTGCACTTTCTTTTTGATCGTTTTGATAATTGATATCTGCACCAGCGTCAACCAGCAGTTTAGCAACTTTTAAATTGCCATCTCTTGATACATTTATTAACGCTGTGTCGCCTCTATTATCAGTAAAATTTACATCTGCGCCTTTATTAATTAAGTAACTTATCACATCTAAATTTCCACCCCTTGAGGCTGTATCTAAAATAGTATACCCACCCTCAAACGGTTTTAAGTTTATATTTGCATGAGCTTTCTCTACTAGATATTTAACAATTTCAAGATGTCCCTCACCTGCTGCATTGCCTAACGCCGTGCCATTATATTCATCCACACTATTATTGACATCTGCACCTAGTTTGATAAATAATTTAACTTGTTCAAAATCTCCGCTATGCGAAGCGTAAGCAAGTTGTAAATTCAGCTCATTAATATGTAGTCTCACTGGCGTACGACTGCTGTTCATTGTAGATTCTCCTTTCACATTTATTGAAAACAAAACTATAATTAAACTAAACACAAATACTTGATACATTTTAATACGATTTGAAATCATAATAATCTCCCTAAAATAACAATTAAATTACTATAAATATTTTTGATAAAAACATTCTGAAAAATGTTTTATATATATTACTTTGCACCTTTACTTTTTAAATACTCTATAACTAAAAAATGTCTATTTTTTTCTGCAACAGTAAGTGGTGTTTCTTTTTGATCGTTTTGATAATTGACACTTGCTCCTTTATCAACTAGAACTTTTACAACTTATAAATTACCGTTATTTGACGCCTCAATTAACTGATTATTTAAACTCTCAACAGCACTCACACTCTCATTTACAATCTTTTTAGTATTAGTATTGCACTCTCAACAGCACTCTCACTCTCTCTACCGTCGCAAACATAAACACATAGAGTATTAATATAGAAAATATTTTAATATTATTTACCGTTTGAATATAATAACCCTCGCTTATAATATAATGTTACTGAGTTGCTCCTAAACTTTCTAAAAAATCCATAACCTCTATTTCTCCGTTGTCGGATGCAAACATTAATGCTGTGTAGCCACCACCTGTCTCAGTATGGATATCTGAACCCTGTTGCACAAGATATTTTACAATATCTAAATAACCTCCATTTGAGGCAATCATTAAAGCTGTAACACCATTCTTATTCATTCTAGTTTCAACATCATAAGCTGTAATTTTAATCGAAGCTCCACTCTTTACAAGAAGCTCAACAATATCTTTAATACCAACTTCTGATGCAAGATGTAACGCTGTATAACCATCATAATTTTGAGCATTAACATCTGCTCCTTGCTTGATAAGATAATGTATCATATCTATACCTATATGAGAATTACCTGATGCAAGATGTAACGCTGTATAACCCTTTTTATTTTTAGCATGAACATCTGCTCCATTATCTATTAGAAGTTTTGCAATCTCTAACGTTCTAACCTGCATTAAAGCTGTATAACCATATTTACTTTTACCATTTACATCTGCTCCAGCCTTTATTAAGAATTTTGCTATATCTAAATTTCCTTTATGTACTGCATGCATTAAAGCTGTAAATCCGTTACTGCCTTTAGTTGGTATAGTATTCACATCTACACCTTTTTTTACTAAATATTTAACTACTTTTAAATGTCCTGCTGAAGAGGCATATACAAGCGGAAGAGCTCCAAAATTGCCCTTTATATTAGCACCCTCTTTTATTAAATATTGTACTATATCTAACTTTCCAGAAACTGCTGCAAACGCTAACGCTGTTCTGTCTTCTCTATCCTTAGCATTAATATCTGCACCTTGTTTAACTAAAGATTTAACCTGTTGTAAATCACCACTTATTGGCGTCTCTATAAACTCTCTATCTAAACTACTATTTGCACTTACATCTAAAACCGTTACAAATAAAAATGATGAAACCAAAAATATAAACAGAACTGAAACTTTTAACTTATTTAAAATCAACATCATAACTCTCCATATATACCTAATTAATTACGCTTACATATTTTTAAATAAAACATTCCTGCTCATTTTTATAAATACTATTTTGCACCTTTACTTTTTAAATACTCAATTACAGCCGTTTGTCCTTCTAGCTCGGCTGCGATTAATGCTGTATACTTATTTTTATCGTAACCTTCAAGTTTTTTAGATGTTAAAGTCTCCATATTGTTTCTACCTACAATATTTACATCTGCTCCTTGCTCAACTAAGAAACGAACTATAGTAAGATTACCAACTCGAGAGGCGTACATCAACGCTGTACCATCAAGATCACCCTTATAATTTATATCAGCACCAGATTTCACAAGATAGCGTATCGTATCCATATCCCCACTTTCTGTAATCGTCCACTTTAATGGTGTGAAATAATTGTGATCTGCAGTATTTACATCTGCTCCTTGATTAACTAAAAACTCTATAATATCTAAATAACCACCACGAGTCGCTTCTAGTAACGCTGTTGTACCTCTATGATTTTTAAGATGAATATCTCCACCCTGTTTTATAATATAGCGAACAATACTAATATCTCCATTATAAGATGCTTCCATTAAAATAGTATTACTATCATAACGAGTATTAACATCTGCTCCAGCATCAATTAAAAATTTGACAATATCTAACCTCCAACATCCAACATATATCGCCGAACGTCCTATATCATCTTTATAATTTACATCAGCACCCTGTTTTACTAACGATTTTACTTCAGCTAAATTACCGTTATTTGATGCCTCAATTAACTGATTATTTAAACTCTCATTCGCATACACTCTCTCTACAGTTGCAAACATAAACACATAGAGTATTAATATAGAAAATATTTTAATATTATTTATAACCATATTGAACTCCTCGCTTATAATATTCTGCTTTCACATTTATTGAAAACAAAAATATAATTAAACTAAACACAAATACTTGATATATTTTAATACGATTTGAAATCATAATAATATCCCTAAAATAACAATTAAATTACTATAAATATTTTTGATAAAAACATTCCTGCTCATTTTTATAGATACTATTTTGCACCTTTCTTTTTTAAAAATTCTATAACTGATGGAACTCCTTCATAATAATCCAACTCTTCTTCACTTGCATCAGCAAGCGTTTTTTCTGCTAAAGTAAGTGCTGTAAAACCCTCATCATTCTTAGCATTCATATCTGCACCTTTTGAAATATAAAATGAAACTGCTGCTAAATTCCCACTCTGTGAAGCAAACATTAATGCCGTTACATTATCATTACTAAGAGCGTGGATATCTGCTCCTTGCTTTACTAAGTAACGGATAACATCCATGTTTTCATCAATACCTTCTATACTAGATGAGCCAACTATTAAAGCTGTATAACCATATTTATTTTTTAAATTAACATCTGCTCCTCCTTCTACTAATACCTTTACGATATCAAAAGAGCCTTCGCCTGATGCCCACATAAGTGGTGTTGAACTTTCATCATCTGGTACGATATTAATATTAACACCTGCATCAACTAATAGTTTTACATACTCTGTATCTTTGCTAAATACTGCCGATTGAAGAGCCTTATAAGCTGAGTCATCTTTAATATCTGCACCTGATTTAATTAAAAAAGTTGCAATTTCTTTGTGGCTATGATCTGCTGATAACGTCAATGCTGTCTGTCCATACTTATCTTTAGCATGAACATCTGCTCCTGCTTTGACTAGAAGTTTAACAATCTCTAAATTACCATCTCGTGAAGCTAGCATTAACGGTGTCAGATGATGATTATTTTTGATACTTAAATCTGCTCCCTCATTAATCAGAAATTTAGCTACCTCTAATTGATTCATGGATATTGTATTCATCAATACTGTATTCCCAATCTCATACACAGTATTAATATCTGCTCCCTGCTTTAGAAGAGATTTAACTTTCTCTAAATCGCCTTTGCTTGACGCTATCACTAACTGTAAATCTAAACTCTGCTCTGATCTAACATCTGATACCGTTGTTAATAAAAATGATGAAACCAAAAACATTAACAGAACTAAAACTTTTAACTTATTTAAAATCAACATCATAACTCTCCATATATACTTAATTAATTAATCTATACATATTTTTAAATAAAACATTACTTCTCATTTTTATAGGTACTATTTTGCACCCTTACTTTTTAGATATTCAATAACTTTAGCGTTGCCTTTAAGCACTGCATAACTTAGAGCTGTTTTACCATGATCGTTTTTAAGATTAATATCTGCACCTGCTTCAACTAACATACGAACTATATCAAGATTGCCGATCTCTGATGCTACCATTAAAGCCGTTACACCATTAAACTTATCATCAACCTTTGCTCCTGACTCTAAAAACATACGCACCAAAATATCGCTATTAGCAAAAATACCTACCATTAATGCTGTAACACCTTTATCACCCTTAAGGTTTACATCTGCTCCTGATTGTAACAAAAACCTAACAACTTCAACATGGCTTCCAAGTGCTGCTAACATCAATATCGTAGCGTTATTGTTATCCTTAGTATTTATATCTGTACCTTGATTAATAAGTGATCTAACTTTATCTAAATTTCCATCGTAGGCTGCAGTTATTAACTGATCATTAAGGCTCGGCTTCGCATAGATAGTTGATGTAAATAAAAACATAAATATAAAAATAACTAACACCGTATAAACTTTAAAACTACTAAACATAAACATATTAACACCCCATTATTTATAACTAAAACTCTTTACAAATCTAAATATTATACATATAAATTATATCATTAAAGTATTTTAATATCATTCTAACACATCTAAATATAGTAACATTTATTTGAAAAAACTAGGTAATATAAAAATAACACTAATTTATAATTATTTTAAACTCTATATTTATAATTATTGAAACTCCTACTTTTATATATTGTTGAGAAAGAATATCTATGTTATCATACTATATATATATTATTTATGCATTAAATACTTAATAAAAAAATCATTATTATACGGAGAAAAAATGTTGAAAAAAATCCTCTTTACAGTAGCTATATTTACACTATTCATACAATCTGCTTACTCTGATTTCCCTGCACCTTATAACCAACTAACCGATCTAACTTATCATGAAAAAGTTGTCTTTAATCTACCTGATAACAACACTATGATTGTAAAACTTAACTCTCATAAACCTAGATCTCTATACCCATTTGAACTTATGGTGGCATTTGTTAATAATAGTAAAGTTATAAGTGTTGTAGCTGATCTAAATATGTCGATGAATATGGGAGAGTTTAACTATAAACTAGCTTTTCAAAATAACGAGTACAATAGAGTTATTACTCTTCCTAGATGTGGTAGTGGTAGAAAAAAATGGTACGCTAAAATAACTATTAAACTTTTAGATAATAGTATAGAAGAAAGATATATCTTCTTTGATCTTAATTAATCAAAATATCGTTACTCTAAAATATTAAACGATAAAGTAAATTAATATAATATGTCAAATATGATTACGTATAAAAATAATGATAAATATATTCAATTGAGTAATGAATTAACAGATGTTCTTATATCTATACTTGGTTTAAGTGATACAAAAGTAGCTAAAATAAATTATGAAAAAAACATAATATTTTTACCACAATATGCAAACGCTATTTATGTAATTCAGAATAATGAACTCATAAATTTTATAAATTTAAAACGTAATATAAACAACTCAATTCTTATCCGATATAAAACAAAAATAATCGAAACATAATTACTTAAAGCTACTCATCTATATCTAACCTATCTCTAATCATACCTATTTTTATATATTGTTGATAAAATCTAAATATGCTACTATATAATATGTCGATTATCACTATAACATCATTTTTCCTTATCGGATTGTCTGGAGGGTTTGGACATTGTGTACTCATGTGTCACCCATTCACTCTATTTATATCTACTAAGTTTTCTATAAATAAAACCGGTAAAAAGTTTATTATACCTCACCTATACTATAACTTAGGACGTATTATTACTTACTCTATTTTAGGAGCTATAGCTGGATTACTAGGATCTGTAATTCAGTTCGCAGGAACGTTTGTACAGATACAAGGGCTTGCTGCAATCATCGGTGGATCGCTACTTATCATATACGCTATACTATCATTATTTAAAATATCAACAAAATCTATAAATATATTTAAAAAAATAAAAGTTGTAAACTCGATTCACCCATTTATCACTGGACTTATATTAGGGTTGCTCCCTTGTGGATTATCTATGGGTGCTATTATCGGTGCTGCATCATCTGAGTCTGCTATAACTGGAGCTATACAAACCTTTGCATTCGGAGTTGGAACATCTGTTGCTATGATTACAATCGCAATATTCGGATCGCTTGCTCTAAAATATGTGAAAATACTATCAAAAATATCAACTATATTACTACTCTTTATGGGAGTATATTTCATATATATTGGAGTTACATATTAATTATTAATTTAATATTATCATAATTAAATTACTTAAAAATTACATGGAGATATATTAATATGAATAAAATAAAATTCTGGGATATAATTGCTAAAGCAAATATATATAATAGTGCCTCTATAGAAACTGGTATAATGAGTATCTTAAATGAAGTTGAACAATTAAACCGTAACGATCTAATAAAATTTAAACGATGTTACGATAACTATAAAGCACTCGCATATAAACCGTTAATAATGGGTGTAATTGCTCTTAACTGTGGAGATGATAACTATAACTCTGCTGTCTATTCAGCTAACTCGGTATTAGATATTTTTCTGCTTTTTGGATTTGATAGATATATTAAAACCATATCTCACCCTGATACATTTTCTGAAATTCCACGATTTGATTTTAATACAGAAAGATTTAATATTAAAGCTTTTAACTGTACGATAAATTATATGATATCTGAAAGCGAACCTCATAAAAAAATCATCGCACTAAATAATCATCTTAACTTCTCTGAAATAGAAAAATCCGATATCTTAATTGATATTAAATATAACGATAATATCAATTTCAAATGGAACAATGTTGATGAATTAAAACCGATACTTGAAAATACATTCAATACTATTTTAGATATAAATAGGTAACAACTATATCATAGCTGTTACCTATTTATAATTTTAAAGAAAATTAATATAACATAAAAACAAACACATACACAAAACAGTTAACTAAAACATAAGCTATATGATTTTCATAAATAACACTTGATAAATCAATAAATAGAAATCACAACATTTTGTTTCATCTCTATTGCTCTTTCATAAAACTTAATCAAGCCGTTAAGCTCTTCAATAATTCGATCGAATAACTCCTCTTTCTCATCATCTTTCCAGATATTTGGATAAACTTCATTCTTATTAAAATCTTGTATAGAAAAATTAGATCTTAATTTCTCAACGTCTACGGCTTTTAAACAGTTAAGTATTTTCTCCACTTCAGATGACTTAATATAACTTATAAAATCATCCTCATTAAAATTAGTAACGCCTACAATAGCTTCACTCAACGGATCGCCTTCTATTGGCTCGCCTGCTGTTTTTCCCGTTAATAAGAAATGTAATCCGTCCCATAGTTTATCTAAATCATAGTGCATTGATCTGTCACTTAAAGCCTCAATAATCTCTTCAACCTTTTCAACTAAATCTTCTGCATCAACTTTAATAAGCTCTTTGAGATTTTCATCAGATAAACATGTGTGACATGCTAATATACCCATATAAAACCCCTATAATATTAATTAATGTCCGTCTTTAATCAGTCCTATATTACCATCATCTCTTTTATATACAACATTGATCTCGTTTCCATCAATATTATTAAACACAAAAAACTCTTTATTAAGTAAGTTCATCTGCATAACTGCTTCATCTATATCCATCGGTTTTGATGGGATAGATTTTGATATAACTATTGATGGTGAGTCATCATGGATAGTCTCTGTATCGTAAACATCCATAAATAATGTATCCTCTGGTTTATGATTGTACGGTTTTCTTGTACGGATTTTATCTCTATACTTTACTAACTGTTTCTCAATCTTATCTATAGCAAAATCTATAGACGTATATAAATCCTCTGATCTATCAAAACCTTTTAGAAACATACCTTTAACATCAACTAAAATTTCCACTATGTGAATATTTTTTACTACTTCAAAATTGATCTGAACATCGCCATCTTCAAAATACTTCTCTAACTTGCTGATCTTTTTTTCAGAATACTCTTTAATTGCATCCGTAACTGTAATATTCTTCGCAAATATGTTAACTCTCATAAACAAATACTCCAATTTTATTTTACTTCTTCAAAAAAAAACTAACCCTTCAAACGCTTACGTTGAGACATTGTCTTTATGTTAAGCTCATCTCTATATTTTGCAACCGTTCTTCTCGCTATTGTTAATCCTACCGTTGATAACTCTTCTACTAAACGCTGATCTGAAAATGGTTTACTCGGATCTTCTTTATCAATCAACTCCCTCAACACACTCTTTATTTTTGTAGTGGAAACATCTTCGCCACCGTTATCTATCGATTTTACAAAAAATGATTTTAACTCTATCAAACCATGTTCAGTCATCGCATACTTACCTGATGTTACTCTACTTATAGTTGACTCATGTAATCCAGTTATCTCTGAAATATCTTTTAGTTTTAATGGCTTAATATAATCTATACCGTTCATAAGAAAATCTCGTTGGACATCAATCAACGCCATAACAACTCTTCTTATTGCACTCTGTCTCTTCTGCAACGACTCTATAACCCATAAAGCATTGCGTATCTTATCTTTTACATACTGCTTAGATTCTTTATCCTGCGAACTCTTATTAAACATATTTATATAATATTTGTTCAACCTAAACGCTGGTAAGCCACTCTCATTTATAGATACCTCAAACTTACTTTTCTCTCTCAAAATATATACATCTGGTGTAATATAATCTGCCGATGATGAAGCATAATTTAATCCAGGTTTTGGATCTGTTTTCTTTATGAGAGATAGAAGATGATCAAACGTATCTCTCTCTATAGACATCTTTTTTAATATATCATCATATCTATAATTTATAAGTAAATCTGAATAATTATTTAGTAGCTCTTTAATTAAATCTAGATAAACTTTAGGTTCATCTAGTAACGCTATCTGTATAAATATAGATTCATTTAATGATCCTGCTGCAACACCTACTGGATCAAAACTTTTTATAACCGATAAAACCTTCTCAAACAACTTTAAATCAACATCTAAATCTATATCAATATCTACTTCTAAATTTAACTCTTTTACCGACTCTTCCTTATCTAAAATAAAGTAACCCTCATCTGATAAATTACCTATAATAAACTCGCCAATAAACATCATATCTTCTGCAATACCACTAGATTTTAACTGGGTCATCAAATGTTCATATAATGTCGGAGTATCCGATAAATACTGCTCATAATCGTAAAACTCATCATCTTTAGAAGGAGTATAACTTATATCATCTTTTATATCGTAACCGATATATTCTTGCCACTCATCACTTGTAACCGTATCTGAAATATCTTCTTTGCGATCAACTGTATCATCTATTGGATCATCTGTATCGGTTTGAAGTTCATTATCTATAATCTCAAGTAAAGGATTATCCTCTAAAATATTATTGATCTCGCTAGTTAATTCATGAATAGGCATCTGTAACATCGCTAAAGATTGTTTCATCTCTGGAGTAATGATGATACTTGTTTGTATCGTTGTTTTGATACCTATGTTTTGTCTTATGTTGTTCATATTTACACTGTTTTTTCCCTTTACTACTAACAAATTAATGTTAAAGAGTAAAACTATCTCCTAAGTATCTGCTTTTTACTTCATTATTATCAAGAACAACTTCTGCTGAACCTTCAACTAATATTTCGCCATCTGATACTATATACGCTCTATCTGTTATTTTTAATGTTTCTCTTACATTATGATCTGTAATTAGTACTCCGATACCTCTATTTTTTAATGAAAATATCATCGACTGAATATCTGATACTGAAATCGGATCAATACCAGCAAACGGTTCATCTAATAATATGAAATCTGGATTTGTTGCAAGACATCTTGCGATCTCTACCCTACGTCTTTCGCCACCTGATAACGCATAACCGTAACTCTTTGTTATCTTCTCTAAATTAAAATCAGATACCAGTTCCTCTACTCGACTCTTTATTACAGCCTTGTTAGAGTATCTAAACTCTAACGCTGCTACAATATTATTGTATACTGTCATATTTCTGAAAATCGAACTCTCTTGTGCTAAATATCCTATTCCAAGTCTTGAACGTTTAAATATCGGTAGCTTTGTAATATTCTCTCCACTAAGAGAAATACTACCTTTATCAGGCTTTAAAAGCCCTACAATTATATAAAACATAGTCGATTTACCAGCTCCATTTGGACCTAATAACCCTACTATTTCGCCGTTATCAACTGTTAATGAAACTCCATTCACAACCGATCTTCTTTTAAATGATTTATATATATTATCAACGAATATTCCCAATTTATTCCTCTTTTTTATCTGGTTTAAATAGTATGTTTACTCTACTGTCTGTTCCTTTATCAATTAAAATTTTATTCTCTTCATAGTAAATAGTCATCTTGTCGCCCTCTAAAAGGTTATCACCTTGCCAAACCTTTACACCACCTTGAAGAATTATAATTTTTTGTTTCTCATCAAGCTCTGCTGTGTTTGCAGTAGATATTATATCATCCGTTTTAAAGTTTACATTCCCATCACTAATAATCTTCCATATAGTTAAATTATCATCTAATAAAACAGTTACACTATCTGATGTTAAATTAAAAGTATCGTTAAATGAAATAACATTGCCACTAAATACCGAACGTTTATCTTTACCAAAATACTTCATACTATCAGCTTGAACTCGAATCGGTGTATTATCTATCTCTTTTGCCGTAACTTCAATAGAGATAGTTATTAATAAAAATATTATCAATAATTTTGTTGCCATAAATATATTAATCATTAGATATTACTTTCTCTCCATCTGATAAGGTAATAGGTTTTGTATAATTTACAATAACATTATCCTTAAAGAAAAAGAAATCATTTGCTCCATCAAAAAATACTGAATCAGAATAAATCATATTCTCTCCCTGTTTCACTTCTAAACCATTTAAAATTGAACCCTTACTTGTTTTATAATAATAAACTAAATTTCCATTTTTATTTGTTGTAAAAGAGAAGTCGTTTAATGTTCCATTTAAATCGCCTGATGCTTCAAGGATCTTATTAAGTGTGTAACTACCTCTCTCTGCCTCTGCGTTAACTTTAAGTTTAGTGTTATCAAAACTAATATCTATATCTTCCAATTTAAATTTATTCGCTAAAATATCTGCATAAGCTAAATCTGATATAATCCTAATAAATGAATCCTTTGCATTTAGATAACCGTAATCAAGCCCTGTAATAATTAATTTATTCGATTCAATTGCTGTTATATAACTCATAGTAGCTGTATCTTCTCGCAAAATAACAATAACAATATTAGTTGTAAGTGTTATAAATAAAAAAACAAAAAGTATAGTTCTTAATCTAACTTTTTTCATATTAAAATTTTTCTCTTATATTTTATCTACTACCTAAACAATCTACTATATAATACCTTCTACTAAAATATCTTGAAAATGTATTAATCCAACTAAATATTTAT
Organism: uncultured Deferribacteraceae bacterium; assembly: GCA_947039395.1. Classification (GTDB taxonomy): domain Bacteria; phylum Chrysiogenota; class Deferribacteres; order Deferribacterales; family Mucispirillaceae; genus CAMQYB01. Next base: position 23,964 of record CAMQYS010000015.1, on the reverse strand, counting down.
TATCATCTACAACAAATAATGTCGTAATCTTATGCTTCTCCATCAACATAACTGCTGTTGCAACTAACTCAATTGATGAAATAACTTTAGGCGATTTAGTCATTATATCTTCTACACTTTTTGCTGTATTTAAGATATTGCTACTTGCTGCACGTCTTATATCTCCATCTGTAATAATACCTATCAACTTTCTATCATCATCTAGTACAGCCGTACAACCGAAACCTTTCTCATTTATCATATTAACGCCTACATCAACAGATGAGTCATAATTAACAATCGGTAAATCGCTCCCTGTACGCATAATATCTGAAACTTTTACTAACAACTTTTTACCTAAACTTCCTGATGGATGAAATTTAAGAAAATCTTCTGCCTTAAAACCTCGTTTCTCTACAAGTGCTACAGCTAAGGCATCACCTAACGCTAATGCAACAGTTGTTGATGATGTCGGTGCTAAATTAAGTGAACAAGCCTCTTTCTCCACCGTTGCATCAATCACTATATCTGCAAACTTTGCAAGCGTTGAGGTTACATTGCCTACTATTGATATAAGTGTTACATCAAACCTTTTAATAGTTGGTAGAAGTGATTTAATCTCCTCTGTCTCACCACTGTTTGATAACATGATAACGATATCGCCTTTAACAATCATTCCTAAATCACCGTGCATACCCTCTGCTGGATGAAGAAAAAATGATGGCGTTCCAGTTGATGCTAATGTTGCTGATATCTTTTTAGCTATCTGTCCTGATTTACCTATACCTATAACTACTACTCTACCTATACAATTATATATTGCTTCTACAGCATCTATAAAAGAATTAGATAACTTAGACTTCACTAATAATAATGAGTCTATCTCTATCTGTAAAGCTTCTTGTCCTATTTTTAATATATCTTTTCTTTCCATACTGCTTAATACCCTTTAATTTATATCATCATTTTCTCTATATAAACTCTTAACTGTGCATACATTACAATAGCATTATAATACACTTTAATTTATATCAGTAGATCGTTTACTAACTTTATACTCATAACTCGCTTTTACAAATGAAGAGAAAATCTTGTGTGGAGCAAACGGTTTAGAATTAAACTCTGGATGAAATTGAGTTACTATAAACCATCTATGAGATTTAATCTCCATGATATCTATCAGATCACAATCAATAGATTTACCTGATACTATCATTCCATTCTGTTCAAGTTGATCTTTATAACTATTGTTTACCTCTAATCTATGTCTATGTCGTTCTAAAACTGTATCCTCTTCATATATCAATTTTGCAAGCGTGTTATCTATAATTTCTGTTTTATACCCACCTAAACGCATAGTTGCACCTAACTCTACATTGTAACACTCATCATGCTGATAATCTATAACTAACTCTTTAGATGTAGTATCTTTTGATTCTGCTAAAGTTGCATTCTTAATCTTTAATACATTTCTTGAATATTCCACAACCGCTGCACACATTCCAAGTCCGATACCTAAAAAGGGAATATCTATCATTCGTGCATAATTGGCAGCGATAATTTTACCCTCTACTCCTCTTTCTCCAAATCCACCCGGAACTAAAATACCATCAACATCAGCAAAATAATCTGTAACATGATCGCAATTTTCTAATACTTCTGCATCAATCCACTTTATTTCAACTTTTAACTCATTCGGTAATCCACCGTGAAGTAACGCCTCTTTTAATGATATATAAGAGTCTTTTGTACCAAGATATTTACCAACTATACCGATCTTAATACTATCTTTTGGCTGTTTTATACGTCGCACTATATCTTGCCATATTGATAGATCAACTTCTCTATCAGGTAAATTTAATTTTTGCAATACAACAAAATCCATTCTCTCTTCATTAAGTACAAGAGGTACTTGATATATTGTATTTTGATCTATACATGAAATAACAGCATTCTCATCAACATTACAAAAAAGTGATAACTTCGTTCTAATTTCCATATCTATCGGATATTCACTTCTACATACCAATATATCTGGAGAAATACCTATCTCTTGCAAACGTCTAACAGAGTGCTGTGTCGGTTTTGTTTTAAGCTCTAACGCAGATTTAATATATGGAATAAGTGTTACATGAACGTATAATATATCATCAGAACTATCTAACTTCATCTGTCTAATCGCTTCTAAAAACGGTAACCCTTCTATATCGCCTGCTGTTCCACCGATCTCTACAACAACTATATCATACCCTTCATTATCAGAACATATATTTAATTTTATCTCATCTGTGATATGAGGAATAACCTGTACTGTACCACCTTCATAATCACCCTTACGCTCTTTCTCTAATACATTATAAAATATTTTGCCAGATGTAATATCTGAACTCTTATCCGTTTTACTGTTTAAAAATCGCTCATAATGTCCTAAATCTAAATCGCCCTCGCCACCATCTTCTGTAACAAAAACCTCGCCGTGCTGTAATGGACTCATCGTGCCTGATGCATAATTTAAATATGGATCAAACTTCTTAATCTTTACCTTATAGTTACGTAACTCAAGTAATGATGATAACGATGCTGCTGTTATCCCTTTACCTAATGATGACAAAACTCCACCCGTGATAAATATATATTTACACATATCTGCTTTACTTACCTCTTAAACTTTTTGAATAATTATCTGCTATTATTAAATCTTCTGCTGTGTCTACTGATATTGGATTATAATCAGTCTCTACAACCTTGATATTATACCCATGCTCTAAAACTCGTAACTGTTCAAGGTTTTCAGATATCTCTAGTGATGTACGTGGTTTCGATAATATCCAAAATAAAAAATCTCTACGATAACCGTAAATACCAATATGTTTATAGTATGAAACTCCAGCTATATTATCTCTATTGTACGGTATAACCGATCTTGAAAAATATAATGCTAAATTAAAACTATTAAAAACTACTTTGACATATGATGGATTAGTAACATCATTGATATCATTAAATAATGTCGCTGCAGTTATCATCTTAAAGTTACTATTATCAATAGATAATTCATCTATAAGTTGATCTATAAGTTTATAATCTATAAATGGTTCATCTGATTGTAGATTTATAATAACTTCATCAGGGATATTTTGTGTAATTAAAGCAACTCTATCTGTTCCTGTTTTGATATCTGAACCACTTAATACCGTTGAAACTTCATCTATATCTTTAAACAGATTAAGAACTTCTTCTGAATCACTTGTAACAATTACCTTATCTGCCTTAGATTTAATAGCCTGCATAGCTGTTCTGACAACCATCGGAACACCATCTATTAACGCTAAAACTTTTGCAGGAAATCTAGTCGATCCTATTCGTGCTGGAATAATGACTGCACTCATAATAACCTCATAACCTCTATATTAATATACATAATACTATAACACAAAAATTACTATTTTATAAGTGCAAAAGAGATCGCATTGTTTTTACTGTGAGAGATCGTAACATGAATGTCAACACGTCTCTTATTTTTGATGTAAACTTCTGGAACACCTAACGGATTTGAAAGAATTGAGATATCTCTTAATAGTAAACCTGCATGAAAACCTGTACCCAATGCTTTAGATACAGCCTCTTTTGCTGCAAACCTACCAGATATATATGTTAAGCTTTTTTTTCTAAACAGATACTCTTCAATCTCTTTTACTGAAAGAATCTTACTTACAAAAGAGTCTCCAAAATCATTGATAGATTTAGATATTCTATCTATCTCTATTATATCACAACCTATTATGTCACAATACCTCAACTAATTTTTTCATCTCTAATATAGCTCTCTCTAAACCTACAAATACCGATCTTGATATTATAGAGTGTCCAATATTCAACTCTTCTATCTCTAAAATTTTCACAATCGGTGCAATGTTGCTATAATTTAATCCATGCCCTGCCGCAACTTGTAAATCTAACTCCTTACCCTTAATAGCTGCCTTACTAATTCTATTAAGTTCAAAACTTATCGCATCTGATGTTGATGAATTAGAGTACTCCCCTGTATGAATCTCAATAATGTCAACACCTGCCGCCTTTGATGCAGATATCTGATCCTCATCTGGATCAATAAATAAACTCAATAAAATACCTGTTTCAGCAAATACAGATAACATACTGGTTGCTTTATCAAAATATCGTACAATATCAAAACCACCTTCAGTTGTTAGCTCTTCCCTTCTTTCTGGAACTATTGTTATCTGCTTAGGTTTTAACTTTAATGCGATATCTATAATCTCTTCACTTAATGCCATCTCAAGATTAATAGGGATATTTACACTTTTCATTATCGTAAATAGATCATCATCTTGTATATGACGCCTATCCTCTCGTAAATGAACAGTTATAGCATCACAGCCACATTTTTCTACAATTAATGCCGCATCAAGAACTGATGGCTCTATACCACCTCTAGCCTCTCTAAGTGTTGCAACATGATCTATATTTACATTAAATAACATACTCTCTAAATCCTCTACTAACCTAATCGTTTATTGAAGTTGTAATCTCTTCATTTATTAATGTGATAATCTCTTCAGCGTATGACTCGATCTGTCCTAAACGCTCGCCCTCTATCATAACTCTTAACTTATTCTCCGTACCAGAATATCTAACTAATATTCTACCTCTTTTATCTAGGCGATGCTTTATATCATTAATTAGTGCAAAAGTTTTTGGCATCTTATCTAAGGGAACTTTCTCTTTTACTAATACATTCTTTAATATCTGTGGATATAAAGTGATCGTTGATGCAAGCTCTGTTAATGTTTTACCTGTTCGTCGCATAACTTTTAAAAGTTGAAGCACAGATATAATACCATCACCTGTTGGATTAAAATCAGAGAAAATAATATGTCCCGATTGTTCGCCTCCAAGGTTTGAATCACTCTTTATCATCTCTTCAACAACATATCTATCGCCAACTGATGAACGAATAACTTTAATTCCTGCATCATTCATAGATTTCTCAAACCCTAAATTACTCATAACTGTTGCAACGATTGTATTATTCTTCAACGTGCCCTCTAATAACATATCTTTAGCACAGATACCCATAATTTTATCGCCATCAATAATGTTACCTAAACTATCAGAAAAAATAACTCTATCTGCATCGCCGTCTAACGATATACCGATATCAGCTTTATATTTTAAAACCATATCTGACATACTTTCAGGATATACAGCTCCACATGATTTATTGATATTCATACCGTTTGGCTCATTATTAAGAACTATAACCTCCGCACCTAACTCTTCTAACGCCATAGGACAAACTCTATACCCTGCACCATTTGCTAAATCTGTTACTATACGTATTCCTCGTAATGTATACGCTTTAGGAAAAGTCTGTTTTACAAACTCAACATATCTTCCAATAGCAGTCTCAATCCTAAAGGCTTTACCTATATGTTGGTCTGACTTTACTGGAGTTGAAAAGTCTATTAACTCCTCAATCTCTAATTCAACACTATCGGCTAACTTATAACCGTTCTTATCAAAAAACTTTATACCGTTATCATAGTATGGATTGTGTGATGCAGATATTACTACTCCTGCGTCAGCTCTTATTGATTTTGTCATAAATGCGATCGCAGGTGTTGGTAGAACTCCAACCATTACTGCATCTACCCCTGCTGAACAGATACCTGCAACTAATGCATTCTCAAGCATATATGAAGATATTCGTGTGTCTTTACCAACTAATATTTTACGTTGATTGTTTTTATCATCTTTACTATTTTTTAAAACATTTAATGCAGCAGCCCTACCCAGTTTTAATGTAAAGTCTGCTGTGAGAGGAGGAACATTTACCTCACCTCTAATACCATCTGTACCAAAATATTTACGCATCTTCTATCTCGTATCGTACATTCTTTGGGTCTATATCTATATCTTCCAATATGACCTCTTGTACGTTATTTATATATATAATCTCGCCAACATATTTTCCAGCTTTATTATCCGTTAGACAATCAATATAAAAACCACCGCTACTTGTTATATCTGATAAGTTATCTATATAACCTGTTACATTCAACTCTTTTATAATTATCTTCTCTTTAAGCTCTAAACCGTAAGGTAGATCGTTACAATCTACTACAACATCTGTAAATGTTTTCAATAATAATACAGGTTCTAATTTAGCTATAACTTTAATGTTGTTTGGTATTATTGACTTTACTCCATCTTGTATAAATAAACCTGTGTGTTTCTCATTATTTATATCTAAATCTGAAAGATTTATCTGATGTGTCTCTATATGATTTATTAAGTTTAATTTCGACTTAACACCCGATATTTCAACTATATCTGGTTCAATATTTATAGATATAACCTTATAGCCTTTTGGAGCTTCACCGATAAATATAGGAGTTACTCTAACATTTTTTGACTCTAATTGCTCATACGATATATTTAGTCTGCTTGGAGTAATCTCCAATACCTCTACACCTATTGGAGCGATAATCTCTGATGGAACAATACTTCTACTGTTTGCACCATGTGATAATGATTTTGAATTAATGTTTAATGATAATGTACCGTACTCAAATGTGTCTAAAAGTGATTTTGAACCTTGTATAATAACTGAAAGATTACTACTGCTTGATAACGCAATAAAACCAGTAGGAGTATCTATAAAATTAACTGGAACTAATACCGACTTAGTTATAACTTGTCCTGATAAAACCATGAACCATAACATTATTGCAACAAATACTGATATCAGTTTTAACGATATGTTTTTTGAAAAAAAGTTTGAAAGACTCTCTTTACTTAAATATGACATTAATCGTAAATAAATTGTTTTAAATAATCTAACTATTCCCGCTCTATCTATCATAATTATCTATCCATTACTACGTATTGTTGTTCTAAAAATACTCTCTAAAATATCTGTTAAACTGTTCGCATCTAAATCTGAATATATCTTACCATTGTGAGCTACAGAAATTGCTCCTCTCTCTTCACTTACTACAATTGCAACAGCATCTGTCTCTTCTGTGATGCCTATCGCTGCTCTATGTCTTGTGCCAAAATCTGATGGTAAATCTTCCTTCTCTGTTAAAGGTAATATCGTTGCTGCATAAGCTAATCTACTACCAGAAATAATCACAGCTCCATCGTGTAATGGTGAGTATGGAATAAATAATGAGATTATAATATCTTTGCTTATCTCCGAATCAATATACTGTCCAGCTGAAAAGTATGGATTTAATTTTGTGTTACGTTCTATAACAATTAACGCACCAAGCTGTCGGTTAGCTAAAATGTTTGTTGATCTAACAAGAATATCTAATATACTTGAGTTTAATGGAACCTTCTTCTCAAAAAAATTGGACTCACCGATAAATGCTAACGCTCGCCTTATCTCTGGTTGAAATATAACAACTAAAACTATTAATAAATAACCTGATAGATTGTTTAATACCCATGAAGTAACCTGTAAACCTAACCACTCCGAAAATCCTAATAGTATAACTATTAACATTATCGTGATTAACATATAAGCCGCTCTTGTACCTTTTAATAATATTAAAATTTTATAAACTAAAAAGCTTATAATAATAATATCTATTATATCCTTCACCTTAACTGATGATAAAAATGATAAAAGAGTTGGACCCATTCACTAATCCTTATATTATATTTTACAACCTACACTTAACGTTTGATTAAAATTATAGTAACAACACATTATATTAAATTAAAATATTCACTACTATAAACAACTTAAAGCAGAACTAAATAAGTTAAATATCCATCACAGCTTTTGTAAATTTTATAGCATCTCTTGTAGCTCGTATATTGTGAGATCTAACTATATCTGCACCACTTAATAGCGCTATCGTATCTGCTGATACACTACCGTATGCTCGCTGATTAATCTCTCTTCCTGTTGCTACACCTATTGTTGACTTATTTGATAAACCAGATAATATCGGTAAACCAAACGATTTAAACTCTTTTAAATACCTTAATAGTTGTAAGTTCTGCTCATAAGTTTTACTAAAACCAAAACCTACATCTAAAATAATACTCTTTATATCTACACCAAATTTTAACGCCTTCTCTATCCTTTCTGAAAAATATATCTTCACATCGTGAATAAGGTTTTGATAGTTTGTCATTTGTGCCATCTCTTTACTGCTTCCACGTTTATGCATAATAACAATAGCAACTTTACTATCTGCAACTAAACGCGCCATATTATCATCTAATAAACCATCAATATCATTAATCATCTTAGCACCATGAGTTATAGCATATTTTGCTGTTAAATAATTATTCGTGTCAATTGACATAAATAACTTACTCTCAGATGATATCTTAATCGCTGCCGATATTCTTGAGATTTCCTCATCAGATGTAATATCTAAAGCGTTAGGACGGGACGATGCACCACCGATATCAATAATATCTGTACCCTCTTCTATCATCGACTTAATTCTTATACTTTGTTCATCTTCTGTTAAAAACCTATCTCTATCTGAAAATGAGTCAGGTGTACAGTTCATTACTCCCATCAATAAAGGAGTATCTATTGATATCTTATCTCCCCTTGAAATAAAGTAATTCGTACGTTCTACATTAATAAACTTCTCTAGCATTTCTGGAATTTCTTTCAATATAGGTTTCTGTAACTTTAAACGTTTAAGCAATCTATCATAATCGTTTAAGTCTCCCATTATCATAATATCAGATATATCAACTGATGCTGTTATAACACCTCGTTTTACAGCTGTATCCATTCCTGATGCCAAACACTCTTGCTTGATAAGGTTAGCTTGAGAGTGTTTTACATCTGTTACCACAATATTAAGTTGCTCACCTTTATCTGCCATTTGCATAGCATAGGGATCAACGCCTATACGAAGTAACTCCGTATAAACTCGATCCCTATCAGATGATATTTTATAAAATCTCAAATTCTACCTTCTAAAATTAATAAACTATAATAACTAAAACTACTTCTTAGGCTTACTCTTAGCACTACTTTTAGAAGTTTTTGAAGCTGATGTAGTTTTGCTTACTTTAGCAGTTGTGCCTATTTTAGATGTACTATCCTTTTTTATAGTTTTAGTTGTATTACCTACTTTCATAGTTGTACTTACTTTAGCTTCAACTACAGAAGAGGTATCTTTTAAAGTGTTACTTGCAACTAATGCCTTCTCTTTATTTTTTTTAGCTATGATCGATGCAGGTTTAACTTCATCAAGCATCTCTGCAAAACTATTCATCTTTCCAGTTGCATATTTTTGAACTAACTCATCAAGGTCTTGCCTATTAATGGTTTCTTTCTCCATTAATAAGTTAGCTGCTGCATCTAAAAGCTTAACATTTGTTTCTAAAACCTTTCTTGCACTATTATAACATAAGGTAATTATCTTCTCTACCTCTGAGTCTATATGTTCAGCTGTTTTCTCACTGTAATCTTTCTGTGATGAAATCTCTTTACCTAAGAAAATAGCTTCATCTCTCTTACCAAAAGATATAGTTCCTAATGATTTAGTCATACCCCAACTCATTACCATCTTTCTTGCTAATGACGATAATCTTTCTATATCGTTACTAGCACCTGTTGACATAGATTTAAACTTCACTTCTTCAGCTATACGTCCACCTAGTAAAACTGTGATCTTACTTAATATATATGATTTATTATACATATGTGTATCTTCATCAGGAAGTTGCATAGTAAGACCTAATGCCATTCCACGTGGTATAATAGTCACTTTATGTACTGGGTCAGAATCTTTAATCATAACTGCAACGATCGCATGACCTGCTTCATGATACGCTGTAATAAGTCTCTCCTTCTCAGGAATAACCATACTACGTCTTTCTGCACCCATCATAACTTTATCTTTAGCTTCTTCAACATCATCCATAGTAACATTATCTTGATTTTTTCTAGCCGCAAGTAATGCTGACTCATTTATTAAATTAGCCAACTCCGCCCCTGCAAATCCTGGAGTTCCTTTTGCTATCACTTCAAAATCTACAGTATCGTCCATCTTAACTCGTTCAGCATGTACTTTAAGTATCTGTATTCTACCGTTTAAATCTGGACGTGGAACAACTATCTGTCTATCAAATCTACCAGGTCTTAATAACGCTGGATCTAAAACATCTGGACGGTTCGTAGCTGCTACTAATATAACACCTTCATTTGAGTCAAATCCATCCATCTCCACAAGTAACGCATTTAACGTTTGCTCACGCTCATCATGTCCACCACCTAAACCTGCACCACGATGACGACCTACTGCATCTATCTCATCCATAAATATTATACATGGAGCTGCTTTTTTACCTTGTTCAAATAAATCTCTTATCCTAGCCGCACCAACACCTACAAACATCTCTACAAAATCTGACCCAGAGATTGAGAAGAACGGAACCCCCGCTTCGCCTGCAACTGCTTTTGCTAAAAGTGTCTTACCTGTACCTGGTGATCCAACTAATAGAACTCCTTTAGGAATTTTACCACCTAATCGTTGATATTTCGTCGGATCTTTTAAGAAATCAACAATCTCTGTCAACTCTTCTTTTGCTTCCTCTATACCTGCAACATCTTTAAATGTTACCTTCATACTATCAGGTGTTAAAAGTTTAGCCTTAGACTTACCAAATGAAAACGCTTTACCGCCTCCGCCTCCGCCTGTCATCTGACGCATAAAAAATAACCATATCGCCACTAATAAAATTAATGGAAACCATGACACCAATACTGTCATATACCACGGTGATCTATCTGCAGGTTTAGCATGGATCTCAACACCGTTTAATTGTAGTAATGGAACTAAATCTGGATCACTTGGAGCGTATGTTTCAAATTGTGTATCATCTTTCTTAAACTCGCCTGTGATACTATTATCTTTAATAACAACTGTTTTTATTTCACCTGCTGCAACATCATCTATAAAATCTGAATATGCTATCTCTTTTCTTATCTCATCACTAGTATTAAAATAATTAAATACCAATACCATTATTAAACCTATAGCCAACCACAATGAAAGACTCTTTAGCATGTTTTTCCTCATTCTTTTAAATCTTCTCCTTAAATTTTTACTGCATGAATTGAAGGTAAATTTCTATACCTATTATCGTAATCTAATCCGTAGCCAACTAAAAATCTATCGTCTACTTCAAAGCCTATATAATCAACATCAACATCTACTACTCTTTTTGATGGTTTATCAAGTAATGAACAAACCTTAACTGAACGTGAACCTTTATTTTTTAAATGTGTTTTTAAAAATTGTAATGTATAGCCTGTGTCTACAATATCTTCAACAATTAAAATATCTTTATCTAAACAAGAAAGATCAATATCAAAACGTAGTCTAACATCTCCTACAGATACAGATCCCTTACCGTAACTTGATATCGCTATAAATGATAACTCTAACGGAAGATCTATCTTTCTAATTAAATCAGATACAAACAGTACAGAACCTTTTAAAACACCTATTACTAATAAGTTTTTTGAAACATAGTCCGATCTAATTTTAGAAGCTAACTCATCAACTTTTAATGCAATATCATCTGATGAAATACATAATTCTAATATCTCGTTATTCATAAACTAACATCTACTACCTTTATCATTTTATTCTCAAAAACCTTCTCAACAAAAATAACCTTGTTACTATCAAACTCACGGATAACTATTAATCTATCCCTATCAATCAATGGGATACGCTTATTAATCAATATATCTTTAAGCTTCTTAACACCTACTCTATCCCCACTCTCTCTTCCTGAAATTATAAGTTTTCTATTACTTATGCTCTCATCAAAGTATATACACTTATCTAAATATAATATCTCAGAAATACCAACCTCTTTCTCTAAAATCGGCAAGTCTAATATCTTAAACATATATATGTATATTTTATTATACGAACTTTCAAAAATATATCTATCTGGAAGATTTATACGTCGTGATGTGCTACTTGATAATATTTTTAACGACTCTTCTATATTATTTCTACCAAATCTAAATAATCTAGAAAATATTTTACCTAGTAAAAAAACTTTATCGTCGTAATCAAAGTTAATAAAGAGGTCTCTATCTAACTCAATATAATCACTTCTTTCTATTAATATAGCACCCTTTAGCATACTATATTTTATATCATTTAATTCCCTTGATTCTCGCTGAATATTAAGAATAGAATTTACTATATTACTTTTATCCTTTTTTATCAACGAAATAATATCAAGCCTTACTCTATTTCTAATAAATCTTTTATCATTATTACTACTATCAAATATCGGCTTCAAATTATGAAATATTAAATATTCATTAACATCGTCTGTTGAGATAGATAACATCGGTCTAAATACCTTATCTTTTCTCTCCCATATACCGCCTAATGTATAAATTGATACACCTGTTATCACATCTATAAAAAAGCTCTCTAACTGATCATCAAGCGTATGTGCTGTAAATATAAAATCGCCTTTAATTGATGCTAAATACTCATCAAATAATGTATATCTTGTCTGTCTTGCTGCTGCCTCAACCCCTAACTTAGAGATCATCAACTTATCAATAATAACACTCTTTACAGTTAAATCAATAGAATTTTTCTCACAATATTCTATACAAAAATTTTCATCATTTATACTATCAACTCTCAAATTATGATTAATATGAAGTGCATAAAGATTAATATCTATAATAGAACGATTACATTTTAAGTAATCAAGCAAAGCTAATGAGTCTTTACCACCTGAAAATGCAACAACAACAGTGGCTCCCTTATATAATATATTATCTACCGATAATGATATTAGTTCATTAAATCGTAAATTTTTCATCCTTGTTATATATCTTCTCTAGTTGAGTTTTCTTCTCTTCATACCCTTCTCTATTCATTAATCCGTAAGCGTAATCTTTTGCTTCTTCAACTCCTGGTTGATTAAAAGGATCAATATTAACCGCTAAACCTATTATCGGAACTATATACTGATAGAAGTTTATTAACTGCCCTAATGAATACTCATCAATTAACTCTAAATTAACCCTAACTGATGGAACATTAGATGTTAATAATGCAACCTCTGTAGCTTTTAACTCTGCATTTAAAAGATCACCTAACTTTATCCCTTGAAGATAGTTAAATGCTGGATAATAGTTTCCTGTTACCTCTTTATCAAAATCATGAGATGATACTCCTATAAATGATACATGCTTATCTAATGTACCCTCTCTAAAAAGTTGTATCTGTGAATGTTGATCTATTGCACCTATTGCTCTAACTGGAGTTGTACCAAAAGTTATCTCTTTATTATCATACGTTAACTTCTTACCTAATGATTCGCCCCATAACTGACAAAACCACTCTGAAAATTTCTCCAATTTAGAACTGTATGCCATCATAACATTTATACTCTTATCATGTTCCATAAAATATAAATATATAGCCGATGCTAATAAAAGTTGATCGTATCCTTCTGATGTTAACTCTTTTGCACCTAATAAAAGCTTATCTATATCTATACCTAACAGTGCAGCTGGAAGCAAGCCTACTGGAGATAGAACTGAAAATCTTCCTCCAATTGATGACATAATAGGAAACGATTTTAAATTATTAGCATTAACATACTCTCGTAGTGGACCTTTCTCTGGATCTGTAACTACTACTACATGCTTACTTATATCAACACCTGATGAAAGTAACCAATCATGGATATATGAATAGTTCGCTGCCGTTTCAACCGTATTACCAGATTTTGATATCACAACAACTAATGTATCTTCTGCTTTACATTTCTTTACTATACTAAATATTTTAGATGGATCAATATTATCCGCTATCCAACATCTTGGAAAAAATCCACGATCTGCAATACTTTTACTATTACTACCATTAGGTAGCAACGCATTAATCAACATCTCTATACCTAATGCTGATCCACCGATACCTACAACTATAAGGTCATTAAACTTACCTTTAGATTCTTTTGCAAAATCTTTTATAGATGATATATCTGATGAACATAAATTAGGAAACCCAACTTGATCAGTTGATACCATCTCTTCTAAACGCTGTAACCCAACCTTTACTCGCTCTAAATATTTAACAATATCAGAAGATGATATCCCCGACTTAATATGAGCATCAACAGAAAAGTTGTAATCAAACTTTAAATTTTTCATAAGACAATCCCTCACAGTATACTATCGCAATAATTATATTTTTAAGCAATGCTTCTAATTAATAAACTCTAAAACCTTATCCATACTATTTAATCTATCTACACCCTCTATAACAGATAAAAAGTATTTACCGTAACTACTAGTTAATATTCTCTCATCTAAAACTAACCAAACACCACTATCGCTCTCATGACGTATCAATCTGCCTATCGACTGTTTAAAGTATAGTACAGCTCTTGGTAGAAAAAAATCTCTAAAACCGTTACCACCATCTGCTTCTAAAACCTCTACTTTACTAGATAAATATAAATCTTTAAAATATTCAAAAGGAAGTTTATCAATAACTACCGATCTAAAATCGCCTCTTGATAGATCTATACCCTCTCTAACAACAGCTACCCCCACAAGGATAATATCACTATCTAAATCTAGCTTAGATAACGTCGCCTCCTCTTGAGATATAACTCGCTTATTTTTGACCTCTTTCTTTAACAGTTCTGATATATATCTCATTCTATCAATACTATTAGCAATAATCAATACAGAACCGCTTGACTCTCTACCTAACTTAACATATAAATCATCTTTTAACTTAGATGTTAACTCTTTACTTACAAACAATCTGCCTTGTTTCTTATAGTTAAATGCACTTTTTAAGATCAATTTATTAGAGTTATTTGATATTCCTGTCTCTTTTATAAAATAATCAAAATTACCACCTACAGATAACGTTGCTGATAAAAAAACCGATGATACTGCTAATCTATTTAATGAACTACTGAATTTCTCTGATACTGAAAATGGAGTAAACTTAACTACTAATCTATGTCCGATACGATCAACATGACGTAATCCTTCCTCTCCTGAATCTATAATCTCCATCTGTGAATAGTAACGCAAAAATGTATCTAAAAACTCTTCATCATCTGCATCTCTAACTACCCTATCACATACAGCCATAAACTGCTTAACTTCATCTTCTATTACTTCATACAGAAACCTATCAAGGTTTTTACTCTCAACCTTCTTAACTATATCAAAATATAGCTCCTCTAATTTCATAAGCGTATCTATGCTCATTAAAGTTTTATTATCTCTAAAAAATAAAATCACAGAAAATAGTAGTAATTCCGCTCCTGCATACTGTGCATAAATATCTGGCAGTGAGTGTGCTTCATCAAATATTATATGATCCCTAAAATCAAAAATACCAGCAACTCCTTCTGTTGCTTTAAGTGCTATATCTGATAGTAACATATGATGATTGGTTATAATCATATCTGCATTATTAGCAATATCTTTTGCACGATAAAATGAACAGATATCGTAAAAACCACACTTTGAATATAAACATTGATATCTATCTGCACTCATTAAATCAATCACTTCTTTCTGAAATTTTGACTCTGGAATTAATATTACATCTTCATCTTCAATTGACTCAAACCACTCTATAGCATCTAAATAATAAGCAACATTCGGCATTATATATTTATAGAACCTGTGATGACAAAAATAATTCTTTCTACCTTTTAACTCAGCGATTGTATAGTCATCTGGTATTAACGATGAAATAGATGGGATATCTTTATATAGTAACTGACTCATTAACTGCTTTGTCTTAGTAGATATTAAAACTTTTCTTTTAGAATGAATTGATGAAATAAGATATGCCATAGATTTACCCGACCCTGTTGGTGCTTCTATTAAAGCGTTCTCAAACCTCTCTATAGATGAAAAAATAGCTTTTGCTGCTTCTAGTTGAGTTTCTCTTAAATTATAATTCACAATAAGAGATGGTAAAAACTCTTTATCTTTAAAGTAACGTTCAATTGACATCAGCTATATTACGCATAAGGCATATTTTTTGCAAGTAAATTATACTCTACAACACTTTTATTTTTTAGGAGTTTAGATGAAAACAAAATATTTTACTTTTGCAGGATTTTCTGGTTCAGGAAAAACAACTTTAGCTGTAAAAATTATCTCTTTATTATCAGAGAGAGGGTACAGAGTTGCAGCACTCAAGCACGATGGACACTCATTTGAAATGGATAAAGAAGGTAAAGATACCGATCGTTTAAAAAAAGCTGGAGCTAAAGCTGTCGCTATCACATCTAGTAGCAAATACGCACTAATAGCTGATTGTAATAGTAGAAAATCTTTCCATGAACTCATTGAGATCCTACCAACTGATATAGATATTATTGTTGGTGAAGGTTTTAAAGATGAAAATATAGATAAAATATTAGTGTATAGAAAAAATGTTAAAGAAATAACCGATATACATGATTTAAATGTAATTGCCTATGCTACTGATAGTAAAGAACTATTTAAAGACAAATCAAACGTACTTGATATAAATAATACAGAAGAAATAGCTGACTTTATAATTAATAAATATCTAAAATAGTAGCAATAATAAAGTAATTAAAACATAGTTTATAATTTATCAACTCGCCATATACTGAAAATTATACATATAAGTAATTAAAATATATCATAAAATCTTCTTACTTAATCTATGTTTATGATACTCATATCTTATAAACGAATCAGATGAATATATAATTACTGCTGCCCAAATAAATATAAACGAAACTAAATGTGCATCTGTAAAAACTTCCTTATAGATAAAAACACCTATTAGAAACGATAATGTTGGTGCTGTGTATTGCATTAATCCGATAGTTGATAAACTTAAACGTTGAACTGCAAATGCAAAACCTGCAAGTGGCAACGATGTGACTACTCCTGATAGTAACATAAGTGTAATCTCATACGCTGTGCCTGTAAAAAAAACGCTCTTACCTAAACTGAATTGATAAACAATATAAACTACTGCAGGGATACTCATAAAGAACGCCTCAATAAATAAACCCGGTATCGGTTTTGTATCAACCTTCTTATGGATAATACCATAAATACAAAAAGTGGCAGCCAATAATATAGCTATCGTTGGAAATGAACCGTAATTAAATAAAAGATTCATAACTCCTATAAATACTAATACCACTGAAAAAATCTGTATCCTATTTATCCTTGACTTAAATATGATCGCTGATGCTAAAATATTTAAAAGAGGATTTATATAGTAACCCATACTTGATTGAGTTATCCGATTTGTTACAACTGCATAGATAAATATCGACCAGTTAAGCAATATGAAAAACGCTGACAACATAAATAAAATCGTTAATCGTTTACTACGGAAAACTTCTATTACTTGACTTCTATCTCTCATTATAAAAACGATAATACCTGTGAAAATCATAGAGAAAACAGCTCTATAAGAGATTACCTCTAAATAATCAATATTAGATAACTGTGACCAATAAATCGGCAATGTACCCCATGCAATAAAACTTATCAACCCAATAATTAATGAAAACGCCTTACTATTAATATTCATTTAAACTCTTTATATTTACAACTTCTCTTAATCTCTATAGAGATAGAAAGTGTGTATCAACTAATAATATTAAGTAGCCGATACACATATTTAACTTTAATACTTAACCCTAAATGATTAATACTTACTTATATCTGGTGCTTTAGGGATAGTTTTTAACGATTCATTAATCTCATCATCTGTTGGAACAATATCTTGCATCTCCCCTGATAGATAATTATCGTACGCTGACATATCAAAATGTCCATGTCCTGTAAGATTAAATAATATCGTCTTCGGTTTACCCTCTGCATCAGCGTTCTGTGCCTCTATTATCGCTTGTGCGATAGCGTGAGCACTTTCAGGTGCTGGAATAATACCTTCAGTTTGTGCAAATAATACTGCTGCTGCAAAAACCTCTTTCTGTCCTAATGCATGAGCTTCAACGATACCCTCTTTTATCAATAATGATAGTTCTGCATTACCACCATGATATCTAAGTCCACCTGCATGAATTGATGATGGACTAAAACCGTTACCCAATGTATACATAGGTATTAACGGCGTCATATTGCTTGCATCTCCGAAATCGTAAGCGTATATACCTCGTGTAAACTTTGGACATGCTTTAGGTTCAACTGATACAACCCTTATATCTTTATTTTTTGTTAATTTATCTTGTATAAACGGAAATGCCATACCTGTTAAACTGCTTCCGCCACCTATACAACCAACTACGATATCTGGATACTCATTTATAAGTTCAAACTGCTTCTTAGCCTCTTGACCGATAATAGTTTGATGAAGCACAACATGTGATAACACACTACCTAACGCATATCTTGAATGCTCATCTTGTAAAGCCTCTTCTATAGCTTCACTGATAGCCATCGCTAATGATCCTGATGTGTCTGGAAATTTAGCTAATATCGCTCTACCTGCTGATGTATGATCACTTGGAGAGGGATATACTGTAGCTCCATATGTTTCCATTAATATCTTTCTGTACGGTTTCTGATTGTAACTAACTTTAACCATGTAAACGACGCACTCTATATCAAAAACTTTACACGCCATTGATAACGCACTACCCCACTGTCCTGCACCTGTCTCTGTAGCGATACGCTTTATCCCTATTGACTTGTTATAATATGCCTGTGGAATAGCTGAATTACTCTTATGGCTACCTGATGGAGATACTCCTTCATTTTTAAAGTATAATTTAGACTTTAAACCTAACTTCTCTTCTAAGAAATTCGCTCTAATCAATGGGCTTGGTCTATACATTGAATATAGTTTTTTAACCTCTTCTGGTATCTCTATATACCTACTTGTTGATAGCTCTTGCTCTATTAAAGGCTTTGCAAATAAACGTTCTAACATCTCTACTGCTGGTGGCTGTAAAGTATCAGCCATTATCATCGGTGGTAACTGTTTAGGTAGATCAGCTTTCATATTATACCAAGAATTTGGAATCTCTTGCTCTGTTAAATAGATTTTCTTCTCTTTCATATTATCCGCCTCCTTATTCTTGATAGTAATATCATTTTACGTTAAAATTATTTTACCTATATAGATAATCATTTTAAGTTAGTACAATACATATATTGTGTCAAGTAGTTAAAAACATTATTTAATACATCTATACTTATTATAATTGACTTAAAGAATAATCTACGATAAATTTAACAGTGGTTACATATAACTTTATAATTAAAATAATTTTGATTATAACCGCTAGATTGGGAGTTCTTAATGATAATGAAAAAACAGTTACACTTTTATGTATGATTTTAATTTCATCGCTATTCATATCTTGTGTAAGCACAGGGATAACCTACGTTAAAAATACAGATAGTATGTTAAGCGGAATGATAGAACATGATAACAATACTAAAATTGTTAATCTAACAAATAAAGAGGTCATTAACAATATTATAACAGATGTTAAGTGGACGGGGAAAATAATAGATAATGGATCAAAATATATCTATGCAACAGGCAAGTATATAGATATTGAAAAAGCTAAGAAGAACGCATATTTAACTCAACTGTTTTTTATGGTGATCTCATCTATGGGAAGGATCGATTGGGATCAAGCAGATCCAATAATGTACACAAAATATATGATCGGTTTTAAAAAATCTACAGATGATATTTTTCTACTAAGTGATACTAGTAAAGGTACATTTATGTTCGATGAAAGTGGTGAAATTCAAGAACCTAAAGATAGGTCTCTACTTTTTAACTATCTAACTTTTATAGGATATGATATCTCACTCAACGGGATAGATAAAGTGCTAGATCTGCCTATAATAGATAATTTCTGATTTCTAGTTTCTAACTGCTGGTTTTATTATTTTTTATTTTAAGGAGTTCTCTATGATAACTAAAAAAATATTTACAATTCTATGTATAAGTTTAATCTCATCTTTTCTGATATCTTGTGCTGGTAAAAATATAGATACAACTAAAAATGCAGATACTATTTTGATAGATATGGTAAGCGAAAAAGGTCTTATAGATGTAGCAACTGTTACAACTGTTACAAATGAAGTAGTAGTCAATACGATGCTAACTGATGTAACATGGACACAAAAAAAAGCAGATGACGGAACTAAGCAGATACTCGCAACTGGAAAATATAAAAATTTAGAACTTGCAAAAAAATACGCATCACTCACTACAATATTTCTTATAGCGATTAACGCTAATAGTAATTATACTGGTTGGGAGAAACAAAATGAGGAATTTCGTATAACCATACTCTCAATTGCAAAGCAAGCTTCAACCCACTTTTTCAACAGCTCCGATACTAAGAACTCTGATATAAATGAGGTTACACTTACGTTCAATATTGACGGCACTTTTAAAGAGTCTACAGAGGATCAGCTTGTATTTAATTTTCTAGTTTTCAACGGATATACTATCAATCTATCTGGAATGGATAAAGCAATGGAGTTACCACCTGTAGATGAACTTTGATAAAAATAATTAAAATTTAGAGGCTGGATTATGATAATAAAAAAAATAGTTACACTTATATGTATAACTGTAATTTCATCGCTACTTATTTCTTGTGCTGATAAAAACAGTTCTATAAGTAAGAATAATTCTATAACTGAAAACATAACTAAAGTTAAAAACACAGATTTTTACTTAACAGCTTTCACTCCTATTGATAAGATATCTAAGATAACAACCGTTACAAATGAAGAGATAGTAAACACCATATTAACCGATATAAAGTGGAGTGAAAATAAGTTAGCAGATGGAACTATACAGATATACGCAACTGGAAAATATAAAGACATTGAACTTGTAAAAAAATATGCTTCTATAACTCCTTTATTTTTTATAGCAATATTCTCTGATGAATATGTCGAATGGGATAAACTAGGTGATCAAGAACGTACAGAAACTATCACCTTATCAAAAGAAACTGCTAACACTTTTTTTAAACTAGCTGACAGTAGTGAAGTTATATTTAAGTTCAATGACAACGGAGATTTTCAAGAAAATAAAGATGATGAATTTATCTTCCATTCTCTAGTTTTTTTTGGCTGTACAATCAATCTATCTGGAATGGATAAAGAAATGGGGTTACCACCGTTAAATGTTTTTTGATAAAAATATTAACACTATTATTTAATTCATTATATTAATGATATCGCTAAATATATAACGTCCCCTATATAGATCAATCCTATATTTATAAATAAAAAAGATGACGTTATACTTAATATATTTATCTTTATATTTGTAAAGTTCTACTATCTAACTCGTACTATCTAAAGTTAAAACAACTTAATTATTTGCCGTAAACTAAAAATTGATCTAGCAAAATATTCATGATAGCCTCTAATAGTAATTAATATTCCTTGGAGATATACATATGAAAAAAACCGTAACTAACATCTTTATAGTAATTGTACTTTTATTATTTGTTGCTTGTACAAGTCAAGAGATAGTTAATGTTCAAAAGACTCCTACTATTCCTAAAGAAAAATTAGACAATATTAAAAAACTAACAGAGAATATGAGTGATATCACACCTGTTACAAATAAAACTGTTATAAATAAAATACTTAAAAATAGTAAGTGGGAAGTTGTAGAAATTGATAACAACACTAAATATGTACAAGTTACTGGAAATTATATTGATATAAAGAAAGCTGAAAAGTATGCATATTTATCTCCAATATATATAACAAAACTGACAAATCAAATTAGTAATAATGATAATAAATCTATTATAGACAACAGTCAACTTATTCAAATTAAAGAGATGGTAGGTATATACCTTAATTTTGCAGAGAGTAACAAACCTGTATTTATGTTTACTATGGACGGGAAATTGATAGAGTTAAAAGATCAAGCAACTATATTTAACTCACTAGTTTTCAATGGATACGTTATTGATCTTTCTGGTATTAGCAAAACATTAAATTTACCAACAATAGATCAATTATGATTTTTATATACTAAATATCTTCTTCTTTAATCAGTATTAAATAGTAGTACAATTAGTTGAAGTGCTACTATTTAATACTGATTACTTAACAACTTCTCAATATATTTATATATATAAAGCCTATACTAATTTACTGATACTATTTTAAAAATATTACATATTCTCTACAACTATATAAAATAACCCCTCTCATTAAATAGATTATTTACTTCTAATATTCTGATAAATCTATTACTCAATGATAAATAATATAACGTATTATTATAATTTATTATATTAAAAATAAAACAACTTTGTATTTTTTTTATTTTATTTGCATTTTAAATAAATTATGTATAGACATCAGTATTATATTCAAATAAGATAAGGCATATCATTATTTAATAATTATATATTATCTTAATATCATATATTTATAAATGGGGGAAGTATTATGTCTAACATTCGTAACATTGGAATTATAACAGCTGGTGGTGATTGTGGAGGCTTAAACGGGATCGTTAGTGCCGCTGGACAATATGCAGAAAAAAATGGTATAGCAGCATATGTGATACCTAACGGTTATTCTGGTTTATACAATCTTGTTGATATTGAAAAATTAAGTCGACTTACTACAGAAAGAATTGAAGAAATAAATTGTACAAGAGCTGGTAGTGAAGCTGGACACTCTAGAGTAAAAATCTCTAAAATTAAAGATGCTGATAAATACAATAGAATATCTGAAGGATTAAAAAAGTTTAATATCGACGGATTAGTTATTGCTGGTGGAGATGATACTGGATCAGTTGTTGTTGATCTATATAAACATGGATTCCCTGTTGTTCATGCACCTAAAACAATGGATCTTGATCTTCAAACATACTCGGTTGGTGGAGACTCTACAATTAACCGTATAGCTAAACTTTCAGAAGATCTTAAAACTACTGGAAGAACACATAACAGAATAATCGTTATGGAGGTTTTTGGACGATACGCTGGACATACTGCTTTTAGAGGCGGTATCGCATCTGATGCTGATTGTATTCTTATACCTGAAATAGCTGTGGATTTTGATATAGTTTATAGGCATATTAAAGATACTCTTTTTAGACGTATTCTATCTAGTGATGTCTATAAAGGAACATATACTATGGTTATTGCTGAAGGAATTACAGATAAAGATGGTAACCTCTACTCTGAGGGAAATAAAGTTGATGCGTTTGGACATGTTAAACTATCTGGTGCGGCTAAACATACTAAATCAATGATTGAAGATATGATGAAAGATGATCCTGAAGTAAAAGAGTTTATGAAAAAAGCACATATGTATATTGAGGGGATATTTGAAACACCTGAAGTTAGAGATATTAACCCTAGTCACATTGTGAGATGTGGTGAGTCAACAGCCTTAGATGTTAATTTCGGAAAAGAAGCAGGGATTGGTGCTGTAGCTTTACTTATGAAAGGTATTTATGGAGTTACTTTTGCCAATCTAACTTATGATGGACAAATTCAATATATGTTGACAGAAGAAGCTATCAAACAACGACATGTAAACCTTTGTCAAGTTGCTTATCATGAAAATCTAGGGATATGTTTTGGTAGAAAATCTGTTAAATATGAACCAATCGTTAAAGAGATAACATCGTTCAATGATAGAATGTTTTAAGCAATAAAATGTAATTTTAAATATTATAGATATAGCTACAGAGATAAAATCTGTAGCTTTTATTTTCTTAACTGTTCTATAAAGAAAATTGATCGTTAAGATAGATTTATTGAAATAATATTAAGATACAATACCTTATTATTAGAAAATATATGATCGTTCTATCGTAGTTTAGATAATGTTATTGCAATCAAACAAGTGATCGTTCTATCGTAGTTTAGATAATGTTATTATAATCAAACAAGTGATCG
>CAMQYS010000014.1 GCA_947039395.1 uncultured Deferribacteraceae bacterium | reverse complement strand
ATTCAATAGTTACGATTTTAAAACTATGTGATAGTGTTTGATCGTTTTACAACTTTACTTAATAGTCTAGCTTCTTACTATAGGTTTAATCGTCTAGTTTATTGCTATAAGGTTAATCAGTTAATTACTACTGTTAATTTATTACGCTAGTTAGTTATAGTAGGTTAGAATTATGTAGTAGTATTCAATAGTTACGATTTTAAAACTATGTGATAGTGTTTGATCGTTTTACAACTTTACTTAATAGTCTAGCTTCTTACTATAGGTTTAATCGTCTAGTTTATTGCTATAAGGTTAATCAGTTAATTACTACTGTTAATTTATTACGCTAGTTAGTTATAGTAGGTTTATTTGCTAATCTGTTAATTTATTACTACTGCAAGTTTATCATTATTTGCATCTTCTAAATGTATTGCGTAAGGAGAGCCTTCATTTGTGACAGCCATTTTTAAAAGTTGTTTCCATTCACAGCTAGCACCAGCTTTCAGAGTAATCTCCATAATTTCTTTATCTTGATTAATTTTATAATCACAAGTTGTTCCTAATGTTCCGTTTTCAAGATCTTTATTTATATAACCAGTTAATGTGAACACAGTTTTATTAACAGTATCTTTATTGATAAATTTTATTTCAAAAGCTTGTTCTGAACCGACAGCGACTACTCCTAAACCTTTTTTTTGTACTTCAACTTCTATTAATGAGGTATTTAAATTTTCAATAGCTACGATATCTCTTCCGTTGTTTTTAGAGTCAATACACGCTAAAAATAGAAACATACCTAAAACTACTATTAATATTTTTTTCATCTTGTATTTCCTTATATTTCTAATTTACTGTTTTATCAAATTTACAAATAATTTTACAGTAGAGTGTATCATAAGTCAAAAGCTTTTAAGATATATGTATATAATTAGAGAAAATAAAAGAAACTCAAAAAAGTGTATTCTATTATTTATTGTTACTACTTAAAGTTTTGTAGTAATAATATATTAATCAAATGTTAAAAGATTATTCTCATTGTATAATTCAACACTACCGTAAACTTTTCACTATTTGCATCTCTAAAATAAACAGCGAAGTGCGAGCGATCTACAGTCTTTTTTATAATTAACTTATGTGTGAAAGTATAAACAGAACCTTCATCGGTATTGATAATATATTTATATATGAGAGTTGATATTTAGTTTTAGCGAAGAGCATACTGTGTAATTATTTTTATAAAAGTGTGCTAATGTTATAGTGATAAGTCTGTTGTGTAACTATTTTGCATTAATAACAATCAAGTTGAGAACAATCAAGTTGATATGTTGACTGTAAATAAGTCTATGATTTTGTATTCACAGATGCAAAAATATCAATCAATGCTTCATAGAACTTAATTTTACCTGTTTTGATATTGAGATCGTGTAACGCAAATTTATCCATCATATTTATCGCTTCAATTTTTGTCCAAAACCTTTTATTGCCAGCAACTTTCTGTTTAACAAAATCTTGATATTCATCTATCAAATTATTAGATATATACGAGAAATATATATTAGATATTCTTTTAGCTAAACCGTAATATATTCTAAAATCGTTACTATTTTCATTTAAGGGTGTGTTTTTAAATATCTTCATAACGGTATCTATTTTTTTTTCAGCAAAGGCATCAATTAAAGCGTAGATAGATTCAGTTTTTTTACCAGATAAGTTTGATAAAAGGTCAGAAAGTTTTTCGTTTGGATTAGCATTAAGGTAGATAGAAAATTTCTCTGCTTCATTATTAATAGCAGTTAGATTCCCAGAGGTTGTCTCAAGTATCTGCATAGCTGTGACATTATTAATTTCAATACCTTTTATTTTAAAGATGTTGATAACTTCATGACTTGCTGTAACAGACATTGATTTTACAGTAGGTTCAATTATCAGTTTATAGTTAAGAGATTTAATATATTTTTGTATCCCTTTACTCTTTTTTTCTAAATCTGTTAAAGATAGAGTTGTAGAAAAAACTAATGTTGTTTCAATACATGATTCTACTGATTTTAGAAACCCCATTAGATCTTTAATTTTATCTATATTTCTAACGTAGGCTATTTTATCATTTCCAAAAATTGATACAGAGTTAATGAATGCAAAGTATTCATCAATATTTAACTCATCACCGAAATATTTTTCAATATCAGCATCTTCATTTTTATCAACAACTTTATTTACGTTTGTTGTTACAAAAAAATCTGAACCGATAATTATACTTTTTTCATTCATACAGCCTACTTATATTTTTTATCTATCAATTTTATAGAAGCTATTTCTAAAATCAGCCATGATACTATCAATTGCTTCGGCTATACTAATTTCTCTACCAGTTAATACTTCTGCTGCCACTCCAGTTACAGGATAAGATTTCACAGCGGAGAATGTTCCAGAGTATACTTCAGTTCCAGTTCTATCAGTCACAATAAAGGTTATATTCATACTTGTGTTTGTAGATATTGACTCATCATATTGTGATGTTATAAGTGGTGAGTAATTAATACTATTGATTATAGGAGATAATGTATATTTTGCATAACTCTCTCTTGCAAGTTCATTATAGTTAATTAAGTGATTTTCTATTTCAGTTTGTATCAGTGGATTAAGTATTGCAGAAGGTGATTTATTCCATATATTATTTACATAGAAGTTAGGATTTATACCACTTTTACTAATTCCACGAATAGAGTACCCACACGATACAGTGGAGATTATAAGCATAATTAATATAAATTTTAACAGATTATTTTTCATTACTATTTTACCACTAAAGATATTAACTTATCTTTTACGAATATTTTTTTAATGATCTCTTTTCCATCTATATGAGGTATAACTTTTTCATCTTTTAATGCAGTATTAATAGCAGTATTTTCATCAACTCCACGATTAAATTTTAATTCACTTCTAAGTTTTCCATTTACTTGAACAACGATAGTTATCTCATCTTTTAGTGTAAAGTTTTCATTATATGTAGGCCATTGCATATTTGAGATAAATGATTTTTCATTAATTGTTTGCCAAAGTTCTTCAGTAATATGTGGAGTGATAGGAGTTATAAGAATTAACATTTTTTTAATAGCATCAGCGTACGCAGTTTTTTCGTTATCGCTATTTAACTTTTCAAATATAGGCGATAAAAAGTTTAAGAATTCCATGATAGCTGCAATCGCTGTATTAAATTGAAATCTCTCTATATCAATGGTTACACGTTTAATAGTGATATGTGTCATCTGTATAATTTCTTTAGCAAGCCCATCAGAAAATTCAGGGATAGATCTGTATTTAATTACGATATCTTTAGCAGTCATCACAAGTCGGTATAATCTATTAAGAAACCTATATCCACCTTCGACACCGTTTTCACTCCATTCAATTTCAAGAGCAGGAGGAGCTGCAAAGAGAGAGAATAACCTAATTGTATCAGCGCCGTATTCGTCAACTAATGAATCAGGATCTATAACATTCTTCTTCGATTTGCTCATTTTTTCAACTCTACCTTTAAGAACGTCATCTCCACATTTGAGACATTTGCTATCAGTATGTTCTTCGGGATATAGATATCCATCAGTTGGACATTTAACACTTTCCATACAAACCATACCTTGTGTAAGTAGAGCAACAAAAGGTTCATTGAAATTTAGATATCCAAGATCACGCAACGCTTTAGTAAAAAACCTTGCATAAAGCAGATGCATTACAGCGTGTTCAATTCCACCGATATATTGATCTACAGGCATAAAGAAGTTAACATCATCTTTATCAAACATATCTGTATCACAGTTAGGTGATATATATCTTAGATAGTACCAAGAAGACTCCATAAAAGTATCCATCGTATCTGTTTCACGTTTTGCATCTTTATTACATTTAGGACATTTGACATTAATGAAATCATCTGCATTATCAAGAGGATTTCCTTGTTTAGTAAAATCAACATTTTTTGGTAGCACAACGGGTAGATCTTCAATCGGAACAGGTAGCATTCC
Source organism: uncultured Deferribacteraceae bacterium (assembly GCA_947039395.1). Lineage (GTDB taxonomy): Bacteria > Chrysiogenota > Deferribacteres > Deferribacterales > Mucispirillaceae > CAMQYB01. The sequence continues at coordinate 47,502 of CAMQYS010000014.1, read as the reverse complement.
ACAATCATCGCAGTAGATAAAAGGTACAGGTGTGCCCCAATATCTCTGTCTTGATACCCCCCAGTCACGTAGTTTATAGTTTATAGATTTTCTAGCATAACCCTCTAGATGATCTATCATTTTTATATTTGCATCATTAGAGTTCATACCGTTTAGGATACCAGAGTTAACAAGATTTCCTTCACCTATATATGCTTCAGTCATTTCAGATACTACTAGTTTTTTATCAGCAGGAGAGATTACCACATTGATATCTAGGTTATATTTTTTAGCAAACTCAAAATCACGTTCATCGTGAGCAGGCACAGCCATAACAGCTCCTGTTCCATATCCCATGAGTATATAGTTAGCTAAATAGATAGGTATTTTTTCATTTGTTGCAGGGTTTATAGCATATTTATTTATAAATATTCCGTCTTTATTTTTATCACTTGATCTATTGATATTATCAAGTTTAGCCATTTTATTGATAAACTCTTCAATCTCTACTTTATTATGTGTATCACTAATTAATGTTTTAACAAGAGGATGTTCAGGAGCTAGTAACATAAATGTTGAACCGTATAGAGTATCAGCTCTTGTTGTAAAAACTGTTATTGTACTACTGTTAGGATCATCAACAATTTTGAAATCAATTTCAGCACCTATAGACTTTCCTATCCAGTTTTTTTGCATAGTTAAAACTTTTGCAGGCCAGTTAGGTAGTTTGTCTGTATATTCTAAGAGTTCTTCAGCATATTCGGTAATTTTTAAGAACCACTGTTTAAGCCCTTTAGATCTAACAGTATTTCCACATCTCCAACAAGCACCATCTTCTACTTGTTCATTAGCAAGAACTGTTTCACAATCATCACACCAATTAACTTCAGAGTGTTTTTTATATGCTAATCCTTTCTCCCATAGCTTTATAAATATCATCTGTTCCCATTTATAGTAAGTTGGATCAGAGGTTGCAAACTCTCTACTCCAATCGTATGAAAACCCTAATTTTTTTATCTGTGATTTCATTTTATCTATGTTAGAGTACGTCCATTCAGCAGCATCACGTTTATTTTGTTTAGCAGCATTTTCAGCAGGTAAACCGAAAGAGTCCCAGCCCATAGGGTGTAACACATTAAAACCTTGCATAAGTTTATATCTAGCAAGAGCGTCTCCTATAGAGTAGTTTCTAACATGTCCCATATGGATATTTCCTGATGGATAGGGTAGCATCTCTAAACAGTAATATTTAGGTATAGACTTATCATCTTTTAGATGAAAAATCTTCTTTTCACTCCATTTTGTTTGCCATAAACTTTCAAAAGCTTTAGGGTTGTATTTCATATTATTTCCTTCTACATGGTTCTATTTTTAATGAATAGTAACTATAACATATTGCGTGTATTCTTCAAGCATAAAGTATATTATTTAACAATATACTTAAAGGCGTGTTAACTAAGTCTGTTATAAAGTTTTTGAGAAATATTTTAATGGTTGATAAATCTATTGTTCTATAATAGAATAACCGATAATATATGCTAAATCACGCCTATTACTTATTAAGGTAATTAATAATACTTTGTTGAACGATTGTAGTTGTTATTTATTATTTACTGGGGGGATGTTATGGTTAAGTTTTCCATGAGCTCATTTAAAGACATTTTAACAACTAAGAATTTAGGGAAAGAGATTGAAGTGTTTAAGTCTCTATCTTCAACCAATGAATATATTTTAAAAAGCTCTCGCATAGAAGGCAAGGTTGTTGTTGCAGGTGTTCAAACCAATGGAACGGGTAGAAATAATCGTAAGTGGGAAAATTGTGAAGAGTCTCTACTATTTTCAGTAGAATTACCACTTATTGCAAAAAACTTTTTAGCACCATTAAATATTGTTGTAGGTTACTCTCTTGTAGAGGCACTTGGAAAGTATTCAGAAGGAACATTTCTTAAATGGCCTAATGATATATTAATAAAAAATAAGAAAGTAGCTGGAATGGTTTTAAAAGCGATGTTTTCAGGAGAAGAACTTACTAGAGTTATCTTAGGTGTTGGCATAAATATTTCTGGTAAAACAGAAGATAACTCCATTAACAGTACTCTAGCTAGTTTAAGTGATAACTATTTAAAATCAGTGTATCCAGATGTTTTACTAGCATCAATATTATCAAGACTTGAAAGTAATATAAGTAAATTGGTTTCAGGTGGGTTAGATATTAAAGCGATGTGGAAAAATTATACTGCATGTAAGGGTAGTGACATATCTATTACTATTGGCACAGAGAAGAAAACTTATAGAGAGTATGGGATCGATAAAGATGGTGGATTGATTGTTGTAGATTCTAAAAAATCTCTCTCAACAATAAAGCTTGGAGATATAAGTCTTGATAGTAGTAATTGATATAGGAAATAGCAATATTTGTATTGGTGGATACATAAATGATGAACTAAGTTTTGATTTTAGACTTAATTCAGAGAGCAATGCAACAGTAGATGAATATTCATCAATAATTTTAGCTCATCTACTAGACAATAATGTATCTATTGATAGTATTGAAGCAGTAGTTATTTCATCAGTTGTTTTACTTATAACTCCAACAATAGTAGAGTTTACTAGAAAACATTTGAAAAAAGAGCCATACTTAGTTAAAGATATTTTTCCGTATAAGATGATTCCTAATATAGCTGATCCTAGTTATATAGGAACGGATATAGTTTCAGATATTGTAGGGGTTAAGACAAAATATTCAACACCTGCAATAGTTGTCGATATGGGTACAGCATCAACATTTAATGTATTGTCAGATGAAGGGGATTTTATCGGTTGCATTATAGTTCCGGGTGTGCAACTATTTTCAGAACAATTACATAATACTACCTCTTTACTTCCTAATGTTCCGATATCAGTTCCAACACAGGTTTTAGGAACAGATACCGTTACATCAATAAGATCTGGAGTATATTACGGTTATCTTGATTTAATTAACGGTTTATTATCTAGGATATTGAAAGATAAGTTTGAAGGATGTGAATCAAAGGTTAGTATAATATTTACTGGTGGATTATCAGTAGTTTTCATTAATGATATTAACTATCCAGTTATTTATGAGCCGTATCTTACTCTTCATGGATTGAAATATATTTACGATATGAGTAAAATATAGGTTGTAGTTGGTATGATTATCAAAAAATAAATTATAAAAAGAAGAATTATGAGTGAATTAGCTAAATTATTAAGAAGTAAACGAGAAGAGTTAGGCAAGACTGTTAAAGTGGTATCTCAAGAAACTAAGATACGAGAAAGTTCTATAGTGTTAATGGATAAGGGAGAATTTCATGAAATGCCATCTTACCTTCATGCATATGGTTTTATAAAACAGTATGCAGAGTATCTAGGTTACGATTATGAGATACAGATTAAACCTCTTTTTGATATTGAATATCCAAAAGTAGGAAATAAGGTATTTGGCGTAAAAAATGGTAATAATGAGAGTAATGGAAGTGTTAAAAAGGTTACTTCATCTGACAATGTAGAGTTTGTTGAAGATACAGAAGAGCCTGTTAGCAATAGTAACATTATAATCATTTCTGTTATTATCGGACTGTTAATTGTTGGAGCTATATCATATTATGTTTTTTATTCGTTAAAAAATGTTTCATCAACAATTGAAGTAGTTGAGAGAGATGATGTTGAAAATATGTCAATAGAGTATCCATCTCCAACAACAAACATAAATACGTTGTTAGATGAAACAAATAATGAGGCAAAATACTCTAGAACAGAAACAAATATATCAACGCCTACATCAACGAATAGTACATCAAGAGGTATCGCTTCGCAAAACGAGCCTATTGCTGCTCCAACGCCTAAACGATTAATTTTTGGTTTTAAGGAAGATTGTTGGGTAAAATATACATCAGATGATCTTCCAGCTGTAGAATATTTTGGACTACCAGGACAATCAAAGGCTGTATATTTCATAGATAATTTTACTTTAGATATCGGTAATGCAGCAGGATTAACGGTTACATACGGTCGTCAAACTCTTGATAATTTTGGTAGGAGTGGTGCTGTAAGAAGAGGGTTAAAATATAAGTTGGAAAATGATAAATTAGTATTAGATGTAAGAAGATAATTTAAACGATTATTTATGTGATGAGTTGTCAGACTTTAGTATAGATATATTTTATATTATTTTATTTATATATTTAAGTTATATTGTTATGTTGTAAATTTCTTGGATTGTAATATTGTAGAAATTATTAAGTTTAAAAATTGTTATAAGTTTTGTTTATTGAGATATACTACTGTAGAAATTTTGAATTAATTTTTTAATCTAATAGATAGGTTTTCATTTTATATTGAAAATGGTATTACTAATTATATCTCTTTCAAACTATCGGATTTATCAATTTAACTTATCGTAATTTTATGATATGCTAGGTAGTGTTACTAGTTAATAAATAAATAAATTGTATGTAATTATTGAGAAATTTGTAAATTATTATTTTTTAACTTGTAATTTGAACTAAATGAGATAAAATAGGTCTTAATTAGTATAGGTGAGGTATAAAGTCTATATTAACAAGAGATATTGTTTTATAATATTTTAATTAAAATTATTTTGAGGATTTGATATATGAGTTTTATATATATAGATAACATAGCTGGTACAAAGCCAGATGTAAGAGTTGTGGAAAAGATGTTACCGTTCATATCAGAAGAGTATGGTAACCCATCGGCACATTTTTACCCATTAGGTAGAAGATCTTATGTGGCGGTTGAGGAAGCACGCAAACAGGTTGCAGCACTAGTTAATGCTAATGCAGATGATACGATAGTATTTACATCTAACGGAACAGAATCAAATAACTTAGCAGTTAAAGGTATTCTTGCTGTTTTAAAAGATAAGAAACATATGATTGTGTCAGAGATTGAGCATGCATCGATACATAATTTGCTTGCTAAGAAAGTTAGTGAGGGTTATACATACACAGTATTAAAAGTAGATACTGATGGAAAGATTAATTTAGAAGATTTAAAGTCTGCTATTAGATCAGATACAGCTCTCGTTGCGATATCACATGCGAACCCTGAAATAGGTGTTATTCAAGATATTGAAAGCATCGGTAAGATATGTGAAGAGAAGGGAATTTATTTACATGTAGATGCTATAGCATCAGCTGGTGTATTGGATATAGATGTGAATAAGATAAAAGCATCTACATTGACTATTGCGTCGCAGAACATTTATGGCCCACGTGGAGCTGCTGCGTTATATATACGTAATGGTGTGAAATTAAAGTCTCTTTTAGATGGTGGCCATCAAGAGGGTGGTTATAGATCAGGTTCAGAGAATGTTGCAGCGATCGTTGGATTTGGCGAGGCTTGTAAGATTGCAAAAGAAGAGATGAAGATTTATGTTCCAAATATGCAAGAATTACGTGATAAACTAATTGCAGGATTAAGAGAGTCGTTTGATTTTCTTCATTTTACGGGTTCACTAGAGGATAGGCTTCCGTACCATGTGTCGTTTTGGGTTGAGTATATAGAAGGAGAGTCACTTCTTATGTCTTATACACAGAACGGTATTTATGCAGCATCTGGTTCTGCATGTTCATCTAATATATTAGCTGAAGATGAAGAGGATTTAATAGCTTCTCATGTTTTAACAGCGGTTGGTGTTCCAACAGATATATGTGCTGGATCTATGACGATGACACTTTCAAAATATAATACTCAGGCAGATATTGATCATATTTTAGAAGTAACACCTAAGATAGTTAATAGATTATGTGAGATGTCTCCTGCTTATAATAAATAGAAGATAGTAGAATTTTTTAATATATGATAATGACCTGTTTTAATATAATAAAGTAGGGTTATTTGCAAGAAGATAGTAGAATTTTTTAATAAACAAGAATAAAATTTTTTTATATGAGGTATAGTTATGGCTACAAACAATATGGGACCTTACAGCGATGAGGTTATGGATCATTTTACAAATCCTAGAAATATGGGAGAGATTGAAAATCCTTCAGCGGTTGGAGAAGTAGGAAACCCTTCATGTGGAGACATGATGAAGTTATTTTTAAAGATAAGCGATGAAGGTGTTATAGAAGAGGCAACATTTAAAACATTTGGTTGTGGAGCAGCGATTGCATCAAGTTCTATGACAACAGAACTTCTTCGTGGAACTCACTTAGAAGATGCGTTAAGATTAACAAATCAGAATATAGTAGATAAACTTGGAGGGCTACCTCCTGCAAAGATTCATTGCTCAGTAATGGCAGAAGAAGCTGTTGAGATGGCGTTAAAGGATTACTATAAGAAAATCGGTAAAGAGGAAAGTCTTGTTGATGATCTTAAAGCAGAGATAAAGAGAGAAAGAGGAGAGTAGTACTATGAGTTTGAGAGATGAAGTTGAAGCAGTATTAGTAAAAGTACGCCCTATGCTTCAGGCTGATGGTGGTGATGTAGATTTAGTTGATGTATCAGATGATGGTATAGTTACTGTCCAGCTTCGTGGAGCTTGTGGTTCTTGTCCGTTTTCTATGATGACATTGAAAAATGGTATTGAAGCAAGAATTAAAGAAGAGATACCTTCAATCAAAGAAGTTAAATCTGCATAATTTATTATGTTTATAAAGCTGCTTGTAATATATTTGCAAGCAGATTTTTTTTATTTTGTTTTAAGAGTTTAGTTTATCTTTTAGTAGATAATTTTAACCGATCACAATCTGTACAATAAACTATATTGAAGCCACCAGCCGTAACCGATCACAATCTATACACAACTATATTCAAGTCACTAACCGTAACCGATCACAATCTGCACATAACTATATTCAAGCCACCAACCGTAACCGATCACAATCTGCACATAATTATATTGAAGCCACCAACCGTAACCGATCACAATCTGCACATAACTATATTGAAGCCACCAGCCGTAACCGATCACAATCTATGCACAACTATATTCAAGCCACCAACCGTAACCGATCACAATCTGTATATAAGTAAATTCAAGTCTAAATATTTCAAAATCAAAGTTATATTCCAGTATGGGAATATAGGTTGTTTTTTCAATAATAAGTTTGCATTTTTTTTTGTTATTAAAGTAGAGTATATATATTAAGGATATGGAAGCTTGCTGTATTATCCGTTACTTTAAAGTTGTAAGTATGAAGCTTGAAATTTAACGATTAAAAATTTACATCTTAAAGATGGTACGGTAAATTCAGTTGAAGATGATACGATGTTTGGTGCTTCATTTATAGCAGATATTGCAGGGGAGGCATTGTTCTATCTAATGTATCAAGTAATGTAACTGTATATGCAACTCATAGTGCAGGTGGATTAATCGGTAATATCTTAGGGGCTAGCGAGTTTATTGTTATAGAGAAATCTATTAACAAAGGAGCTGTAAGTACGGTTGGTGATAATACAGTTGGGTCTTAGGCAGGTGGATTAATAGGGTGTGCAGAGTTATCATATGCTACGAGTATGATGAGTATTGATAACTCTTCTACTAATGGAGTTATAAGATCAAGTATCGACTATAATTGGTGGAACTCTGCAGGTGGTGGGTTAGTAGGACATATCGAAACTATAGATAAGGTTAATATTGTTAACTCTCATAATAGTGGAGATATTACATCTATAACAGGAAGCACGGCTAGGTTTATAGATAGTGTTTATATATCAACAAATCTTGTGAATATTGATAGGTCGTATAATAATGGAAATATAAAAAGTAATGGTGGCGCAGCAGGTTTTATCGCATTAAATAATAATACTGTTAGAACTACTACAATCAACTCTTTTAATATTGGTGATATAGAAGGTACTTTTGGAGTGGAGGGATTACTAGGTGGAACATTAGGTCAGAGATAAAAAGCTCATATAATTCTGGTAAAGTAACAACTAAAGCTCCTGTTCCTGCATATGATAACAGCACAACTGGTGATTTAATTGGTTCTGTATGGAAGGGAGATGTTACTATTGCTAATTCTTATAACACTGGTTTAATTGAGAGTTACAGTGTTGATAATAATAGCTATTCTGGAGGATTGATAGGTAAGGCACAAGCTAGCTCATTTGCTACTCCTATCCCTTTTGAGATAATTATTAGCACGTCTTATAATTATGCAGATATGATAGCAGAAACGGATAATGTTAGCAATACTCCTCAAACTTCTGCGATAATAGGGTGGCTAGATACAGTTAATGTAACGGTTTCTTCTGCTTGTGAAAACTACAGCTACTCAACAATATTATTAGATAATACAGATTATGCTCCATTAAAAACTGCTGTTGATTTTAAAGATAAAACTACATTCACAACTAACTGGGATTTTGAGAACATTTGGGAGATGAGAGAGGGTTATTTATATCCAACTCTGAAAAATATTGTTAAACCTAAAAATTAAGAAAATATAGTTTATGCTAGCTAATTAGCTAATAAATTTATTAGTTAGCTAATTATTGAGTAATAATTTGTTGGTAAAGCAATAAATGAGAATATGTTATATTTATTAGATACCTATATCTTTTTTATCAATAAATAATACTTGACAGTACCTTATAATTATAGTAATATCCATCGTACTAAATTTTTATAGGACCGTGAGGGATTATTTACCATGTTTGCGGATTTGAACGAGAAACTTTCGGGTGTCTTTCGTCGACTACGAGGTGAAGCTCGTATAACAGAAGCTAATATTGAAGAAGCTGTGAAACAAGTTAGGCTATCATTACTTGAAGCTGATGTTAATTTTAAAGTTGTGAAAGAATTTATTACATCTGTTAAAGCAGATGCAGTAGGGCTTGAAGTTATAAAAAATGTTTCTCCTTCACAGCAATTCATAAAGGTAATTAATGACAATCTTATTACTATTCTAGGTGGTAAAGATTATACTCCGTCTGTTCCTTTATCATCTAATCCCCCTACAGTTATTATGTTGGTTGGTCTTCAAGGATCAGGTAAAACAACATCAGCTGGTAAAATATCAAAATACTTTTCAAAACAATCAAAAAACAGCTTAATGGTTGCATGCGATACTTTTCGTGCAGCGGCAGTAAAACAGCTTGAAGTTATCGGTAAAAATATATCTGTTGATGTATATTCAGATCATGATACAAATGATGTTTTAAAGATAGCTAAAGATGGTTTAGCGTTTGCAAGACGTGCGGCTAAAGATATTGTTATATTTGATACAGCGGGTAGATTGCATGTTAATGATGACTTAATGAACGAATTAGTTGAGCTGAAAAATATGCTTAACCCAGATTATATATTTTTCGTTGCAGACTCTATGACTGGTCAAGATGCGGTTAATACTGCTAAAGTTTTTAATGATACTCTTGATATATCAGGGGTTATCCTTACAAAAACTGATGGTGATACTCGTGGTGGTGCAGCGTTATCGATTAAATATGTTACAGGTAAGCCTATCACATTTATAGGTACTGGTGAGCGTTTTGATGAGTTTGAACTATTTCATCCAGATAGATTAGCATCACGTATATTGGGTATGGGTGATATTGTAACACTTGTTGAGAAAGCATCAGAGCTTCTTGATCAAGAAGATGCAGCTGAACTATCTAAGAAAGTAAAAGTTGGCTTAGACTTTAACGACTTACTAAAGCAGTTTAAAATGATGAAAAAGTTAGGATCTGTTGAAGGTATATTAAAGCTTGTTCCTGGTTTAAAATCTAAACTACCAACCTCAGATATGGATGAGAATAAATTAAAACGTATTGAGTCTATTATATTTTCGATGACCTATCTTGAGAGAAAAAACCCTGATTTATTAAACGGTAGTAGAAAGAAGAGGATTGCATTGGGTTCAGGAACTAACGTTTCTGATATAAATAAGTTATCAGATCAGCTTACACAGATGAATAAGATGTTTAAAAAAGTTGGCAAAAGCATATCTGGTAAAAATGAGAAAGATGCAATGAAAGAGATAAGTAAAGTTATGAAAAATATTAGATAATAGATAAAAGATTTAAAAGGTATTAGATATTAATTAAATAAAATAAGAGTAAGGAGATTTAAGCAATGGCTACAAAAATCAGATTAATGAGATTTGGTAGGAAGAAACGTCCATTTTATCGTATCGTTATCGCAGATTCAAGAGTTGCAAGAGATGGAGCGTTTATTGAGATCATAGGGACATATAATCCACTACCACAAGAAATGGAATTAAAGATTGATGAAGACAAGGCATTAAAGTGGCTTGGTGTCGGTGCGATACCTACCGATACTGTACGAAGCCTATTAAGGAAAAAAGGTATTTTGGAAAAATTTAGTATTAAAAAAGTTTAGAAGGAAGAAGGCTATTATGAAAGAGTTAGTTAAATTTATTGTTAGTCCAATAGTGGAAAACCCAGATGCCATTGAAATTTCGGAAGTAGATTCTGAAAAAGGCAAAACTATCCAACTTCGTGTTGCTCAGTCAGATTTAGGGAGAGTAATTGGTAAACAAGGAAAGACAGCTAAAGCCATAAGAACTATATTGTTAGCTGCATCTGCAAAGTCAGAAGTGAGATACGGACTTGATATTATTGAAGAGTAATAGAAGAAATGTCAAATAACCAAAATAAGTATGTGAAAATTGGTTATATAGCTGACATTTATGGCTTTAAAGGTTATATTAAGTTGAAGCCTGTTACGGATAACGTTGATATTTTGCTAACTGCCAATGAGTTTTGTTTGAGTAGTAACAATGAGCATTTTCGTATTTTACCTGTTTCAGAAATATCTTCTTACAAAAGTATGTATTTGGTGAAGTTTGAGGGTATTGATGATGATGTGCAGGCTAAGTCAATTAAAAAATCTAGTGTATTTATACACGGAGAATATTTGCCTGAAGAAGAGAATGGGGAGATATATTGGTATAAGATAGAAGGTGCTAAGGTTGTGGATATTGAAGGTGTATTGATTGGGAAATTAGTTGATTACCTTGAAGTATCTACAGAAGATATCTTTAGAATAGAGTTAACTGATGGTAGTTACTCTCTTATATCTAATAACCCTTATCATGTAAAAAAAATCGATTCTATTGACAAAATTATTGTTATAGATACGATAGGTTTGGTGAGTGAAAAGTTATAATGTGATTACAATTTTTCCTGATATGTGTAAGCTCCCTTTTAATCAAGGCGTTATATCTAAAGCGATAGATAATAAGTTGATTGAAATTAATGCTATTAATTTGAGAGATTTTACAACTGATAAACATAGAACAACAGATGACTATCAGTTTGGTGGTGGAGTTGGCTTAGTAATGAAAGTTGAGCCTATCTACAACGCATTGGAATCTATTAAAAGCACTCTTAATGAGAAGGGAGAGGATAGTGATAAACATAAAGTTATTATTCTTGATCCACGTGGTAGACGTTTTGCACAGAAAGATGCTATTGAGTTATCGCAGTATGATAGCTTAACATTTGTATGTGGACGTTACGAAGGTGTTGATGAGAGAGTTAGCGAGCATTTATGTGACTATCAATACTCAATAGGGGATTATATATTAACAGGTGGTGAGCCTGCAGCGATGATTATGATAGATGCTATTGCACGTCTTGTAGATGGGGTAGTTGGAGATAAAGAGTCGTTAGTTGATGAATCTTTTTCAACATCATCATTAGAGTATCCTCACTATACAAGACCAGAGGAGTTTATGGGATGGAAAGTACCAAAAGTACTTCTATCGGGTGACCATAAGCGAATTGAAGAGTGGCGTAAAGATGAATCTTTTATGGCGACTAAACTATCTAGACCTGATCTTGTATCAATTAAAGATCAGAGTAAAGAGAGTCGGTTGGTAGAAGCTCATAAGAGTTTTTATAATGAGCCATCTAAGATTAATTTATCTATTGCGTTAATGCACTATCCTATGAAGGATAAGCAGAAAGATGTAGTAACAACATCTATTACGAATTTAGATATACATGATATTTCAAGATCGTCTTGTACGTTTGGAGTTGATGATTTTTTTATTATTTCACCAGTAAAGTCTCAACGAGATATAGCTAATATAGTTATAAATCACTGGGTAAAAGGTTATGGTGTAGAGTATAATCCTAACAGAAGTGAAGCATTTTCAAGAACAAGTATAGTATCTACGTTATTAGATGCTATTAAGAAGATAAAAGATAAGATAGGTTATAGACCTATAATAGTTGCAACAACAGCAAGAAGTTCTAGAGCAACGATTAGTTTTAATGAGTTATCAAAACTTTCATCAGATGAGCATGTTTTACTTATATTTGGTACAGGTTGGGGATTTACAGAAGATATTTTTGAGATGGTAGATTTTGTATTAGAACCGATAGAAGGTGTAGGTGGATTTAATCATCTATCAGTAAGATCAGCGGTTGCTATTGCACTTAGTCGACTAGTCAATAGTTGAGTAGAGTAGTAAGTAGTTGTTAACTTTTAAGTTATAGGTTATAACTATCAACTTAGGTTACAGATATTAAATAAATTATAAATTATAAATAGATAGATATTTTTAGGAGAAAATCATGAAAAATAAGATTATTGAAGCTGTAGAGAGCATGTATAAGGATAAGCAACATCCAGCATTTAGATCAGGTGATACTGTCCGTGTTTACTTCAAGATTGTTGAGGGCACTAAAGAAAGAATTCAGCCGTATGAAGGGGTTGTGATAGCTATTCATAGAAGTGGTGTTGGAACAACATTTAAAGTTCGTAAAATGGTTGGTAATATCGGTGTTGAGCGTACTTTCCCATTATATTCACCAAGAATAGATAAGTTAGAGCTTATGAGAAGTGGACGTGTTAGAAGAGCTAAATTATTCTACTTACGTGCACTTAGAGGTAAAGCTACAAGAATTAAAGAACGTAAAAAAGGTTTCTAGTTTCAGATGACATTTAGAGAGTATTCATCAGATAAAATAGTAGTTTACGATGGCGCTATGGGAACAAGAATTCAGCAAGTTGATATCGCTGAGTCTGTATGGAATGGTAGAGTTGGTTGTAATGAATATCTAAGTATTGTAGCTCCTAATATAATATCGTCTATTCATGATGATTATTTTAGATCAGGAGCAGATATTGCGGTAACCAATACATTTGGTGCTATAAGAGTAGTACTTGATGAATACGATCTAGGCGATAAAGTAGTTGAGATTAATAGAGCAGCTGTTAAGTTGGCACGAGATGCTGCTAATAAATATGATAATAAGTTTGTATCGTTATCAATAGGTCCTGGTACTAAATTAGTCTCTCTTAATCAGATAACTTATGATTTGCTTTACTCTCAATATTTAGAACAAGTTGAATCTGTAATAGAAGATATTGATCTTGTAAATATTGAGACAAGTCAAGATGTTCTACAGATGCGTGTAGCTATTAATGTTTGTAGAGATTTATCTAAAAAATATAGTAAAGATCTTCCGATCGTTGTGTCATTTACTGTTGAGTCAAACAATACTCTTCTAACAGGTACAGATTTAGAGACGGTATCTACAATATTAAGCCGTATGGATATATATGCACTTGGTTTAAACTGTGCTATGGGTCCAGATTTAATGCTTGAACCTCTTAGGAAGTTAAGCGGTTTTTATAAAGGGCGTTTATATATCTCTCCAAATGCGGGTCTACCAGAGTCTATAAATGGCGTTACCGTATATCCTATGAAAGTTGATAAATTTATAACTATAATCAAAAATATGTTAGACGAACTTCCTATTTGTATGGTTGGTGGTTGTTGTGGTACAGATGGATCATATATATCAGCACTTTCAAATTTAGTTCAAGATTATAAGTTAAAGGATTTATCAATCGTTACAGGTGTTGGTAAGTCATCAAGTCTTTTTGTAACAGAGTCTTTAACTCAGATGCCTTCTCCAGCGTTTATAGGAGAGCGTGCAAATGCTACAGGTTCAAAACTTTTTAGAGATGCGCTTCTATCATTAGATGTTGATAAGATGATTGAGGTTATGCGTACTCAAGAGAAAGATGGTTCACATTTTATAGATCTATCATTAGCTTACACAGGTAGAGATGAAGTGACTGATTATAAGATGTTAATGCCTATTGTTAATCAGAGTGTTACAGCTCCTTTAGTTATAGACTCTACATCTTGTGATGTTATGGAAGTTTCTTTAAAGCTATATTCAGGTAAACCTATAATTAACTCAACAAACCTAGAAGATGGTGGAGAGAAATTACATAGAATATTTAAGTTAGTATCATCTCATCCAGCATCAATGATAGCTTTAACTATTGATGAAGATGGAATGGCTCAAACTGTTGAGAAAAAAGTAGAGATTGCTAAACGTATATATGATATATGGTGTAATGAGTACGGATATCCAGCAGAAGATCTAATAATTGATCCGTTAACATTTTCTATAGGATCAGGTGATGAGTCGTTAAGAACTGCTGCTATTGATACTCTTGATGCTATTAGAGAGATCAAGAAAGTTTGTAAAGGTGTTAAAACTGTATTAGGTTTATCTAACGTATCGTTTGGACTTGCTGCAAATTCAAGACCTATATTGAACTCGGTATTTCTTTCAAGAGCGGTAACGGCTGGACTTGATATGGCGATTGCACATTCATCTAAATTATTTCCATTATCTAAACTAACTGATGAGGATATAGAGGTTTGTAACAACCTTATATATTATAAGAGGGAAGATGTTTTAGAGAAGTTTATAGCTCATTTTGCAGATACTGTAATGGAAAAAGAGAGTTATGAAAATTTATCGTTTGAAGATACATTAACACGTAAAATATTAACAGGCGATAAAACAGATTTAGATATAGTTTTATTAGAGATATTAAAAGAGCGTGAAGCTGCATCAATAATAGATAATATTCTTCTTCCAGCTATGCAAGATGTTGGTAAAGGGTTTTCAGAGGGTAAAATTTTATTACCGTTTGTTCTTCAATCAGCTGAAGCTATGAAACGATCTGTATCTATATTAGAACCGTATTTAGTTAAGAATGATACTGCAAAATCAGATACTATTATTTTAGCAACAGTTGCTGGCGATGTTCATGATATAGGTAAAAATCTAGTAGATATTATACTTACTAATAACGGATACAATGTTGTAAATCTAGGTATAAAAATATCAGTTGATGAGATGATAAACGCGTATAAAGAGCATTCTGCAACAGCTATAGGTATGAGCGGACTTCTTGTTAAGTCTACATTGATTATGAGAGACAATATCTTAAAAATATCTGAAACTCTAGGCGACTCAAAAGTTTTATTAGGTGGAGCTGCTCTTACAAGAAAATTTGTTGAATCAGATTGTGAGCCTTTACTTCCCAAAAAAGTTTTCTACTGTAAAGATGCTTTTGATGCGATAAATGTGTTAGAAGATAAATATATATCTAAAAAAGTACCAGAAAGGGCTACTCAAGGGGTAGAGGGTACTGCTAAAGTTTATGAGAAAGAGGATATTACATTTTCAGAAGTGCCAACGCCAGCTTTTTACGGTGTTAAAACGATTGAAAGATATCCTCTTGGCAAAGCGCTTAAATATTTTAATAAAGTCTCTCTTTTCAAAACAGCATGGGGATATAAAATAGAGGATAAGTCGTTATTAGCTGAAGCTGAAGCTGAATATGATTCCTTACTTAATAGATTGATTAAAGATAATGTACTTGATATTAAAGCAAGTTACGGTTTTTTCAAAGCTATTAGAAAGAGTGAGACAGATGGCGATATAACTGTTTACGATACAGATGATAATGAGCTTGCAACATTTAATTTTCCATTTATAAGAAATCGTTCATTATCAGAGTATTTTCCTGTAGGTAAAGAAGATCTTTTAGCGTTACAGATAGTAACTGTTGGTAGTGGTGCTATAGATTACTCTAAGAGTAATTTTGAAGAGTATAAGTATAAAGATTATCTTTTATCTCATGGTTTTTTCACATTATTAACAGAGGCTATAGCTGATTCTGTTCATACAGATATCCGTGAAGATTTAGGATTTAAAGATGATTTAACAGTTAATTCAATTTTAAGTAATAAGTATAGGTCGTGTAGATACTCATTTGGATATGTTCAACTTCCAGATTTATCAAGTAATGAAACGATCATTAAGTTATTAGGTGGAGAGAAATTAGGTATTTCATTCAACTCATCATCACAAATGGAGCCAGAATTCACAACAGCTGCTATAGTTATCCATCATGAATGTGCTAAATACTAATCCATTTTATTGAAAAGTGTTAAATATTGATACATTTCATTAGATAATCTATTAAACATCTATAATTTTCTTTTAAATTTTTTATTAACATGTTACACTCTAATTGAGTGATTATCACTATTTACTACATATTTAAGGTGAGATACTGTTTTATGAAATACACAGTAGTTTTTATAGTGCTTACGATTTTCCTTATTTTCTATACGATATTTGGACATAATGGTATATTGAAATTTGTTGAAATGTCAAAAATTAAGTCAGAATATGAAAAAAAGGCTGAAGATTTAGGAAATAGGATATCTTTTATTGAGAAAGAGTTAGATAAGATCTCTCAAGATAATGAATATCTTGAATATTTAATAAGAAAAGATATAGGTATGCAAAAAGAAGGAGAGGATGTATATATACTAGATAAAAATATTTATCGTCTAAATAGTTTAATGTCCGATGATAATTAAGTATATAAATAGTTATACTTTATACAATTTAACATCTGATGATAATTAAATATATGAAAAGTTTATCGTTATAATATATCTAACTTATATGAGAAGTTACACAGTTAAAGAGTTTACTGAAGAAATAAAGTCAATATTGACAGCAACTTATGACACGTTAATATCTATATCTGGAGAGGTATCAGATATTTCATGTTCATCAGCAGGACATTACTATTTTAAGTTAAAAGAGTTAGGTACTGTATTAAATGTTGCATATTTCAAGAATTATAGTTCTGTTCGTAATGCTTTTATCCCTAAACATGGGGATAAGGTAGTAGTTATCGGTATGGTTAATTTATATGAAACAGATGGTTCGTATAAGTTTTTAGCAAGAAAGATAATATTTTCATCAGATGGGGAGTTATATAAACAGTTTATAGAGTCGAAAACTCGTCTTGAATTAGAGGGTTTATTTGAAGAGGAACGTAAGCAGGTATTACCTAATAATATAGGCAGGATAGCTATTACGACCTCTCTTCAGGCAGCAGCTTTAAAAGATTTTTTATCAACAGTAAAAAGGTTTAATGCTAAGTTAGAGATAGATATCTATCCGATCCCAGTTCAAGGTATTCAATCTGTTTTTGAAGTTATTAAGGTTTTAGATAAGATTGACAGGGTATCTGAAAGTTATGATTTATTAGTGATAACAAGAGGTGGTGGATCATTAGATGATCTATCTCTTTTTAATGATGAAAGTTTAGCAAGAAGAGTTTCATCAATGAAAATCCCTATTATTTCTGCAATAGGTCATGAGAGAGATTATTTAATATTAGATTTTGTAGCAGATGTAAGGGCGTCAACTCCAACAGCTGCTGCTGAACTTGTTTCAAGTATTAGTGTTGAAATGGAGAGTAGATTATCTAGATTAAACGATACGTTGATAGACAGTTTTAGAGATAAGATAGAAGAGAGTAACTATAATTTAGATAGATACGAAACTGCATTAATTTCTAACTCTCCAGATCATGTGTTAGATGGTTATCGCACTAAATTAAATTTTTTAAATGTGCGTATTAATGATATTTTAGTTAATAGATGTTATATAGAAAAGAATCAACTTGCCTATATTCAAAAAGAGTTAGATAAATCACATCCTTTAAAGGTTGTAGCTAGTTTAAGAGGTGAGATTGCTTTATTATATGATAATTTAGTAAAAACTTTTCATAATATAATAATGAAAAAAAGTTCATCTCTTTCTATAATAGACACTAAGTTGAACCTTTTAAATCCTTACAATGTTTTAGATAGAGGATATGCTATTGTAAGTAAAGATGGAGAGGTTTTTAATAGTCAAACATCTATAGATGATGGCGATTGTTTAGAGATTAGATTAAAAGATATAAAAGTTACAAGTAAATTTATAACTAAAGAAGATATTTAAGATTAAAAAAGTAATTTTATGATTATATGTTGTATGTTTGAAATTATCTTTATTTAGAGGAGTTTAGGGGTTATGCAGAGAATACCTATATCGACATTGGGTTATGAGAGATTAAAGACAGAATTAGAGCGATTAAAAACTGTTGAAAGCCCTCTAGTTGTTCAAGAGATCGCGATAGCTAGAGGTCATGGTGATTTAAGTGAGAATGCAGAGTATGATGCTGCTAAAGAACGTCAAGGGTTGATAGAAGCTAGGATAACAGAACTTGACTCTAAGATGTCGTTATTTGACGTTATTGATGTAAGTAGTATTAAAGGTGATAAAGTTACATTTGGTGCAACAGTTGTGCTTGAGAATATTGATACTAATGAGATAAAGAAGTATAGAGTTTTAGGCCCAGATGAAGCTGATATTACTAAGGGAGAGATATCTGTTTTATCTCCCCTTTCAAGAGCTATGATCGGTAGAAAAGAGGGTGATGATATTTTAGTTGTAGCACCTGGTGGTGATATTGAGTATGAAATTATAAAAATATCTTTCGATAATTAATGTTCCAATACCTTATAATAGTTTGAAAGAGAGGATCGTATTAATGGATTTTTTTACTAAAATGAATATAGCAAACAAGATAACTTTTTTAAGAATTTTACTTGTCCCTCTTGTTGTAGTTTTTTTATATCCAGAGAATTTTTATGCAAATATTTTTGCGTTATTTCTTTTTGTACTAATATCTGTATCAGATCTTATTGATGGTTATTTAGCACGTAAATATAACCTTATAACAGATTTTGGAAAGATTCTTGATCCTATTGCAGATAAGATTTTGATTACAACAATAATGTTAGTGTTGATCCAGTTAGGTAGGGTTGATGCTTGGATTGTTGCTATTATAGTTAGTAGAGATCTATTAGTTGCAGCGATAAGAGATTTATCCTCATCTAAAGGTTTGATTATCGCAGCAGGTGGTTGGGGTAAAACGAAGACAATTTTTCAGATGATAGCGATAGGTTTTTTAATGTATAAGAGTAATTCATTTTTGGGTATATATATAAACACATATTTTATAGGAACTGTTTTAATATATATCTCAACTTTAATGTCTATATATTCAGGATACATATATATAAAAGCATTTGTTGACTCATCAAAATCTATAGATGTTGATTATTAGTATATTTTTAGTTTTTGAAGTTCTATAAAGATAGAGATTCTTTTAGATATAGAGTTACTATATTTGAATAATGGTTAAGTTTTACGGTAGACATATAGATCAAATATTAAGTATATAGAGTTGTAAAAATTATTAAAGTTGATTGAGAGTTATGCTAGATGTTTAGCATAAAGATTTTAAAAATTATGAAAGTTGGTTAAGTTTTATGGAAAATATATATTTTTTTATGATGTATCTTTTTGGTTCGTTTATTTTAGGTTCAATTCCGTTTGCATATATATATGTTAGACTTATGAATGGTGTTGATATACGAAAAGTTGGTTCAGGAAATCCTGGTGCGACAAATGTTGCAAGAGTATCGGGTAAGTTAGGATTTATAACGGTTTTACTTCTTGATATGTTAAAAGGATTTATGCCAGTTTTTGCATCACTTATGATATTTGATGAGACATGGCATTCTCTCCTAGTTGCGATCGCAGCTATTGTTGGACATACTTATTCTCCATTTCTAAAGTTTAAGGGTGGTAAAGGTGTTGCAACAGCAGCAGGTGCATCGCTTGCTATTATTCCGAAGTCGTTATTAACTGCTTTACTAGTTTTTACTATAATATTTTTAATATGGCGTATGGTTTCATTAGCATCAGTTGTTGGAGCTTTAGTCCTTTTTGTTTCCACTATAGTTTTTTATAGAGATGAACCGTGGTTAATTCTCTTTACTCTTCTGTTATCTTTATTTATAATATATAAGCATAGAGGTAATATTTTACGAATATTTAGTGGCACTGAAAATAAGTTTAAGAGTGATAAATCATAGATGATAGATAAAGATTCTTTAATAATGGAAGAATGTATCGAGTATTCAAAACGATATTCAGGATTAACTAAGAGCAATCCTAAAGTTGGATCTGCTTTAGTTGATAAAAATGGTGATATAGTTAAGATATCAGCACATAAAAGTTTTGGTTCAAAACACGCAGAAATAGAGTTATTAGATGAGGTTCAAGATCTTGCAAAAGGTGGCAAAATATACCTTACATTAGAGCCTTGTTCGACAACAGGTAAAACTCCTCCATGTGTTGATAGGTTAATTGATAGTGGCGTAAAAGAGGTTGTTATAGGGTTGCTTGATCCGAACCCTAATAATTATTTTGGTGGCACGAAGAAGTTGATTGATGCAGGTATAAAAGTTAAATTAGGGGTATCTGCTATTAAAGCTGCAGAACTTATAGAAGATTTTATTAAATCTCAACAATCGGATATTCCATATATTAGAGCTAAATTAGCTATGAGTATGGATGGTATTATAGCGACTAAAACTGGTGAGTCTCAATGGATAACAGATGAAACATCAAGAGTTGCTGTTCATAAATTAAGATCAGAAGTTGGTGCAGTGATGACAGGTATCGGTACTGTTCATAGTGATGACCCAACATTAAATAGTAGAGTGGGAGATGTTATCGCTCAACCTACACGAGTTATTTTAGATAGCAAATTATCAATTGCTCATAGATCATCAATTGTAAAAACAGCTAAAGATATAGATACAGTTGTTTTTGTAAATGAAGATGTTGAAGATGAAAGAGTAAAGTATTTTACAAATTTTGGAGTTAAAGTTATTAAAGTTGCTAAAGGCGAAGATGGTTATTTAGATATTTATCAAGTATTAAAAACGCTAAAGCAGATGAATATAATAGATATTATGATAGAGGCTGGATCTACATTACTAGGTACATTTAAGGATAGAGATCTTATAGATAGATATCATATTTTTTTAGCCCCAATGATAATTGGAGGCTCATCATCTATGCGAGCTGTATCTGGACTAGGTAGTAGTGAACTTTCTAATATTGATCGTTTTCTATCTTACACATACAAAAAGATAAATAATGATATCTATATAGATGGCAAGCAGAAAGATTATATTCAAGAAATTGTTTCAAAAACTTATGAAGTGCGTGATAGATTATGTTTACAGGATTAATATCAGAAGTAGGTAAGGTGGTTAATAAGAGTAATGGACAAGGTTATGCACGAGTAGTTATATCTGCAACTAAGATACTTGAGGAGTCTGTAATAGGAGATTCTATAGCGTGTAACGGAGTGTGTTTAACTGTTGTTGAAAGTGATAAGAACTCATTTAGTGCGGATATAAGTTATGAGACTATAAAACGAAGTTCATTTTCAAATATATCAATAGGTAGTCTAGTAAACTTAGAATTAGCATTACGTTTATCGGATAGACTAGGTGGACATTTAGTATCAGGACATGTTGATTCTATGGAGCGATTGTTATCAATAGAAAGTATCGGTAACGGTTATAAGCTTACTGTATCATCAAGTATTGATATAGAGAGATATATTGCAAGTAAAGGTTCTATCACGATTGATGGTATAAGTTTAACAGTATCAGATATTCGTAAAGGATCATTTGATATAGCAGTAATTCCTCATACATTTTCAAATACAAGTTTGCATTTAAAACGAGTAGGCGATACGGTAAATGTTGAGGTTGATCAGATATCTAGGTATATTGAGCGTCTTTTAGATAAGGGTAACAATAAGAGTAGCAAAGATGGAAGATTGTTAACTCTTTTACAAGACAGATAATAAATGTTATATATATAGTTTTATATGTATGTGCAGGTTGTAATTCAAAGAGGTAGTTTATGAATGATTTTAGAGCAACAGTCCCTGAGGCGATAGAGATAATTAAATCAGGTGGTATGTTGATATTAGTAGATGATGAAGATAGAGAAAATGAAGGAGATATATGTATAGCTGCGGAGTTTATCACACCAGATAAGATTAATTTTATGGCAAAATATTGTCGAGGATTAATATGCTTAACTTTAACACAAGAGCGTTGTAATGAGTTAAATTTACCACTTATGAGTAGTGATAATAGATCAAGGTTTGGCACAGCTTTTACTATATCAATAGAGTCTAAGGAAGGGGTCTCAACAGGTATTTCTGCAGCTGATAGAGCAAAGACGATTTTAACAGCAGTAGATAAGAATTCTACGGTTGATGATATAGTAACTCCAGGACATATATTTCCTATCATGGCACGAGAAGGTGGAGTTCTAGTAAGAGCAGGACAAACAGAAGGTTCAGTTGATTTATCAAAATTAGCAGGAGTTACTCAAGCAGGCGTTATCTGTGAGATAATGAAAGAAGATGGCGAGATGGCAAGAATGCCTGATTTAGAGATTTTCGCAAAGGAACATAATTTAAAGATTTTAACGATAGCAGATCTTATTCAGTATAGATTAAGCAATGATGATATTGTTAGGGAGATTGCAGTAGCACAATTACCGACAGTATCTGGAGATTTTGTTATAAAAGGTTACACTAGTGTCGTTGATAATCAAGAGGCTGTAGTGTTAGTTAAAGGAGATGTTACAAATGGTGAGCCAGTATTAACAAGGGTTCATTCTCAATGTTTAACAGGAGATGTATTTAGATCATGCAGATGTGACTGTGGCGATCAATTAAGGTATGCTATGGATCTTATTGAGAAAGATGGTAGAGGAGTTGTTCTCTATATGTTTCAAGAAGGTAGAGGTATCGGCTTGATGAATAAGATACGAGCGTATCATCTTCAAGATCAAGGGCAAGATACGGTAGAGGCGAATATCAATTTAGGATTTGCAGAAGATTTAAGAGAGTACGGTTTTGGTGCACAAATACTTGTTAAGCTAGGTGTAAAGAAACTACGTTTATTAACAAACAACCCTAGAAAATTATCATCATTAGAGGGATATGGATTAGATATCGTTGAACGAGTTGCTATTGAGTGTGAATTAAATGAGCATAATACGAAATATATGCATACTAAAAAAAGTAAAATGGGGCATAGTTTAGATTTAGATTAAAATTAAAATGCACTTAGGTTATTCTATGGTTTGATGTTTAGATTAGGATAAAGTGTATTATAGTTTTAGTGTTTAAATTGAGTCAAGTTAGTTTAGAGTTTAGATTAAGGTAAACTATGCTATAGTTTTACGATTAGATTAAAGTACAATATATTTATATTAATTATAAGGAGGCGTTATGTCTTTTAAAGTAATAGAAGGTCAGTTAGATGCAAAGGGCATTAAAGTTGCTGTAGTTTCATCTAGATTTAATGATTTTATTTCAGAAAAGTTGGTTGCAGGTGCAGTAGATTGTTTAGTTCGTCATAATGGAAATTTGGAAGATATATCAGTTATCAGAGTACCGGGAGCATATGAGATTCCACTTACATCACTTAAGTTAGCAAAATCAGGAAAGTATGATGTTGTTATCACATTAGGAGCAGTAATACGAGGTTCTACTCCACATTTTGATTATGTTGCAAGTGAGGTATCTAAAGGGGTTGCGGCTGCATCAATGGAGAGTGGAATACCTGTTGTATTTGGTGTTCTAACTACTGATTCAATTGAGCAAGCGATAGAACGTGCTGGCACTAAATCTGGTAATAAAGGTTTTGATGCTGCGTTGACTGCTATAGAGATGGTTTCATTATTTAAGCAGATAAAAGGATAATAAAGTTGTTGATAAAGATAGTAATAGAAGTTAAGAGTTAAATAAAAAGTGGCTAAAAAAAATATAATAGTTGATGTTGCATTGCAGGTACTATATGCATACGAGATTACATCAGATACGATTGAAAATATAAAAAGTAGTTGTTTATTAAAATATCCTATGGTATCTGAAAATGAGCAAGCAGATATCTCATTTTTACTTTCTACTACAGTAGAGAGGTCTTCAGATAATGATATTTTGGTGGCTCAATTTTTGTCATCAAAATGGAGTATTGAGAGATTATCATTAATAGAGCGTATAATATTAAGATTAGGAATAACAGAGATATTTGAAAAGAATCGTCCTACATCTAATATTTTGAGAGATTATACAGCTATAGCGAAGCATTATGGAGATGATAAGTCTGCTGCGTTTATCAATGGTATATTAGATAATATATCTAAATCGTTTTAATTCTAGGGGGCACGAATGAGCGAGAATAATAGTAGTTTTATTTATTTTAATGATTTACCTGAAGATAATTATCCGATTATTTTGGATTATGATTTTTTAAATAAGTTTCCTAGGGGTGGTTCATTAAAATTGGATTTCTTTTCTTATGGCTCTATGCAAAAAACACTTTATCCACTTGATCTAAATGAAGCTGTTTTTTATAAACATCTACCTATGTTATTTGAAAGAGGTGTATTTCTCTTAGATTTTGAAAATATAAATAAAGATATGGAAAAATTTTTAAAAGTAATAAATAATTTTAGAAGTAAAGTTATATATATAGAAAGATCTATACTATTGAATACTCAACAAGTAAGAGATGAACTTTCATATATCACTGTAAAGTTTATTGAGTTTACATAGTGCTAGATAGTATTGCAGCTACAGAAAAATCTTATAAAATAAGATTTAATGCAGAGCTAAAAGATATTGTTTTAATCAATTCTATTATTGATTCTTACGAGTCTTTAGCGATGATACGTACAGATTCTTTATATAATAATAACTGTATAATGATGACAACATCGTCTATGAAGGATACTCTTTTAGAAGTTTTAGAGTCTCTAAGATTAGACGGTTTTTTAATAGAAAATTTAACTATAACAGAATCAGATAATATTGATTTTGATTGATATTATTTAGTGATGTTAATTTATTAAAGGTGTGTGATGGAACTAAGTATTAAAAAAGATTATATGATATTTAATCTTCAAACTTTACAAACAAAAGATAATAAGCCTTATTTACGATTATCTTTATCAGATACAGATGGAGCAGTTATCAACGGCATTATGTTTGACAGCAATAAATTAAGATGCAAAGTTGAGAAAGGTTGTGTAGTTAATATTGATGGTGTTGTTCAATCTTATAACGGTGTAACTCAGTTGAAGGTTAAAGATATGACGTTGATTGAGAATGCAGATAAATCTGTATTTCTACCTAAAAGTGGGAAAGATATGGGAGCGATGGTTGCAGAGCTTACATCTTTTCTTAATAAGAATGTAGAGGCTGATTACTTTAAATCCTTAGCGAATATGTTTATAGATGATAAGTATCAGTTTGATAAATTCATGAGAAGCCCTGCTGCAAAAACTGTTCATCATGCGTATGTTAATGGACTTTTAGATCATACATTATCTATGTTGAAATTATCTAAATTAGTTGCAGATTTTTACGGAAAATCTGTAAATAGAGACCTACTTTTCATGGGTGTTTTATTTCATGATGTAGGAAAAATTCATGAGCTAGATATTGATAACGGTTTTGATTACACAGATGACGGAAGGCTTTTAGGACACCTTCTTATAGGTATAGATATGGTTAGGGATTATGTTGCAAAGATAGATAATTTTCCTAAAATGGCCGAAACATTGGTATTGCATTTAATAGCATCTCATCACGGTTATTTAGAGTTTGGTTCGCCTAAACGTCCTAAAATACGTGAGGCTTTTTTACTTCACTATATAGATAATATAGATGCTAAAATGCAAACATTTGAGTCTGTATTTGCTAAAGATAATGTTGCAGGTGGGGAGTGGTCGAGTTATGATAGATTACTAGAGCGTCCGTTATACAATCATGATCTTAAAGGTAGTTCAGCTACTGATACGGAAGTTGATAGTAATTCAGACCCTGATTCTGCTTTTACATCTAAGATTGACTTTACTCCAAAAGATGATTAAAAAATATAATGTCTGACAAGTTTACAAATATTTTCAGAGTAGATTTTTAGTATATGTTTTAGCTACTTGAAAGTGTATAGCAATAGATATATTATAAATTGTATAGTAATATATATATTATAATGAGGATTAGGTTGGTGAGTAAGATATTAAATATCGCAGTTGGCTCAACCCACGTTGGTTATGAGTTAAAATTAATAGTCATAGATTATTTGAAAAGTAAAGGGTATAACATTACAGATTGTGGTTGTTTTTCACAAGATTATATTGATTATTCTGAATACGCTAACGCTGTTGTGAAAGAGATTTTATCAGAGCGTTCAACAGTAGGTATACTTATATGTACTTCAGGTACTGGTGCAGCGGCTGTTTCTAATTGTCATGATGGGATAAGGGCTGTTATATGTGGTAGTGAGGATAAAGCAGAGATAGCAAGAAAACATGATGATGCAAATGTGTTATCATTGGGTGCTAAGTCAATAGGTGACGATACGGAGTTAGTTAAATCAATAATTGACAAGTTTTTATCAACTTAATATAGTTGATAAAGTTTTGTGAATAAGTTTGTGAATAGATTTTTACGATACGTTTTAAGATATTTGAGCAAGTTTTATTAGCAAGTTTTAGAAGTAGAATTAGTGTGATATGTTTTGAGATAGTTGGTTAAGTTTTATGAGTAGATTTTACGATATATTTGAAACAGCTGGATAAGTTCTATGATTAAATTTAATGGTATGTTTTAAAAGTATAATTTAAAGTAAGTAGAGTAATAAATGAAGGATAGGTTGATGAGTAAGATATTAAATATCGCAGTTGGCTCAGACCATGCTGGTTATGAGTTAAAGTCAGTAGTGCTAGATTATCTAAACATGAAAGGGTATAAGACCACCGATTGCGGTTGTTTTTCATTAGAGTCTGTTGATTATCCTGATTACGCTCAAGCGGTTGTAAAAGAGATTTTATCTAGTCGTTCACAAGTTGGTATTCTTATATGTGGTACAGGTATCGGTGTTTCTATTGCTGCAAACCGCTACGATGGTATAAGGGCTGCTGTATGTTGTAGTAAAGATTTAGCTGAGATGACAAGAAAACATAATGATGCAAATATTTTATCGTTAGGTGCTAGAGTTTTCGGTGATGATATTGAGTTAATTAAATCTATAATTGATAAGTTTTTATTAACAGAGTTTGATGGTGGACGCCATCAACTTAGAGTAGATAAGTTAGATATACGTTAATTTTATTTGTAGCTAGTAAATTAGTTTTATAGAGTAGATAAGTTAGATATACGTTAATTTTATTTGTAGCTAGTAAATTAGTTTTATAGAGTAGATAAGTTAGATATACGTTAATTTTATTTATAGCTAGTAAATTAGTTTTATAGAGTAGATAAGTGAGATATACGTTAGTTTTATTTATAGTTAATAAGTAAGTTTTATAGAGTAATTAATGAATTGATTTTATTTTTTACTTAGTAAATTAGTTTTATTAAGTAATCATAAATGAGTTAATATTTTTTAATAGTTAAGCAATTGATTTTATTAAACAGTTAAAGAGTTAGTTTTTATAGATATATAATTTTGTTTTTTAGGGGTACAAGAATGAATTACAAGGTGTTGGAAAAAGAAGATAGTGAAGTTTATAAGGCGATAATGCAAGAGGCTACCCGTCAAGAAGAGCATTTAGAGTTAATCGCTTCAGAGAATTTTGTATCAGAGGCGGTAATGGAAGCACAAGGTTCATTATTAACAAATAAGTATGCAGAAGGATATCCTGGTAAAAGATATTACGGTGGTTGCGAGTTTGTTGATATAGTTGAAACTCTTGCTATTGAGAGAGCGAAGGAAGTTTTCAAATGTAATTTTGTTAATGTTCAACCTCACTCTGGTTCTCAAGCAAATTTTGCAGCGTATTTTTCATTGCTTGAAATAGGTGATACGATTATGGGTATGGATCTCTCTCATGGAGGACATTTAACTCATGGATCACCAGTAAATTTTTCAGGTAAATTTTTAAAAGTTGTTTCATACGGTGTTTCTAAAGATACAGAGATACTTGATATGGATAATGTTAGAAAATTAGCAAAAGAGTATAAACCTAAGATGATAGTTGCAGGTGCATCAGCGTATTCACGTATAATAGATTTTAAAGCTTTTAGAGAGATAGCCGATGAGATAGGCGCATACCTTATGGTTGATATGGCACATATTGCAGGGTTAGTTGCAGCAGGTGTTCACCCATCACCTATGGAGCATGCCCATATAGTTACAACTACAACACATAAAACATTGCGTGGTCCAAGAGGTGGTATGATACTTTGTAACGATGAGACGATCGCTAAAAAAGTTAATTCATTTGTTTTTCCTGGTATGCAAGGTGGTCCATTAATGCATGTTATAGCGGCTAAAGCTGTTGCATTAAAGGAGTGTATGGGAAATGATTATAAAGAGTATCAATTTCAGATTGTTAAAAATGCTAAAGCTTTATCAGATGCACTAATCGCAAAAGGTTTTAGAATTGTATCTGGTGGTACAGATAATCATCTACTACAAGTTGATGTGAGTAATAAAGGTTTAACAGGTAAAGATTGTCAGATAGCACTTGATACTGCAAATATTACTACAAATAAAAACACTATACCATTTGAAACACAATCACCATTTATTACAAGTGGTATTAGAATAGGTACAGCAGCAATTACTAGTAGAGGTATGTGTGAAGCACAGATGGAATCGATAGCAGATCTTATATCTGAGGTACTTAATAATATTACAGATAAAGAGAAAGTTTTATCTGTAAAGAAGATAGTACAAAAATTGTGTCTTGCGTTTCCTCTTTACATAAAGTAGAGTAATTTGGTATGAGTTATAGAATATATTTAGAAACAATAATTTAGTAGGTAAAATGTTTTATGGATCGTATCGGTTGGGATGAATATTTTATGAGAATGGCAGAGGTTGCAAAAGAACGTTCTACTTGTATAAGGAGACAGGTAGGAGCTATTTTAGTAAAAGATAATTTCATTATATCAACAGGGTATAACGGTGCTCCATCAGGATTACCCCATGCATCAGAAGTAGGTTGTTTACGAACAGCTATGAATGTTCCATCAGGAAGTAACCATGAAATATGTAGAGGTGTTCATGCAGAGCAGAATGCTATAATTCAAGCTGCTGTTCATGGTGTTTCTACAGATGGTGCAGTTGTTTATTGTACGAATAAACCATGTTCAATATGTACTAAAATGCTTATAAATGCACGTATTTCAAGAATAGTATATTTAGAGGAATATCAGGATTTATTAGCAGAAGAGCTTTTAGCAGAAACAAACATATCAGTAGTAAAACATAAAAGGTGAAGAAAATATGAAACTTTACTCAATTAAAGGCGGTATTAAGCTTAAGCAAAATAAGTTTGCTGATGCGAATATTATTAATACGTTGCCAGTTCTTGATGGAGAGCTATTCTACTATCCACTTAGCAACTCTTTCTGTACTAACTCAATTCCTGTGGTTTCAAAAGGAGATGTAGTTAAAGCAGGGGATCTTATTGCAAAGGCTAGTGAATCAGGATTTTCTATAGATATACACTCATCAGTTGATGGGATTATAGAAGATATTACACAGATTAAACATAGTAAATTAATCACAACAGAAGGGATCGTTATTAAAGCATCAGAACAATCTGGAGATTATACGAAACTTACTCCTGCAAAGGATATTGAAAGTTCTGTAAAAAATGCTGGTGTTCTTGGTATGGGTGGCGCAGGGTTCCCTAGTTATATCAAATTTTGTTCATCTAAGTCACAGGTGGATACTCTTATTATTAATGCATCAGAGAGTGAGCCTTACTTAACTTGTGATCAATCAATATTGATCAATAAAGCTGATGAATTAATAGAAACAATTTTATTGATCAAAAAAGAGTTAGATATCAAAAGAGTTATCGTAGCGCTTGAGGGCAATACTACAGAGCAGACAGATAAGTTTAAACAACTTGCTAAAGATAACAGTATTGATATAGCGGAATTACCTCGTAAATATCCATATAGTGGCGAAAAACAGTTAATATATGTTCTTCTTGGTAGAACTGTTAAAAAAGGTGAATTTCCTTCATCTGTTAAGGTTATGATACAAAATATATCTACTATATATAGTATATATGAAGCAATTAAAAAATCTAAACCTGTTATTGATAGAGTTGTTACTATTTCAGGAGATATACCAACTCATCAAAATATAATAGTTAAAGTTGGAACAACAGTTAGATCGTTACTTGAAAAACTTAATCTTGATCCAGAACAGTATAATCGTATTATTTTAGGTGGTTTAATGACGGGGACATCAATTGCAGATTTAGATACACCTCTATTAAAGACAGTATCTGCTGTTCTTCTTTTAAATGATAAGGTAGCAAGTCATGATGAAGAGGCATGTGCACGATGTGGTCGTTGTATTGATTCGTGTGTAATGAGATTGTCTCCAACAGGAATTAATAACTCGATAGTACAAGGCGATATAGATCAAGCACTGAAAGACGACTTAATGAGTTGTATTGAGTGTGGATGTTGTTCTTATGTATGTATATCAAGTAGGAAACTTATGGAAAGTATTCAATATGCTAAAAATTTCTTAGTAAAAGATCATATAGCATCGTTAGAGATGGAAAAAGCTTCAGGAGGTAAAAAATGAGTGAATTTTTAATGAAACTTCCTCCTCATCAGCATGGAAAATATGTGATGAAGCATACTATCTTTATCTTAGCAGCAGCGATGTTGCCAGCGGTTTGTTTCTCTTTTTATTATTATGGATACAGAATTCTTTTTGCTTATTTATTAACAATGTCTGTTTGTGCCCTTACAGAGTGGACTTACGACTCAATAAAATATAGGAAAGATTATTTACATCGTTTTCTAGAGTTTAAAGGATCTATAACAGCAGCATTTATAGTTATGACATTACCTCCTATACTTCCATACTATATTTATGTAGTAGCAGCGCTTATCGCATCTTTAATAGGAAAAGAGTTATTTGGTGGTTTTGGTAGAAATGTTTATAATCCTGCAATAACTGGTAGAATAGCTGTTCTTGTTGGTTACTCATCATATATGAGTACGTTTTATCTTCCGACCTCAAATATATTTGAGAACGGATTATTTAATATTACAACAGTTCCGATAGATGCAGTATCTATGGCTACGACATTAACAGCAGCGAAAGAGACAGTTGCGGTCGGTGGAACTTTACCTGTATTAATGACAGAGACATGGTTGCCATCATTCTTAGGATTTATCCCAGGAGCAGCAGGAGAGGTATCGACATTAGCTCTTCTAATAGGTGGTGCTGTAATTTTAATTACAAGAATAGGTGCATGGAGAATTCCGTTCGCATGCTTAACTACATTTTTAGTTTTAGCAACTGTATTCTGGTACTTTAATCAAGGTTATATTTTAGATCCGATTACACAAGTTCTATCAGGTGGTATAGTTTTAGGTGCGTTGTTTATGGCAACAGATTTTGTTACCTCTCCGTTATACTCTAAAGGTCAGATTATTTTTGGAATAGGGTGTGGAGCTCTTACTGTTCTAATAAGAATTTTTTCAAGTTACCCAGAAGGTATTGGTTTTTCAATACTACTGATGAATTCATTAGTACCACTTATTGATCGTTATACTAAACCTAGATCGTTTGGAGGTTAACATGAAAGACTTTATGAATAGTAAATATTATATGGTTATATCGGTTACAGTTATATCTTTAGTTGTAGGCGTGATTTTATCATTTGTTAATGCTGAAACGAAAGATAGAATAATTGAAATGTATCGTTTAGATTTTGTTAAAGGTTTAGATCAAGTGCTACCAAAGTACGCTAATGATCCTTATGCAGAGTTTATCACAGTAGATAATAGATCGGTTTATGAGGCAAAAACAGCCGACAATAAAACAATCGCATACGCACTACAGGTTATATCAAACAAAGGTTATAATGGACTTATAACTTACCTAGTTGGTATTTCTAGTGCAGGAAAAGTTGAAGGTGTATTTATTGTTCAGCATACTGAAACTCCTGGTCTTGGAGCAAAGATCACACAAGAGAAGTTTTTAACTGCATTTAATGGTATAGCAGATCCAGTAGAGTTGAATATAAAGAAAGATGGTGGAGTTATAGATCAGATAAGTGGGGCTACCTACTCATCACGTTCAACATCACAAGCGGTTGCAGAAGCACTTTATTTTATTAAAGCTAATTTTAAGTTAACAAGTTCATCAGAATTAAATTCTGTAAATAGTGGTGATTTATGAAAATAAAAACGTTTACGAACGGAGTTTTTAAAGATAATGCAGTATTTAGACAGTTTTTAGGATTATGTCCTACATTAGCTGTAACCTCTGCAGCTATAAATGGTTTAGCGTTAGGGCTTGCGACAACAGCTGTTCTATTAGGCTCAAATATTATTATTTCATTGCTAGCATCATACATTCCGAAATCGGTTCGTATCCCATCGTATATTCTAGTGATAGCCTCATTAGTTACAGTTGTGGATCTATTGATGAATGCGTATGTGCATGATTTACATAAAGTGTTAGGTTTATTTATTCCACTGATAGTTGTTAACTGTATCGTTTTAGGACGAGCAGAGGTATTTGCGTCAAAGAATAATGTTATCGACTCAACATTAGATGCTTTAGGTTCAGGTATAGGATTTACCTTAGCCTTACTTCTATTATCATCAGTTAGAGAGTTGTTCGGAGAGGGTTCTATCTTCGGTGTTAGAATAATGCCAGAAGCGTATAATCCGTTTTCGTTATTTGTTTACCCAGCAGGAGCTTTTATCACATTAGGGCTTTTAATTGGTATGGTAAATATGATATTAAATATAGCTAAAAAATCAAGGTCGTGAGGTATATATGACATATTCAATACTTCTATTAATTTCGGCAGCGTTAGTAAATAATATAGTTTTAACTAAGTTCTTAGGTATATGTTCCTTTTTAGGTGTTTCTCGTAAGTTAGAAACAGCAATAGGGATGTCATTTTCAGTTGCAGCGGTAATTATGATATCTTCGGTTATTTCGTGGATCGTATATTATGCGGTACTTATACCGTTTGATATTATGTATCTACAAACGATAGTTTTTGTATTTGTTATAGCGGCTGTTGTTCAGTTGCTAGAGATGTTTTTAGAGAAGTATGTTCCAGAGTTATACAGTAGTTTAGGTATATTTCTACCGTTAATCACAACAAACTGTATTATATTAGGTGTTGCGATTATAAATATTAAAGATGGATATAACTTTATAAATATGGTTGTATTCTCTTTTGGAACATCATTAGGTTACGCTATTGCGATAATTATATTTTCAGGATTAAGAGAGTATATCGATCAATCAGTTATATCTAAAAATTTTAGAGGTATCCCGATTGCGTTTATCACAGCTGGTATATTATCGTTAGCGTTTATGGGCTTCTCAGGGATGGTAAAATTATGATTACAGCGATAATTGTTTTTAGTTTAATAGGATTAATTATAGGAATAATCTTAACATTTGGTTCAAGTTTTTTCAAAGTAGATAAAGATGAGAAATTTGTAGCGATACTAGAAGCTCTTCCTGGAGTTAACTGTGGTGCTTGTGGTTTTGCAGGTTGTGCAGGTCTTGCTCAATCTATCACAAGTGGTGGTAGTACATTTTCAGGTTGTAGCGTTATGAGTGATGAAGATAGAGATGAAGCGGCAGAACGTTTTAATATATCATCAGGTATGGTAGCTACTACCAGTGCTGTTCTTTTATGTAATGGTGGAGAGAACTGTTTAGATAGTTTTAAGTATGATGGTGTAAAAGATTGTCAAGTTATAGCAGATTCATTTGGCAGTAATAAAGCTTGCAGTTACGGTTGTATCGGTGAAGGAAACTGTATGCGTGCGTGTCCGTTTGATGTAATAAGTATGGGGAAAGATGGCTTACCTCATATTGATGAGAAAGGTTGTGTTTCTTGTGGTAAGTGTGTTGTTGCATGTCCTAAAAACCTTATTGAGATACAAGATATATCTAAAGGTGTTACAGTTGTTTGTAGTTCAAAAGATAAAGGTGCTGTGACTAAGAAATATTGTTCAGCAGGTTGTATCGGTTGTAAGATATGTGAGAAAAAATGTAATGATGATGCTATTCATGTAACTGACTTTCTATCAAAAGTTGATAGAGATAAGTGTACTGATTGCTATCTGTGTGTTGATCCTTGCCCATCGAAAGTTATTTTTAAGCATACTGCAAACAGATAGTTATTATTTGTAGAAATATTATTTAATGGTAGTAAATTGAAAACAAAGTTAATAGTAGCATTAGATTATAATAATTTAAATGACGCAAAATCTATGATAGATATTTTATCTGATTCGGTAGAATATTATAAAGTTGGATTAGAATTATTTCTATCATCAGGTTTTGCGTCGATTGATTATTTGAAGTCTAAAGATAAGAAGGTTTTTTTAGATTTAAAATTTCATGATATTCCAAATACGGTAGCAGGTGCTATTGCGGTATCTATTCGTGCGGGTGTGGATATTTTCAACCTTCATACTCAAGGTGGAGTTGAGATGATGTGTGAAGCAAAGAGGGTTCTAGATGATGAGTATAGTAAACTATCATCATCTTTACAAACTAAACCATTATTAATCGGAGTAACATTATTAACATCGCTTAATAAAAAATACTTGCAAGATTTCTCTATCTCTATATCTGATGAAGCCAAATATGTATCAGATTTAGCTTATAAAGCAAAACTATCTGGACTTGATGGAGTTGTTTCATCTGCATCAGAGGTTAGAACGATTAAAGAGCGATGTGGCACAGACTTTATAACTATCACTCCAGGTATACGAATGCTTGATGATAATGTAGATGATCAAAAACGTGTAGTTACTCCAGCAGATGCGAAATCAATCGGTTCAGATTATATTGTCGTTGGAAGACCTGTTACATCGGCAAATGATCCGTTAAATGCTGCTACAAATATTCTTGAAGAACTTAAAGATTAGTTTTGCACTTTTTATAATATTTAATTAACCTAAGCATTAACATAAATAAGATTTATTTAATTGAAACATATCTACAAACAGACTTGCTTAATTCTATCTATAATTATCAATAAATATATGATATAGTTATCAACGAATGCTTCTCTCAATATTTATATATTATTTCTATCTGCTCAAATATATGTTGTATGTATGGAGAAATAAATGTATATATAGAGTGACTGTATATAGTGGTATGATATTGCTATATTGGTGAGATATATTTCATAAGAGTAGGTTATTTTATTAGTTTGCAATAGTAATTATTTAGGAGATATATCAAGGAAGTTCTAGTAAGTTGATGATTCTGTTTTGTAGATCAAAAATATATAAAGATAGAGAAGGGTGTATGGATATTGTAAAAGTATATGAAGAGAATAATGGATTACTTAGAGGACATTTTTTATTATCATCAGGAATGCATTCAGATACATATCTACAATCAGAACAAGTTTTACAATACCCTGAAATAGCTACTGGTGTTATTTCTCAATTGATACCGAAGTTAAAACATTTTGATTTTACAACAGTTGTATCTCCAGCAATTGGAGGTATACGTTTCGGTTATGAACTATCAAGATTACTATCTAAACGTTCTATATTTACTGAAAGAGTTGATGGTAAAATGACTTTTAGACGAGGTTTTACTTTATCACCTAAAGAGAAAATAGTTATTGCTGAAGATGTTGTTACAACTGGTAGGTCAACAAAAGAGTGTATTGCAGCTATTGAAGAAAATGGTGGGGAAGTTGTGGCTATTGTTTCAATTATTGATAGAAGCGAAGAGTCTCCTAATTTTAGTCAGCCATATATGTCTTTAGTAAGAGTTTTAGTGAAAAGTTATGAAGCATCTAATTGTCCGATATGTACAACACTAGGTACAGCAGCTATCAAACCAGGCAGCAGATAGAATGTCTTTATAAGTAGTAAGAAGTGTCTTATAAATATTATAGTTGTTTTTAATATTTATAACTGTTAGAATAATTTATCTTTAATTCGGAGGATATACAAAAATGTCTTTTAGTAATAATACTGAAGTTTTAAGTAATGGGAAGAAAATTGAGTTTTTATATCCAATATACGAGATTGACTCTTTCAACGGTGAAGAGTTAGGAAATCATATCGCTGTTAAAATGGAAAGTGTAGATGTGTTTGTTATAAATTTTTCACGTGTAACTTATCTAAATAGTTCTGGTTTACGAGAGTTGATTAGAATGTTAAGAGTAATAAAAGAAAGTGAAAAATATTTAGTACTTACCTCTATTAATGAGGATATTAAAAAGGTTTTTATGCATACTAATCTTGACAGACTCTTTAGAATAGAAGAAACAGATGAAGATGTTGTTACAACCTTGTCTGCAGAGTAATACATTGTTGATTTATGAAGTTTATAGATAATCTTTCTGTTATTGAGTTACAACAAGTTATTAAATCACATGGTGAAAGTAGCTATAGAGCCGATCAAATAGTTGAGTGGTTATTTAAACGTGGTGTATATTCTTACGATCAAATGTCAAATATCCCGTTACCGCTTAGAGAAAAATTATCGTCAAGATATCCGATAACACATTTTATAGAAGTTTCAAGAGAATCTTCAACCGATGGTACGATTAAATTTTTATTTGAATTATCAGATGGAGAAAGAATTGAATCTGTTCTATTAAAAGATGGCGATAGATTGACTGCTTGTATTTCATCTCAAGTAGGCTGTAGAATGGGTTGTACATTTTGTGCTACATTCATGTCGATAGGTTTTAAGCGTAATCTTACACCTGCTGAAATTTTCAAACAAGTTCAATATCTAAGAAGTGAAGCTGATAAACTATTTAATATTAGATTATCTAATCTAGTATTTATGGGAATGGGCGAACCGTTAGATAATATTGATTCACTTATTCAAGCATTAGAGATCATATTAGATGATAAGTATCTTGGTTTTTCACATAGAAAAATAACTGTATCAACAAGTGGTTATCTCAAAAATATTGATAGATTATTTAGAATGGAAACGCCAGTTAATCTTGCAGTATCAATAAACTCACCACGTCAAAGTGTAAGAAAAGATATTATGCCTATATCAAATAAATATCCGTTAGAAGAACTTATCAAAAAACTGAAAACTCTTGAACTTGATAAACGTAAAAGAATAACATTAGAGTATATATTAATTGATGGTGTAAATGATAGTTTAGAAGATGCAAAGCTGTTGGTTAAGCTTATGAAAGGTGTAAAAGCAAAGGTTAATTTAATAATTTATAACGGTTCGGAATTTACAGATTTCAAAGAGCCTAAAGCGATAGTCGTTGAAAAATTTCAGAACTATTTAATTGCGAATAAAGTATCAGCTTTTCTGCGTAAGCGTTTAGGTAAAGATATTTCTGCTGCGTGTGGACAGCTATCTGGTGCAAGTAAGTTACAAGAAGTAGAGTAAAATTATAGTGTAATTAAATCGTAGTAGATCAAAAATTACAATATGATTAATTTGTAGTAGAATAAAATTATTAGGTGTAATTAAGTTATAAAAAATAAAATAATAAAAAGGTAAGCTATGTTAAAAAAGGGTGATAAAGCTCCTAGTTTTTCATTACAAAATATTGATGAAAAAGATATAAAATTAGAGGATTTAAGAGGTAAGAAAGTTGTTCTTTATTTTTATCCTAAAGATAGTACTCCAGGTTGCACTCTTCAAGCTAACGATTTTACATCTCTTGTTGATGAGTTTGAAGCACTAAATACTATTATTATAGGTGTTTCTCCTGATTCATGCGAAAGCCATAAAAAGTTTAAAGAAAAATATAATTTGAAGATTGATCTTCTTGTTGATAGCGATAAAGAAGTTGTGAAAAGTTATTTTGCATATGGAGATAGATCGTTATATGGTAAATTAGTTACAGGTATAAAACGCTCAACATTTATAATAGATGAGAACGGTATTATTGAAGAGGCGTTATACAATGTTAAAGCAAAAGGTAATGCGAAGAGAGTTTTAGGTATATTGGAAAAGAATTTAAAGTAGATATTTGTATCGCTTATAGGTATTAATTAAGATTATTTAGAGTTGATTATGGAAGATAAGAAAGTTAAAGAGAGTGGTAAAAGTTTAGATAATATTAAAAATTTTGAGAAAAAAATGAGTAGATTAGAAAGTATTGTCTCTAAATTAGAGGGAAATAAGTCGACTCTTGAAGACTCGGTTTTATTATTTAAAGAAGGAATTAAACTTGCAAATGAATGCAGAGATACTCTTGATAATATAGAGAGTATTGTATCAGTTGCAACAGTAGATGGATCTAATATCAAAAGGGAAAAATTAGATATTGATGATGAATAATGTTGACACAAAATCATTCATTACAGAGTGTGCGTTAAAGGTAGATAGTTTTTTAGATAAATATCTTATAATTAAAGATAGTTATTCATCTAAACTTATTGAGTCTATGCGTTACTCTCTATTTGCAGGTGGCAAACGTATTCGTGCTTCACTTTTAATATCATCATACAGTTTATTTTCAGATAATATTGATATTGTAATACCGTTTGCAGCAGCTGTTGAGATGGTTCACACATACTCATTAATTCACGATGATTTACCTGCTATGGATGATGATGATTATCGTAGAGGAAAACTAACTAATCATAAAGTATACGGTGAAGCGTTAGCGATTTTATCAGGAGATGCTCTTGTGACTAAGGCGTTTGAACTGATTAATGATAGATCTATATCTCCATCAATATCAGATACAGCTAGAGTTGATATTTCAACAAGTCTTTCAGTATCATCAGGCGATAAAGGTATGATCGCTGGTCAGGTTGCAGATATTTTATACGGCGAAAATTCTACTCCAGATAAATCATTACTAAAATATATTCATATGAATAAAAGTACAGAATTAATTAAAGCATCAATTCTTATAGGTGCAAGACTTGCTAACGCTTATGAGGAAGAGTGTAGATTGTTATCTTCTTATGGAAACAGTATAGGACTAGCATTTCAGATACAAGATGATATTTTAGATATAACTTCATCTAAGGAAGTTTTAGGTAAGACAGCAGGTAAAGATGTTGTTCAGTCTAAGTTAACATATCCATCACTTTTTGGATTAGATGAATCAAAAAGAATTTTAGATGAACTTCTTAATAAAGCAAAAGACGATATTTCATTTTTTGGTGACCGTGCAAAAGTTTTAAATGGTATATCAGATTATATTATATATAGAGATAAATAACATATAATGCTATTCTAGTTGCTAGTGTTTCTACGGTTAGTAATTTTACTATTAGTAGTGGATAATGTTATTTTGATAGGTAGATACAATTATTGAATAAGTACTAAGAAGGTTTTTGTAAGTATGGATGAAAAGAGTGCAAATAAGAAGTTGATATTAGATAATATATCATCTCCTAGCGATATAAAAAAACTTAATTACGATGATTTAACAGTTCTATCGGCAGAGCTTAGAGATGAAATAATTAATACAGTTTCAAAAACAGGTGGACATTTAGCTCCTAGTTTAGGTGTTGTAGAATTGACATTAGCATTATTGCGTTCATTAGATTTATCTAAGGATAAGATTGTTTGGGATGTTGGGCATCAATCATATGCTTATAAGTTGTTAACTGGTAGACGTGAAAGATTTTCTACACTTCGTCAATATAAAGGGATATCTGGTTTCTGTTCACCAACAGAGAGTGAATATGATACGGCTATATCGGGACACACAAGTACATCGGTTTCAGTCGGACTTGGAATAAAAGTTAGTAATGAGATTGAAGGTAAAGATGCAAAAACAGTTGCAGTAATTGGTGATGGTGCATTAGGTGGCGGTTTAGCATTTGAAGGTTTAAATAATGCAGGTTCACTCAAGAAAAATTTAGTTATCATTTTGAATGATAATGAGATGAGTATAGATAAAAATGTTGGAGCATTTTCAACATATCTATCAAAATCATTATCTGGAGAGTTTGTAACAAAGTTTAAACAAGACCTTAGAAATATGTTAGAAGATGCTCCACTTGGAGATAGATTTATAAAGTTTATTAAAAAGATCGAGTCATCGTTAGTATCATTTTTCATACCTGGAACGGTTTTTGAAAACCTTGGTATTAAATATATAGGTCCTATCAATGGACATAAGATCAGTGATATTGAGAAAGCTTTAAGTAACGCTTGCTTGCAAAGAAAGCCAGTTATAATACATGTTATAACTCAAAAAGGTAGAGGATATTTACCAGCAGAAAAGAAGCCAGATATTTATCATGGAGTATCATCATTTAATGTTGAAACAGGTGAAATTAGTGGCTCATCAAATAGTGTAGAGTCATGGTCAGATTGTTTTGGTAGAAATTTAAGTAAGCTTGCAGAAGAGGATAGTCGAGTTGTTGCGATAACTGCAGCGATGAAAGATGGAACAGGTCTTCGTGGATTTTCTGAACTTTTCCCAAATAGATTTTTTGATGTAGGTATAGCTGAACAACATGCAGTTGCTTTTTCAGCAGGGCTTGCAACGTTCGGAATGCGTCCATTTTTTGCAGTATACTCAACTTTTCTTCAACGTGCTTACGATCAGATTATTCATGATGTAGCGATATCAAAATTACCAGTCACCTTCTGTATAGATAGATCTGGATTAGTTGGGGCAGATGGGCCAACACATCATGGAGTATTTGATTTAACATTTTTAAGAGCTATACCGAACATAATCGTTATGTTACCAAAAGATAGTTATGAACTTGAACAGATGTTATCATTATCTTTATCATTAAACTCTCCAGTGGCTATAAGATATCCGAGAGGTGGGGTAAATAATTATCCTGAACTTAAAGATATAAAAGTTGAGTTAGGTATTCCTGAAGTTATTTTTAAAGGAAAAGATATCGCTATTATCTCTAATGGATATATTTTTAATGAAGCTTATAAATTATATAATAAGCTACTTGATAAAAACATATCTATCTCCTTGATAAACGTAAGGTTTCTAAAGCCACTTGATACTAAAGTATTGGTTAAGGAATTGAAAGATAAGTCGTTAATAATTACGATTGAAGAAAATGTTATATCGGGTGGATTGGGCGA
This sequence comes from uncultured Deferribacteraceae bacterium, assembly GCA_947039395.1. Lineage (GTDB taxonomy): Bacteria > Chrysiogenota > Deferribacteres > Deferribacterales > Mucispirillaceae > CAMQYB01. Next base: position 6,412 of record CAMQYS010000014.1, on the reverse strand, counting down.
AATGGTTCAATCTGTTTTACAAGAAGCAAAACTATCAATAGTGGTGAAGAAGTTTGGGTTTGATGATTGTTTTGTGGAACAAGGTGATGTGCCATCGCTTAGAGATGATTACAATCTAACTGCTGATAAAATGTTTAAGAAAATTTCTAAGCTTATATGAGTAAAGAACGTATAGATACTCTTCTTGTATTAAAAGAGTTAGCAACAGATATAAAGATTGCTAGGAGTTATCTTATTCAAGATATTGTATTAGTGAACGATGTTTTAGTGAATAAAGCTGGCACGATGGTTAAGATTAATTCAGATATAAGACTTAAGAAAGAACATGATTATGTAAGTCGAGGTGCATTAAAGCTTCAATCTGTAGTTGATAGAAAGATAGTAGATTTTACAGATAAAGTTGTTATAGATATTGGTTGTTCAACGGGTGGATTTACAGAAGTTGCTCTTAGGAATAATGCTTCTAAAATTTATTCGGTTGATGTTGGAGTAAATTTAATTCATGAGAGGTTGAAAAATAATCCGAAAGTGAATTTATTAGAAGGGATAAATTTCCGATATATAGATTTTAATCAGATTGGGGAGAAGGTAGATATTTTATTATCGGACTTATCTTTTATATCGTTGAAAAAGATTATTCCAAAAGCTGTAGAGTTTTGTAAATATAAATCAATTTATGTTGCCTTAATAAAGCCTCAATTTGAAGCAAAACAAGAAGAGGTTATGAAGGGAGGAATCGTTCAAGATCCTTCAGTTAGGCATAGAGTTATAGATGAGATTGAAAAGTTTGCTGTAGAACATAATTTTGAGAAAATAGATATATTTGAGTCTCCGATAAAGGGACGAAAAGGAAACGTTGAATATATATCTATTTTTAGTTATAATCATGATGTTTAAGTATTATTATATAATAGGATGTCTTGTATGATGGTTAAAGCTTCAATTATTGTGAAATTATCTGATGATCGTATTGAAAAAATAGCGACTAATGTTATTAATCTACTTTTATCTAAAAATATTCAACCATTGATGTTGGAAGATAATGCTAAGCCTCATAATATTGATATTAAGTTTTCAACAATAGAGCAGATGCGAGCTACATCTAAATTTGTTATTGTTTTAGGAGGAGATGGAACTCTTTTACATGCATTACAATTATTTGAAGAGATTGATGTTCCTATATTACCGTTTAACTTAGGTAGAGTTGGCTTTATTATGGAGTTGCAATTAGATGATTTAGAAAGTTATATTGATGATGCAATAAATGGTAAATTGATATTAAGAGAGAGAATGCGACTAGAGAGTAAGATCTATAACAACGATAATTTAGTTACAGGTTTTAATGCATTAAATGAGATTGTTATCAATAAAGCTATCACATCTAAGATACTTGAAATAACTATAGAGAATAATTTAGAGGTAATTAATCGTTTTAGAGCAGATGGATTAATTATATCGACACCAACAGGATCAACAGGTTACGCGTTATCATCAGGTGGGCCGATTATACATCCAGAGTTAAATGTTATATTAGTTGTGCCTATATGTCCACACACGTTATATATCCGTCCTATTGTTATTCCAGCAGATAGTGATTTAACAATATCTATTAAGTTTTCAGTAGATATATCAAAATCAGAGGCATCAGTGACGCATGATGGACAAGCTATATATTCTTTAGATAGAGGTGATACTGTGATTATTAGACGATCATTAAAGCCTGCACAAATAGCTACAAATAGAGATAAATCGTATTACTCTATATTAAAAAACAAATTAGGTTGGGGGACAGAGTTGTGTTAACCTATCTTTCTGTTGAAAATCTTGCTGTAATTAAAAAGAGTAGTCTAGATTTTGGATCTGGTTTAAATATTATAACGGGCGAAACAGGTGCTGGAAAGTCTGTACTTGTAGGTGCATTAAAATTTCTTATGGGAGAGAGGTTTAATAAAGCAACTCTTAGAGATAGTAGTATGCCATTATTAGTAGAGGCAACATTTTCTAATCTACCTTCAATAAATGATGAACTAAAATATGCTTTTGATATAGATGAAGAAGTAATATTGTCAAGACTTGCAGATATAGATGCTAAGAATAAAGTTTTAATTAATTCAAAGGTAGCACCAGTTAATAAACTTAAAGAAGTATCAGAGTTTTTAATGGATATTCATGGACAGCATGAGCATCAACTTCTTTTTAATCCTAAAAGACATTTAGGTATGATAGATTATTTTATACCTATGAATATCAAGAATAATTATGCATTATCATATCGTAATTATAAGAACAAAAAAGATGAATTAGATAATCTTAATAAAGATTTAGATGAAAGTAGCCGATTAAAAGATTTATATCAATTTGATATAAATGAAATTGATTTATTATCCTTAAATAAGGATAAAGATTTAAAGATAGATAATGAGATAACTTTCTTATCAGAGATGGATAAGATAAAACAGTGTACTGCAACGGTTATAGATATTTTAGAAGAAGGGGAGATATCAGTTATAGATCTTCTTTCAAAATCATCTAAATCGTTATTCAATGTTGAGAAACTATCTCCTGATTTAACTAAAGCATCTGATATGATTAAGAACTCTTATGAACAGATTGAAGAGTCTGTTAAATTAATTAAAAATGTTTTTGATAAACAAGAAAATTCTGAAAATGAATTAAACAACCTTATAGATAGAAAGTATAAACTTGTTAACTTATATAAAAAATATTCAACACAAGATATAGATGTGATATTAAATAAGAGAGATGAGTTACAAGAGAAGTTAAGCCGAATTGATAATTTTAAAGAGATACAAGAAAAACTTATTGAAGAGTTATCTATATGTAGAAAAGAGGCAGGTGAGAAAGCAGAGATATTAAATTGTTCTCGTCATGAGCTATCTAAAAACTTATCTGAAAAAATAGTAGTGATTTTAGAACAGTTAGAGCTTAACGGTTCAAGGTTTGAAGTTAGGTTTACAGAACTTTCAGAGCTTGATAAAAACGGTGGAGTTGTAGCAGAGTTTTATATATCTACCAATAAAGGGTTTGATTTACAACCTTTAGTATCAGTTGCATCAGGTGGGGAGATTTCAAGAGTTATGTTAGCATTAAAGGAAGTGTTTGCCGATAGTGATCATGTTGAAACTCTTCTATTTGATGAGATAGATACAGGTATTAGTGGTAAGGCTGCTAAATCTGTTGCAGAGAGATTAAAATCTTTAAGTTGCACTAAACAATTGATTGTTATAACACATCTTCCAGTGGTTGCTGCTATGGCTGATAGTCACTTTCATATTATAAAAAGGGTTGATACAGATATTACCACTACTGATATAATTAAACTTAGTAGTAGTGAGAGAGAGAGAGTTTTAGCTATAATGATGACAGGTAGTGAAAGCGAAACATCGCTTTCTCAAGCAAGAGAGTTGATAAATTCAAGTAAGCAATAAGCTTAGAGTTGATAAATAATGTGCAGTAAGTTTAGCATAGTTAATTATGATATAATAAATTTAAATATTAACATAGTGCAATAAATTTTAAAATTATAACTATCTTGTAAATAACAGGTTTATAAAGCGTTTTGTAGATTAGGGTTGATAAATAATTTACATGTATTAAATTTATAAAATGTTGTTCAATTTTAGAGTTGATAACAGTATGTAGATTTGGAATTAATAATTTAGGCTTTTAAATTAATAAGGTAGTGCAAGATTAGAGTTTTGAAGTATATTTAACTAGTTAATTATTATAAAGAGAGCTATATAAAAGATGGATTATTTTAAAGATTTGATTGCAGGTATGACAGGTGTTTTTACTGAAGTAGTAGATTTTGTAGTAAGAACGGTTGGTAAACTTGGGTACTTTGGTATAATATTTTTAATGGGAATAGAGAGTTCTTTTATTCCATTTCCTAGTGAAGTAATAGTTCCACCTGCTGGTTTTCTAGCATCACAAGGTGAGATGAATTTAGTTATTGTTATATTATGTGGAATATTAGGTTCATTATTAGGAGCACTTGTAAATTATTATATCGCTGCATATTTTGGTAGATCATTTATAATAAAATATTCAAAATATCTTTTTTTAAGTGATGGTAGGTTTGAGAAGTTTGAAGCTTTTTTTAAAAAACATGGCGAGATAACTATATTTACAGGAAGATTAATTCCTGGGATAAGACAGTATATCTCTCTACCAGCAGGGCTTGTTAGAATGAATATTTTTAAGTTTTTATTATATACAGCATTAGGTGCTGGTATTTGGGTTACTATTTTAGCTTTATTAGGTTACGTTTTAGGAAATAATATAGATCTGTTAAAAGATAATTTACATATGATTTCATACTTTTTATTTGCAGGTATTTTGGCGATAATTGTAATATATATAATTATTCATAAGTATCGCAATAAACGTGATAACCAATTAATAGAGAGATAATTAATTGAGTTAAATATGTTTTTTCTGTTTTGTTTTTTTGTTTTTTGTTATATTATTGTTACTAATATTTTTATACTAACTTATTGTACTTAAATTAATTATATCGGTTTTATTACCAATTATGAAGTTAGTTAAATATTTTGAAAATTAGGAGTGTTCGGTGAAAAATTTTTTCTTATCTACTTTTATATTATTTCTTTTTACAGTTTCTGTATCTGCACAAGAGTACTTAGTTAAATCGGGAGATACATTACAAGGTATATTTTCAGAACAGCTTACACCTATTGAGATAGATAAATTGTTTTATGATATCCGAAAGCGTTATCCTGAATATATATTAAAAATAGGCGAAATTATTATTTTAAATGATGAGTATGCAATTGTTTCACCACAAAAAAATACTGATATTGTTATAGAGTTTGTAGAAGAAGGTTACTCTCTTGAAGAGATAGAGTCAGAGGTTGTTACTATGCCTATATTAGTATCTGGTATTATTACAACAAACCTATTTGACTCAATTCAAGGTATCGGAGAGAATATTGAGTTAGCAGCAATGATGGCTTCAGTTTATGAGTGGGAGATAGATTTTTTTAGAGATCTTAGAGTTGGCGATAAATATAGTATATTAGTAGAAAAGAAGTTTGTTAATGGTGGATATGCAGGATATGGAAAGATATTAGCTGCTGATTTTAATGTTAATGGAAGAAGCAAGAAGATTGCTTTTTATGCTAATACCGAGTATGAAGGTTATTACACTCCTGAAGGTAAAGCGTTAGCTAGAGGTTTTTTAAAAGTGCCATTAAAATTTACAAGAATATCATCACGGTTTTCATATTCACGATTACATCCAGTTAATAAAGTTTATAAACCTCATTATGGAGTAGATTATGCAGCTCCTAGAGGAACTCCTGTTTTCACTACAGCGAATGGTGTAATCAGTAAGATGAGATACGGTAAATATAATGGAAATTATGTAATCGTTCAACATGCTAACGGATATAAAACATATTATCTTCATCTAAATGGATTTAACAGAGGTCTTAAAGAGGGGTATAGAGTTACAAAAGGTCAAACGATCGGTTATGTAGGTAATACGGGTATTTCTACTGGCCCTCATTTGGATTATAGAGTTAAACATTATAATTCATGGATCAATCCTCTTAAAATGAAAATACAACCTGAAAAGAGTATAAAAAAGGAGTTGATGGCTGATTTTGATTTACAAGTAGAAGATAGATTAGCAACTATACAAAATGCAGGGTTGTACTATGCAGCAACGGATAGAAATATTAGGATGCTTGCTCACAATTAAATACTTGTTCATCATAATTTATAGTAAATTTAAAACTATTATTTGACTTTAAATTATTAAATTGGAAGTTAGATTAATTAATAAAATATATAGAGAGAGTATATTAACATAAAGTTGATATACTCTTTTTTTGTAACTTATAAAGTAAGATAGTGTTTATTATAAATGATAAATTAATGAGATTTAGGGAAGTATATTGATGATTTTGAATATTATTAAGTAGTTATTATTTTATGTTATGAATGACTGCGAACTAATTACGAGTTTGCTAAAAGCTACGAATTGCTAACAATTAAGAACTGTAAACAGTTACGAGTTTGCTAACGGTTACGAACTGTAAACCAGTTACGAATTTGCGAACTGTTACGAACTGTAAACCGGTTACGAACTGTAAACCAGTTACGAACTGTAAACCAGTTACGAGTTTACTAACGGTTACGAACAGTAAACCAGTTACGAGTTTGCGAATAGTTACGAACTATAAACAGTTACGAACTGTAAACCAGTTACGAATTTGCGAATAGTTACGAACTATAAACAGTTACGAACTGTAAATAAGTTACCAATTGCTAACAATTAAGAACTGTAAACCAGTTACGAGTTTGCGAACTGTTACGAACAGTAAACCAGTTACGAATTTGCGAATAGTTACGAACTATAAACAGT
>CAMQYS010000013.1 GCA_947039395.1 uncultured Deferribacteraceae bacterium | reverse complement strand
CAATTTAAACAATTAAAACATTATGGAGCAAAGTTTATTAACTTAAAATTAACAAAGGGAGCGTTTCAGCTCCCTTTTTATTTACCATTTACTCATAAAATGTTTTCATATCTTCTTGCATCTTTTTTTGTTTCTCTTCTAAGGTCTTATTATCTAACATTCCTCTTGGCTCTTTCAGTTCAGGTAGAAGAACAGTGACGTACATTTGCAATAAAGTTGAAAGATAAAGATGCAAATCTCTATGATTTAAAAGAGCTTTTAAGACATTGTAGTATAACGATGACTGAGAAATATCTAACATCAAGTATCTGTAATTTAGCAATAGCTGTGAATAAAATAGCGTATAGGTAGATAAGTTTATTCACAAGTAATAAAGCTCAAAACATCTTTATTATTAACGACTTATATAAAGTTGCTTAATAAGTAATCAGACTGTATAGGGTTGATGAGTTAGATATGTACTCAAAATAATAGCACTACTTTGTAATAAGGTAGTGCTTTTGTTTGCAATAAGATTAACTTCTACTATTATAATCTATTTTAAAAATAATATCCAAAACGGCATATTAATTGCTTGCCAATAAACATTACGAAAAGTAGTGATATCTATCTACAATAGTAATTTTCAATAATACCTAGGCAATTTATCATGCCATGCTTTAAACGTATTAATGATTATGAGTAATGTTATACCTTAGAGTGATACAAATGTTGATAATCTTAATTGAAATCAACAACACTAACTTAACTATGTTATGAATACTTTTAGAGTTTTAAAATCAAAAACAAGGTAATTTAATATTGTAATTATTAACATATTTAGATAATGGATCTACTGTTATATATTAAAATAATCTAGCACCACATAATAAGAGAAAAATTGTGTGTTTTAGATTATAAAACAAGTTAAGAGATATGTTGCTTAATTAGAGATGCTACTTATTGAGATATAAAAATATTTGATAATTTATGTACACTATTTACTTTACGGTAGGAAATAATTTCCCTCTGCCTTATGTGAATTTATATATGAAATGAATTATTTTTATTAATTAAGACTTTAAGGGTTATAAGTTTTAAAAAATAAAATAGAGATAGGTTTATCACAGATTAGGAGAATAAACTTTACTGTGATAAAAATTAGCAAACGCTAATACAAAAAAAGGAGAAAAAGTTATGTTATGAATTAGAAACAAGTTAAACTTCAAGCTTATAGGATTAACTCTCATATTTTCAATGTTTTTAGGATTAGGTTTCACGTTATCATCGTATGCTACAGAGCCTACAGAAGATTCTGAGTCTACTTCTTATGGGTTCGGTCCAGCAGAAGCTAATGTTTTAAATGAAAGCTATATTGCCGAACAGCTTGAAAACGGAAATTACAATCTTGGACCAGAAATATTCATAGAAACTCTAGAAGAGAAGTCAGATTTAACAGCAGAAGAGGAACCAACAGGAAAATATTATAATCCACAAATATCTTCAGTAGAAATAAGTGCTCTATATAAAAACTATGATGACGAGTGGATTATTGAGGTTGAGGTACTTGGTCATAATAAAGTATCAGAGAGGAGCGCAACAATAAATGGACGCTGGCTATCGATTGATCGCATGCAATACATTGGTAGCAGAGGAATAAGGTTTATCTATAATCTTGGAATGCGTTATCCTAACGCCGCCATGGAGTTTATTGGAACATATCAAAATACTCCAATGAATCCATATACTAGGAGTGTCACACTAAGGTTCTACACTAATTGATATTGATAGTCATTAAGAACTAAGCAGAAAACATTATACACAATCAGTAACAACTATTTTGTTATTGGTTGTGTATAGTCTTTAAGAGAAAACTGTTCTGATTAATGTTCATTAGAATATAGTTATTACATCACCCCAAATGAGAAAGGAAAACAATGAGAATAAACAATCTAATACCAAATAGTAGTTACTATAATTCACCTAAAAGTTCTAATAGCATAAATACCAACTCTAGCAGTATCACTAAAAGCAGTACAGTCGCTGATAAATATATTGATACAGTTCAGCAATTTAGTAATATTACTAAAAGTAGTAGCAGTGTAGCTAATACATATAACAACGCACTTAAAGATTATAACAGCATCGCTAAAGGTAACAATAGTGTGTTTAACGGCTTTAATAATGGAAACAGTGCGACACAGAATGTAGATCCTGATGAGTATAATATACCTGAATCGTCAACATATATTGATAGTGCAGGAGTTTTTCATTTACCTAAAGAACTTCCAGGAACAGAAGGGGTAATCTATTCAGAAGGGTATTTGGCTGGTCCAATTTTTCAACTTCGATACGCCGAACACTCTACAGATGAAAACCCTATAATATCTGCACGTGGACATGATGAGAATGGTAAAGAATTTACTCAATTAATAGATGTCAATAAGGTTAATCCAAGCAATGCAACACCTATAGAAATGACTGCTTTAATAACTCATCTTGAAAAAACTGGAGTTCTTCAATCAACAGATCTTCACACAGTAATGGCTGGTGTTTATGGCTACAATGAACTTGGCAGAAACCTTAACGACAAGAACAATTATATTTCTGCACTTGAAGATAATATAACACAAGGTTCATTACAATCGGATTCTGCATCAAAAGAATCAGTACGAAATTTATCGAAAACATTAGAAGGTTTATTAGGTTTTATGAGTGCACATAATATCACAAAACACGACAACTCTGTAGAGATTGAAAATGCTTATAAACAGAAAATATTAGATGATTTATCAACTACATTTGCTGATTTATCAGAATCTATTAATAAAGAAGAAACAAATTTAGATGATGAATTCTTAAAACTCTTAGATGAAAACAAAGATGATGATAATAATGATAAATAAACTAACGCTAGACAACACAAACTAATCTATTTACAATTATCTACCGATATGAGTAATATATTCATGAAATACGCTTATGGAGGGGTTTTAGATGTTTGTTGAAAATGATTTTGAATTATTCGTAAAACCATATATCAAGACAGAGCGTGGCACTATTCCAAGGGGTAGCAAGTAACCGTATTATTTTAAGTTCTCTTCCATTTTCCATCACACCTGTGAACGATTTTATTATATATTTTGACATAAATAGACATGGTTTTTAAGATTATTACCCTTTGTGGAAACGACACTCTAAACATATAAAAGCAGGACAATCTTTTTTTAGATTGCCCTACCATATGATTAATTCTTATTACATATCTTCATTGTTTAGTGAAAAAGATCAGTTCTTTAACACTTCACTGTTAACCTCATGATAGCAGGTAATTAGCTAGTACTGCACACACCTACCCCTTTTACTCCCGCTCCAATAGCATGTAATTAGCTAGTAATGCACCTATCCCTTTTACTCCCGCTCTCATATAATGTTGGTTGGTTTCACTATTTCCAGTCACGTTATGCTGCTGACAAATACTAACTAGATTAACACTCCCGCCCAAAGCTACACGCTGTGGTCGTTCCCCAGTTATCACATGTCCGCCAACTAAACTAGGAGTATTACAGACATGTATTCCATCATGTGCATTAGTATCAGTTAAGTAAAACTTACCATCCGTTACACAGCAATTGACAGTACATCCATTATCTCGTAGGATAGGGATCCAAATATTTGGTCTTTTTCCTGTTTTTGGATCGACTGGCTTTGGATCACCAGCTGAACCAATGATATTTACAAATTGCCAGCCAACATCGAAGTCAAATTTACCACTGTAAGTCGACCTAAACGGCACTATAATATAATCATCATTATACTGTGTTTCGCCACTTGCATCCCATAGAGAATCGAAAAAATGCCCATCTCCTTCGGAATCTTTTTTATAGACCACTTTACACATATGCTCTTGTTCATATGTTAAATTGAGCTTTGCACCTAATAAAGTAGGTTCTAAAAATATATGTTTGTTCATAATAAATTCCTTCGTATTCGATATGTTATTTTATCTTTTATACGTTTGCGAAACACCACCTAAAACAAATGCAGTTTGCTTATCAGGAGCACCTGCTGCACCTATCGGAGTAGGCGAAATAACTACTTCCAAAGTTTGCTCTTGCTCATTGTAATTATATTTAGATGATGTATAGTCATTGTTGTGCCCAACATTTATTAAACCACCGAACATACTCACATTAACTTTGGTTTTTTGGCTAAAAACCTCTTTTAGTTCATTGCTTTTAAACGAAAAGAAACGCATTGTAATTGTAGGAGCTTGCGAAATAACATAGGTTTTAAGTCGTCTTAAACTTCCGTTTTCGCCAAATAACTCGTTGGGATTAAATTGACTGCCATGTAGTTGATATCCTGTAGTATCCATCCCAGATTTTTTTGCAGCTTCATTTAAAATGGCTTCATCGAACCAACCCTTTTTGTTATCCAATGTCAAAGGTGTTGGAACAGCAGAAAACATTGTCAACCCTTCATACGAAATGGTTATATCTAAAGATGATTCATCAGTTGACATTTTTGATAAACTATACTCATGTTCATGATCTACCGACATACTAAAAAACCAATTAAACGGTACTTTTGCAGTAACACCTGTCTCAATACTTAGACTACTGCTTTCTTCATGAATGTTACTCGTATGAGTTGAAATGCTAAACTTGCTTCCTGAAGTAAGTTCCTTTATTAGTTGCTCAGAAGTAGGAAGTTTGTCCCAACCGATATTACACTCATCAGCATTAATATTTAAACCACCATTTTCTTTTGACGGTTTCATAATATTTGTCTCGATTGCTCTGCACCTGTCATCTGCTTTGTCCCATTGACCTTGCATCTTCGCTGTCTGTACTCCGAGACGTGCATATTCGCTTAGGTTTCGGCAAAGGGTAGAAAGTTGTGGATACTCCTTAAAATCAACATCAAGATAACTACGACCAGTAACCTCTTTTATGCGTTTCATGATTAACGAAATACTTGGGTATGCTTCAGGTTTTTCATCAAGTCCACTATTTTGGTATAAATCATAAATTTTGCCTACAAGAGTTGCCTGTTCATTTTCTTCATCTTTCATAAGCTGTTTATCAGCAGACGAAAATCCATACGCTAAGTTGCTTATCACACTTTTGTACAACGTAGAATAAGGTCCTCCAAATGTAGGTACTTTATTTGCTTCTGATAAAAGTAAATCTAATGTTGTTAAAGAGCTTTTATTGTAGTACTGTTGCTTTACAAAAACGTTAAACCCTGCTGGGTAATTTACAGCAACGAAACTTCCGTCCAACTTCGCGCCCAAGGCGTTCTGTACTGAGTTTTTAATTGTCTTGTTCCATTCCTGCGTGCTCATTAATTGTGCTGGTGTAAGTGCCATAAGACTTATCTCCTTTGAATGATATAGTAAAGTAGATTTTCTACTTCCTACTTTTTAGTATAGCGGTTATAAAACAAATTCTCAAGGGAAAAACTAAAAAAAACTATACCATTTTTTTTCTCTATATAACCGCCTACGCTTAGACTTTCTCTAGATCAGTCCTGATAAAAACGGCTGGAAACTTACACAGTCTGAAATAAAGTGTTCTTTATATTAAACAACAGCCAGTAAGTGATATCAATGCTAACTATAGTGATCTATGTAGCAATTGCAAAACATATTATTATAAAAAAAAAATCAAGATATGATTTTATATAATGAAATATATTGATAATATTAGATTGTATACTAATGATTATTAGGATTGTATTAGTAACGAAGTTAATCACGCCTATTGTCAAATAAAGAACTATTTTGCAATATGCTGTTTATTCAACATGGCAATCCAATATTTAATACTAAATGAAATTTCGATTTCACGATAAACTAATCTATTGACAATTATCTACCGATATGGGTAATACATTCATGAAATACGCTTATGGAGGGGGGGTTTTAGATGTTTGTTGAAAATGATTTTGAATTGAATGACTTTTTACATACGCAGTGTTTAAATCCCTTGCGTCTACCTATTCCGCCACTCGGGCTGATTTTATATTCCTTACGGAAAAGTATAATTACATAATCTTAAGTTTTGTCAATACTATAAAATAACTCTGCATATAAATGTTTTACAATTACCTCCTCGCTTTCATAATATTGCATAAACCAATACAATGCATTATCTATATAAAATGCTAAACATATAAATTAATATCTGTAATCATACTGTAACTAACTCCATATTTCTAATCATAATATACAATCATTTAATGCTATCTGATCTAAAATATTCTTATATAAAAATAAAAAATAAGGAATAGAGTAAATACCCTCTTCCTTACTAATGAAACTACTACTTCATACGAACCTCTACTTCAAAAACACTCTACAGCTTGTTAAATACGATACGTAGATGATTTATGAATTTTAGTTTTTATACTCTTTGGTTTAACTAATAATGCTGGCTTTGTATCTGTCTGATTGTTCACATACATATATCGAAAATCATTAGGATTTAATCGAACAGCATCTGGATATTTTGATTGTAATGATTTAAACTCTCCAAAATCTAACGCTCTGCCTACACATGATAATACGCATATAGGTTTCTCGCCTTCTTCTAACCTATCTTTACACATAGTACACTTTTGCATAGGATGTTGTACTTTCCAACCTGTTAAAGCATTCGGTTCTTGTTTATCTTCTGCTATCATAGTCTTTCCAAATGGACAAGCTGTAATACATGATAATAATGACTCACATTTTTTTCTGTCTACCGTTACTATACCATCATCTGCCTTGCTTATTGCACCAAGTGAACATGATGTTAAACATGCAGGGTCTTCACAATGATTACAACTCATTGAAAATGGTGCAATATTATCTTCTGATACTTCATACGCAAACTGTTTACGCCACGCCACAGGGCCTGGAGCTACCTGATTCCAATCTTTACAAGCAACTGTACATGCATTGCACGACATACACCTTGTTTGATCAAAATAAAATCCTAACTGTATTTTTGTGATTTTCTCCACTTTTACACCCCTTAAACGAATAACGTATCTTTTCTAACTGTTACATATGCACTCTGTTGTGCATTACCATTATCTATACGTGACGGTTTCGACGACATTAATGTATTCGCACAACCACCATCATCTATACCATCAATTGGGTTTGGATCGTACCAACCTCCTTGATGCAGATTTATATGTCCACGCATACAACGTTTTGTTAAACGTGCTATTACTCTAACTGCTCCGATAGGATTTTCTACAACGATTAAATCATTCTCTTCAATCTCTCTATCTGCCGCATCTTGATCGTTTATCCATATCTCATGCCATGAGGCTGTCTTCATATCTTTCTTATACACTGCTGAACTTATCATCGGTGATATCGGAGCTGTTGCTCCTTCAATATGACGATCTGGCATTACTGCATACTCTTTCCAATCATTACCTGAACCGTAGCCACCACCTTTGGTTCTGTGATTTAACTCTCTTAATAACGGGTTCTCTGCATTAGTTGAATGAACGCGATATCTATCATGAGTAGTACTTAATGTTAATCCATGATTTTTACTTAAATCATTTTCAGGCTTACCCTGTTTAACAATTGTACCAGAGGCATCTTTTATCGGAAATACGCCATACGCTTCATTAAAACTATCTCTAAAATCAAAATACATAGGAATAGGGTATACGATAGGGTCTCCTTCGTAATCTTTATTCTTCTGTCCTCTTTGCTCTTTAGGTAACCAACCATGCCATTTTGAGAAACGACGTTCATAATCCCATACCATAGCACCATTATATACATGAAACTTACCTGTAAAATTAGGACGTGTACCATCTCCCCACTCTGCTATATTCCCTGCACCACTACCCCAACCTTGCACAGTTGCACTCGCATAATTGCCAGGAATAATTGTATCAGGATAGCGACCTCCATCAGGATCATTAGGAATTGGCTTACCAGGAATGACTGTATTAGGATAATCATTATTATTATATACAAATGGTTTTGCAGACATTCTATTTCCAAGAGCCAAATAAGTATCTAACTTTTCTCTTAATAACTCGCCTTTAGCACCTACTCGTTGATCTGTTGTTATTTTTGGATCTTGGTTCTTACGTGGACGATACTGTTTTTCAAATACCTCCTCACGAGTCATACCATAAAATCTTGAATCAGCTGATGCTATTGCTTTATCAACTATCTTTAAAGATAATACATCTGATGATTGATATGCGTTAGATTTCCCATCAGTACCTACATACTTGAAATGTGCTTTATCTATATCTGTAATAGTAGCCCATGAAGGATTACCTAATCCTGCTTGTGCTCTATATGCTTCATACGCATATCTCCAACCATCTTTTACCTCGCCTGGTGCTTTTGATACTCCTGGTCGATAATTAACCTCACCACCTATTATCATCCAATCACCTGTCTCCAATGATACTGTTGATGCAAATACATAATCTGCATATCTTGCCGTAGGAGACATATATATATCAAATGTTACTAAACAGAAGCTATCTGCATTAGTTGGGTCTTGTGATGTTATCGGTAATTTTCTATACATCTCTGTAGTATCATTAGTATTCATATGTTGGTTTCCTTGAATACCACCACCAGCATTAACAATCATTCTTGTACCTGTATATATTGGAGTACCTGATGTAGGAGTATCACTCTCTTGTCCGATATATTTATAATATGCAATACCATTGTCATTAAAAAGTTTTGGATAAGAAACAGCCATTAGGTTTGATTCATATTCAAACTGAATACTCGCTTTAGCACCACCATCATCGTTAATATATCTTGTTACTCCATCCCATTCTGGAAGATGTTTACCTGTATATCCATTAGTTTTTAAAGTATCATGATATGCTAGTTTCATACAATTAAACCACTCTTTTACTGATGGAGAAGCAACAGTTTTAAGCTCTTCATATTTAGGGACTACTGATGAACTAGAACCTAAACTACTAATATAATCTGTACTTGGACCTTTGTCACCTGGGTTATCAATAGAAGATGCCCAAGGTCCAAATAATCCTTCACCGTTTAATCCAAAAGTTTTTGTTACACATAATAAACTTGCTATTGAAAAAAGATTCACTACACCATTATCCTGTTTTTGTACTCCGCCACACCACTCATTAAGGATCGGGTGTTGAGCAGGATCAGTATACATTCTTGCTAGATCTTTTATAGTTTGTTCTGGGGTACCACATATAACCGATGCCCACTCTGGAGTTTTAGGGGTGTTCATATCTTGCTTATAATAATATTTTGATTCTGTATCTGATGGATATGAACATGTAGATACGTTTCTTGATATATTTCCAAACTGTTTAGCTGTATAATTCTTTGATACATTATATTGCAACTTTGTTAATCTATCATCACTTCCCATTACATACGCTGATAATGATTTTCCTGCTGGGATTTCATCTACTTTTATATAATCATTAGAATTATTAGGATCTGTTAATGTAATAACACCATCTGTTTTCTTCACCCAATACGCTGGAGAATCAAAAAAACCGTATACCATCGTATCTAGATACTCTAGATCTAACCATGTATTTGATATTATATTACCATTTTCATCAACCGTATTAATTATCATCTCATGGAACATTGCCATAATTAATGCTGAATCTGTATAATTCCTTAACTGTACCCAATCTGTTGCACAGGTTACACCAGTATCTACAAACTCTGGACCTATAAAATATACTTTGCCATCTCTTTCTTGCTTCATCATCTCTATTGCTCTAATATACGGCCACGCTACAGTGTTATTACTTGTTAGAACATTTGAACCCCATGAAACGATATTCTTCACTACTCCTGCAACACTTCCTAACTGTCTACCAATTGTTCCATAACCACTAATAGCTGGATGGCCTGTTAAAACATTTGCAAAATCAAACTGGTGATAACTATAATTTGAATAAGCAGCTCTTGTTCCTCCAACAAAAGTAGTTAAAGCATTTCTAGCATGCAATGCACTAGAAAATGTGCCACCATAACTTGTCGCAGTGCCGTAGGTATTATAGATAGCTGTACTGCCGTACTTCTCATATGTTGATCTATATTTTGTTGCAACTTCTTTCATCGCTACTTCTGACGGTACACGAACAAAACCTGTCATATCACCCCTAGCTTTTGTCTGCTTTAATGTATATTTTAATCTACCTGGATGGTATAGTTTATATTTAAAAGCCCTACCTTTTGCACATGATAACGCTCTAGAATCGTTATACTGTTCTTTATCTCTTAAATTTCCTTCGTAATCACGATCACTATCATCTGATGTAACTCTTACTACTCTACCTTTCACTACATGAAGTTTTGACACACACCTTGAACCTGCTCCACAGTTATGAACACACCCTGCATGATAAATCTTCGCATTTGATAGATCCTCTGGTGAGATAACATTGTCTAATCCGCTACCTGAACCCACAAAAATAGGCTCTCCAGAACCTTTATAACAACCGATAATTGTAGACGATCCACCAACAGCTAACGTTGCTTTAATAAAACTACGTCTACTAATAGATAGTTTACTACTTATAGCATTAACTATACTCTTCATCTTACTCATTACAGCATTCCTCCTAAAGACAAATAATAGAACTATATTATATTATTAATATATATTATAATTAACTTAATCATAATGTAATCGCAAGATATAGTTATGAACATATATATCTGAATAATATATACTATGATTTGATTATGTCAATAAAAAGTAAAACACCTTAAACTATAAGATAAATAAGAGTATTTTGCTCTTTTTACAACTACTTGCTACCTATAGTTTAATTTATATAACATCGTTATTTTAATTGATTGCTAAAATAATATTTTTTATAAAATAATCGAAAACTAGAAAGGAGAAGAAGTACAATATTCGCATACAATAACTTGACGCATTATGTATATTTATGTTAAAGTACGGCAAATAATTATGATGAAAGAGGTTTTATAAAATGAGTTTCCTATCAATTAAGACACCTGACAACATCAGTAATTTTCAAGTTCGCTACAATAAAACAGAGAGTGTAGGCATACTTACAACTCCTAATGGTGAGACATATTTTATATTGGATAGTGGTGATTACTGGTACGATATGATTCAAACCTCTACTCCTAAAGTGATGAAATGTAGCTGTAAAAACGATCTCTTTTCAGCACAATTTGAGTATATAAAAAGAACTGATCACGATGATTTTAAATCTGTCAAGCTACACTTTTATTGTACAAAATGCAGTAAGGAAAAAACTTTCAAAGTGGATATAAAATACTCTCCAACAATACAACTTTTCAATGAGCCTCTAAAATTATGCATGAAGCCTTTTTTAAAATATAAGCTAAACCACTATAACTGTTTTTGGGATATAGGTAATGAAGCAGTTATAAAATATGTTGACTTTATGTGTAATACTTTAAAATTATATGCGATATGTTGGTTTTGGGATAGCAACGAAAAAGAGTCTATAAGAAAAGTTGATTATTTTGACTGCAATAAACTTACAGATCTGCTTAGTGATGCTACATTTTACAAATCTGGTTTTTTAGAAATTCATTTTACTGCTGAAAAATTACCTATCAATGATTTTATAGAAACTCATGATGATATAGGTGTTTATCTAAAACATGATTTTTGGAGATCTCAAGAAATCATAACACTTCGAAAGGGTGCATACATGTTGTATAAAGGAGTGTGGTGTGAAGCAAATACTATTAAATCATGTAATGAATATATTTTGAATGATGATATCGTTCAAAAATCTCAAAAATTTAATGAGCTAACTTTAAGTTTAAAAAAATGGCTTACTGAAAATTTTGACACTACTCGCTCAGAAAACTGTTTTGATATTAAGCTCGATCCAACTGATCCAACTTCTACTAATTTAGGTTCACAATTAGGTTCGCTTAAACTACCTTAAAGTTAGGTTCATATTTTGAAAATACACTTGATAACTTGAGTTTGGAGCTTAGGTTAGTAGTGAGGGCATGGTCTATACTTTCACATTTAGTTTATAGTTGAGCTTGGTTTGTAGTTGAGCTTGGTTTGTAGTTGGGCTTGGTTTATAGTTTAACTTGGTTTGTAGTTGGACTTGGTTTATAGTTGAGCTTGGTTTATAGTTGAGCTTGGTTTATAGTTGAGCTTGGTTTGTAGTTGGACTTGGTTTATAGTTGAGCTTGGTTTGTAGTTGAGCTTGGTTTGTAGTTGAGCTTGGTTTGTAGTTGGACTTGGTTTATAGTTGAGCTTGGTTTGTAGTTGAGCTTGGTTTGTAGTTGAGCTTGGTTTGTAGTTGAGCTTGGTTTATAGTTGAGCTTGGTTTATAGTTGGACTTGGTTTGTAGTTGGACTTGGTTTATAGTTTTTGGTGGCTTTGAGATCAAGCTATCTTATAGTTAAAATGTTATAGTAAATTTAATAATATTCTAACTACAAAATCACTCTAAATATTAACACTATCTAAGCTCTATAACTTCATCTTTCTTTACATGGTAAACTTTCTCTGCTATATCTGCTAATGGTTTATCTGCACATAAATTATCTGTATAAAATTCTTCAACTATACAATCTTTCTCATACTCGTATAGTCTAATAACTTTCTCTTTACCGTAACAATTCTTTGATGAAAATTTACCAGTTCTTTTATCGATCTTGCTACCCATTATTTTAACAACTGTGATATCTTTTACACTAAATATATGTTCAATTAGAAACTCTGGAGATGCTGAAATAATAATATCTCGTGAATGATCTTTACCAATCTTATCATAAAATGATTTTATCTTATGTTCATTAATCTTCCAAAAATCTGATATCAACAAATCAACATCTTTCACATATTTTAAAAATGAGAAAAAAATCTCTTTCATACGGCTATCATCAGCTAACTTAAACTTTATCATAGCAAATGAAAAAATATGTATAGGTAAAAATAGCAGTATCATCGGATATCTTTTTATCGCAAATTTATAGAAATCTGCACTACTATCTCCATCATAAATCGTATCATCAAAATCATATACTATATATCTATTAGACATAAATCGCTCTTAGAAAAATCGTTTCACTAATGATAATATCCCCTGCTTCCATGGAACTCTATGTGTTGTGCCTGAACTGTTTTGAAACTTCTCAAGATTTTCTATATACCATTTATAATTACGCAGTAACGCATCTTTATTAGAATACTCTGGCTTATAACCTAAAACTTTCTCCGCCTTTTCTATAGATACAAATGAATCTTTTGATGCTGTTTCATATACCCACTTATATAATGGAGATAAATTAAATTTCTCTAATACTCGTAAAGTTATAATCATCGGTGTCGCTGGAAAACCTTTAATCTTCTTACCAAAACCTGCATAATCTAACACTGCTTGATAATCCTCTTTCATAGTAGTAAACTCTTTTGCTCCGATATTAAATGTATCATTCGCTATATCTTTACCTAACGTCATAGTTAAGTGTATCGCTTGACATAGATCCTCTACATCTAAAAGTTGATACCTATTCTTACCTGATCCTATCATCGGAAAACCTTTACCATCTTTCGCCCAATCATAGAAAAGTGCGAACACGCCAAGTCTCTCTCTACCTATAAATGATTTAGGTCTAATAATCGGTACTGTCATTCCGTTGCTTCTATAATCTAAACACACTTCCTCAGCTTTTATCTTAGCAATACCATATGGACCTACACCATCTACTTTATCACTTTCTATTAATGGGTGATGATCTGGAATACCGTATACTGCTGTTGAGGATATATGAATAACCCTATCTATATCGTTCTCATGCGCTGCCTGTAAGACATTTTTCGTACCGTTTATATCAGTAGTAAAAATATCTCCCTCGCTATATAACGGAAGTGCTGCTGCTGTATGAACAACAATATCACAACCTTTCATAGATGTTAAAAGTTTATCGTAATCTCTTATATCGCCAACAAATGAATGAACTCTATTTATACAATCTATATAATCAAATGCTAAAAGATCGTAAGAAACAATCTCGTAATCTCTTTCTAGTAAATACCTTATTAAATTAATACCTAAAAACCCTGAACCACCAGTAATAAATACCTTTTTCTTACTCATTCATTAACCTCAAAATAAATAATTTATATATAAATTGACAAAACTGTCACAAAACTAATATACAAGCAAGGTATCTCTTACTAAGTAAGTAAATAACTTACAACATAAACAACTAACTAAACAACTAGTAAATATATACAACAAATATACTATTTGATTGATAATATATTATAAAATATAAAATATGTTATATTATTACTATCCAAATGTAAATCTTTTATGTAGATAGTAACTTGTAAAAACAGGAGATGCTATACCTATAAAATGAGCAACTTCAGCTCGATACCAATCCCAACCGATATATGGAAGGATATAATCATTTAACGCTAAACTAACTGATATAATTATTACCAATGCTAACATATTTACCATAAAAAAAAGTATAAATCTCTTTA
Organism: uncultured Deferribacteraceae bacterium; assembly: GCA_947039395.1. Taxonomy (GTDB): domain Bacteria; phylum Chrysiogenota; class Deferribacteres; order Deferribacterales; family Mucispirillaceae; genus CAMQYB01. The sequence goes on along the minus strand of CAMQYS010000013.1, from coordinate 37,878 downwards.
TATTTTTAGATTCTATAGGTTTGAAAATAAAAAACTTATTTAGAAAAAAAGCGGTTAGAATCCCTACACAGTAAGCTAATATTATCGACAGTGTATAGCTAAACTCATAATTAAATAATATACGTGATAAAAAATTAACACCTGCTGCTACAGATGAAACAACTATAAAACCGATAAACTGTTTATCTATAATCATACTATCTTATATCATCTCAACTAGTTTCTTGCCAAGATCGATACTCTCTGTTATAGATCTATCTTCTGGATAGTAGTAAGCTGTATCTGCTATTAGAAAACCTTTTCTATCACTTGATCTTATAGTTGGAAGTTTAGAGAGAAATTCCGTAGTTGCAACAGGTTGTGCATATTCATATTTAAATACACGGTAATCTTTCACCCAAGACTCATCAAACTCTGAATTTATAATCTTAGCATAATCTAAAAACTTAGTATAAAAATTTATATCAGGCTCATGGTACTTTTGATTACTAATATGTAGATAGAAAGGTAAATACACAACTTTATCTTCAAGCTCAATATTAAGATTAGATATAGATATCATACCAGGAACATCTATCCTAGAGTCATTTATATTTAACCAAAAATTCTCAGTTATCTCATTTGTAAGTTTAACAATTAAACATACTACCCCTACATTATCTAAACTGTTCAAACGATCTATATCTTTAACGGGAAGGTTAGGAGTAATTGATGAAATATATTGGATCGGAATAGTCGATATAACTGTATCAGATTTGTATTCTGTATTACCTACTTTAACACCTTTAGTAAAACTATCTTCAATTATAACTTCTGTTATCTTTGAGCTTAAATGAACCTCTCCACCTAATTCTATAATTTTATTGTATAGAGCTAAAGTTACAGTATCTGATGATCCTGCAATATAACCCATTCTCTCTTGAAATATATTCTTACGAGATTTCGCAACCCTTCTTACTCTTGTCATAAGCCACGATGCAGAAATCTTATCTTTTAAGTCATAAAATTTTAACTCAAATAATGGATCCCAAAATTTATTATAATTCTTAATACCTTGCCATTTTGTTAACCACTCAATAGAAGTCATCTCATCTAATTTAGTATAATTCCTAATCTTGCTTCCAAAAAACACTGATAATCCATATCTTATTTTATCAATAAAAGAAGCATGTGGAAATTTTAAAAGAGAGATCGGATCTCCCCATTTATAAAGGCTACCATTGTAGAAAAACCCCATTTTTGTATCTGTCCATTTAAGCTTATCATATATATTAAGTTCCTTCATAAGATTAAAAAGTGGAGTATCTGGACCACATACAAAATGATAATATTTCTCAATATTCATACCTGAAAAATCAAATGTTTCACTCATTCCACCGATCTTATCTCTAGCTTCAAACACTTGAACTTTATAACCTTTCTTCAACGCATAATACGCTGTAGCTAGACCCATAGGTCCTGCACCTATTATAATAATCTCTTTACTCATCATAACCTCATACATTAAAATATATTTAGACTATATTAAAAAAATAAAAATATCACTAATGATTATTAAAACTAATTGTGGTACTAATATTTTAAACAAAAAACTTCTACTTTATTAACCGTAATAGGATTCTTGTATACAATAACTTGAATTGTATCATACTTATTTATATTTGTAGCAATAGAATAAACAGTTGCATCTTGAAACGATAACTGCTTTAAAGGTATGATATTATCACGACTAACACTATTAACTAGTTGTACTCCAATATTTGTGCTTCCTTCTGAAGAAATATATAACTTGACTCCAAACTCTTTAGATAGTAAGCAACTACTCTTAATCATATCACTAATACTTATAGATACGACTCCACTACTAGGAATTAAAATATTCGTAGTGAAACCTAAAGGCTCTATAACCCTACTCTTTGTTCCGATATCTATATACCATCTATTATCCCAAAAAGGATTAATCGGAATTACTATATCTTTCTCTACTTTAGCAAAATTAACATATTCGTAAAATGGATATTCAATTTTAGGATAATCAAAATAATATAATACATCCTTATCGTTTATCCTATTTGTAATAAATGTTACAATCCAAAAAGTTAATATTAATAAAAGCAAACTAATGATAACTAACCTTCTTTTAGTAATAATAGGAATTAATAGAATTACTAAAAAATATATTGGGAAAAGATATCTTGAACCTGTACCAATAGAAGAAATCAAGGAAATATCACTTAATATAAAAAGTAATGAAGAAGTATATATAAAGATACAAAAAATAATGTAAATAAAATAGTTAAATGATCTACTTTTTTCTATATTTACGTGTGCGTAGATATATTTATACATCTGTATAAATAATAATATAAAAAAGATAAATCCAGTAATTTGAGCTTCAACTTTATTTGAACCAAACGACAATATTTTACCGAAGAATATCATACAGGACATTAGCTCATTTGAAATATTGTCATCAACTCTATCGTTTAGTAGTATCGTTACGACCTGTACTATAGATGATATAAATATTATGCAACATAGAGTAATATCATCTAACTTAAACTTATCTAAAAGTATTTTTAAAACGATGACACATAAAAGATAAATTGAGAATGGACCTGTTAAAGCAAATATCACAAAAAGTGGATAGAGAATATATTTTGGTAGAAAAGATCTACTCTCCTCATATATAATAACTAAAAATAATAAGATAAATATATACCACTGGATATTTGTTAAATTTAAATATATCTCATTTGTTAATGGAACAAAAAAAGCAGTGAGAGTAATGAACAATGCTAATATATAATTTATACCTAATGAACATATAAACCTATACGTGACAGCAACTAACATAAACATCGGAATAAGAGTCGCTATTAAAAATATAATCGGTGCAAACGATATATCTGTAAAATAAACAATTAACGATATTAAACGTGGATAAAAATGTTGGTACCCTGCGTATTGATTGAAAATTGATGTAATCCCATCACGATAAACTTCTGATAAAAATACATGCCCATCTTCTGCCCATAAAAGCCCAGATATCTCTACAAACCCATTTCTTGCATAGTAAAAAATAAAAACACTTATAAATATAAGTGAGATAGATATATAATCTTTTTTTACAAAACTACTTTTCATCTACTAGCTTATCCCCTAAACTTTTAAAATTATTTTTGAGTATTTATCATCATTGAAAGTTTCCTCAATTGCAACCTTAAAAGGAGTCTGTTTTACATTAAAATCTTCTTGCCAATTATCTGATTTGAAATAATCTCCAGCTGTTAACGCTTTAAGCTGTGATGTCGTAAATGGTGGCTTTTTTGAAAATATAGAGTATACCTTCATCAATAAATAAAAAATTGAGTACGGTATTTTTAAAATTAATGTTCTTAATTTTTTTACCTTTTTTATCTCACGAACTATATCAATATAATCAACCTCTTCATACCCTATAACGTTATATATCTTACTGCTTAATCTCTTCTCCATAGCAGAAATAATAACTTTTGCAACATCTCTACCATAAAGTGGTTGTCTTAAATATTTACCATTACCAGGAATTGGAAAAATAGGTGTCTGTTCCATAAATCTTGATAGATAACCGAAATGTTTCTTATCGAACCAACCAAACATTAACGGCGGACGAATAACTGTATAATCTATACCAGAATTTATAACTAAATCTTCTTGCTCTTTTTTCGTACTCGTATAATCATCATCTGCAACTGAAATCACAACCGATGATGATACATGAACTATATATTGAATTTTATACTTCTTTATCACTTCTAAAACATTTTTTGTAGATACAACATTATTAAATATAAACTCTTCTCTATAAAGTGAGGTTATCTGTGCATGAAGAATAAGAACTACTGTAGTATCTTTAAACTCATTCTCCCAATCACCACTCTTTGTTAGATCAGCCGTAACAACTCTCACAGATGGATTAAGAGTCTGAAGAGTTTTACTATTCTCAATATGTTTATCTATAGCTACAATATTACTATAGCCTTGTTCAGTTAACAGCAGTACAACATTCTGTCCAAGCATTCCTGATGCACCTGTTACAACTATCTTATCTGATAAATTCATTGTATTCTTCCTATTAGATTTTAACATATAACATTACATAGCTTACAACAACCCATAATATAACATTTATAAGAAGAGGTTTATCGTGAAGTAATGCATACTCTGGAGACTCCGCTAAATCTGTTTTATCTGCAATATAAATATACCTAAATAAACCATATATAACAAACACAGTCGTAAATACAAATATTGTGGGATGTGCTGGATCCATTGCAAACAATAAATATGAAAACAGTATCGCAGATGTTACAACTGATAACATCTTATCAATCATATCTACTGAGTAACTTTCTAATATCGTTCTTGTAATTAACTCATTATTTACTGTCAATAATATCTCACTTCTTCGCTTATTTAAAGCAAGAAATAATGCTAATAAAATAGTACATATTATTAAGTAGTTCGAAACCATAGTACTAAAAAGAACAGAACCTCCAACAGCACGTAAAAAGAATCCTATTGATATCGTTAAAACATCTATAATAACTATATGTTTAAGCAAAAAGATATAAAACATATTCACTATAAAATATGTTATGATAACTCCACAGAAATATTTATTTAGTAGTAAAGATCCAGTCAACGATATAGAAAATAAACCTATAAAAATGATAGTCGCTAATGGAATAGATACCTTGCCTGATGCAATAGGTCTAAACCGTTTCTTATGGTGTGCTCTATCTTTATCTATATCAATAATGTCGTTAAGAATATACACAGAAGATGATATCCCACAAAAAATAAAGAAACCTATTATCGTTTTAACTAGAATATCAATATTTAAAAGTTCACCAGAAAAAATTATCGCTGCAAAAACGACTAAATTCTTTGTCCATTGTTTAGGTCTTAACAACCTTATAATATTTATCAACATAATTATATAAGATTATCATAATAATATGAATATGTATAGACTTATCACCACTATTCGTATAATATAATGTCTCATTACTACACTGTTTAGATCATTGAGTTGGGGATCAATCATGTCAAAATATTATAAAATAGTAAATATAGTCTCATGGTTTACTCTTAGCATATTTGTTATCGTTAACCTAGTTTTTATTATGAATTCAACTGTTAATATACCTTATATATTTACATTTATCGCAACTCCTATAATTGTAATACTGCTTATTAAACTTTACACAAGATATAAAAATAAATTAACAATGATATAAGTAATACTCTCAAATCAAATAATTTCGACAATATGGAGCTCAATGTGTTACATTATATTATATAGAAGTAGGAGATAGTGTATATCAATATACCTACTCTATACAATTAAAAAATCATCTAAAAAAGCTTATGAACTTAAACTATCTTTTACTAGACAGTAACATATAGTAGTAGTAGTATTTGATATATAACAAAGCTTAAAAGGAGAGTATCGTAATGACAAAAGAAATAAAAATACAAATTGTACTTATTATATTATTTGTGATAACTACAACACCAGTAGGGTTTATACTACCATCATATCAATTAGATCCTTCATGGGTTGCAATAGTTAATTGGGCATCTGAAAGGGATATTGAGTATGGAAAAGATATTGTCTTTACTACTGGACCTCTAGGTTTTATGTTTATTCCTATTAATCAGTTTGTTACTGTATTTCTATACAATATACTACTATCTATAATATTACTTCCATTCTTTAAAGTAAAAGGTAAAACATCTATAATCTTCCTCCTATTTTTTATTCTAGCAACATCTCTGTTAGGTATTCAAAATGCAATACAATATATTCTTACAATCATCATGACCCTTTTTGCATTTAAAGCAAAAGAAGACAAAAAATATTATATCTATATGATATACGCAATATTAGTAACTGTACCGATGGTATTCATTAAATTTAACAATATTGCATTAACTCTATTTTCTGTAATCATAGCAGATGTCATACTATTTAAAAATAATAAAAAAATATTCGCAACACCTCTATTTATAGCTTGGTTAACTTTATTATGGGTGATACTTGGACAGCCGATTGAAAACCTTCCTGTATATTTCACATCTTCACTAGAAATTATGAACGGCTACAATGATGCAATGACATCTGGTTACGTTCATTTTCCCACTTCTGATCTTATTGTCGTTCTTCTTCTCATAGGGTTCACGATTTTTCATACAATAAGATTTGCATTTAAAGAGTTAGATGAGAGTTTTAAAAAAGTCTTATTACTATTATCAATCTTAGCTCCTCTATTTGTAGCATTTAAATATGGATTTGTAAGACATGATGGAGGGCATGTGGATGTATGTTATTTTGCAATCATGCTTATTAATACTTTTATATCTATCACGATATATAGAGATAGAATAACTACTTTTATGAATAGAAAAAATATGAACTATATAGGTTTAGCGGTAGGAGTAGTTTGTTTATTCTTTATCATCTATAAGTCTGATTCAAAAATAAAAAGAGGTGTACTCACTCTTACTACAAATATAGAAAAGAGTATACTGGCGCTTACTGGAAGTATGAATGGTCAAATTTATCAAGCAAAAAAATCAATTGCATTTTATAAGGGAATGTTTGATAACGAAACAGTTGACAGCTACCCTTATTATCAAGGAGCGATAATCGCTTCTGATCTAAATTATAAACCGAGACCTGTTATACAAAGTTACTCTGCATACACACCTAAACTACGTGAGTTAAATAGTAACCATCTACTAAGTGATGATGCACCTGAAAATATTTTATTCGCTGTTCAAGAGATTGATAGGAGATTGCCAACACTGATGGATTCTCCGTCGTGGATACATATATTAAATAGATATGATATTGTTAATGCTTTTAATAAAATAGGTATTCTAGAGTTACATCTTAAGAAAAGAGATAAAGATAAATTTGATAATTTAACATTTAAAGAGGTTTCATCTAATGAATATAATTTTAATACAGCGATAGAAGTTCCTAAAAATCAACCACAAGTATTTGTATCTATGGAGATAAAGAAAAACTTATTCGGCAAATTAATATCATTTCTTTTTAGAGGGCCTGTATATAAAATAAACTTATCTTTAAATACTGGACAAACTGTACAGTTTAAAATCGTCCCAGGAATGGTTGAAACTCCTGTTTTATTATCTCCACTAGTGCACAATACTGAGTCATTTCTTGATTTTTATAATAATGAAAATATAAATAGTGTAGATAATTTTTCTATCACTCCCGAGTTTCCGATATTAACAAAACAGAATACAACTGCTTTTGAAAAATTTATGGCAAATATTATGACAAATAACACATTTGAACTTAAATTCTATACATTAGGAAGATAACCTCATTAAGCTTGCATAATATATTTGATAATAAAAATAACACAAATATTTTATAATTAAATTTATAAAACGATACGAATAACTACATAAAAAATAGATATAGAATTTCATATATAATATTATGATTTTCTATATCTATTTATTTTATTTTTTATTTTGCTTAATGCAAGTGACAACCGATATAGTAACATTCATAAACGATATCAAAAAACGGTTCTTTTACAGGTTTAATATTATCTTTAAATATATCATCGTAACTTTTCTTTATCGCTCTCAACTCTTCTTTTATTTCTACTATATCTTCATCACGTTCATCAACCGATTCGAAGTAGTCATCATCACCACCAAAACTGATCTCCTTTTCTGCTAACTCTATCTCTTCTTCGTATGATTTCACAATACTTTCAAATTTTAATAACGCTTCTGCATCTTTTCCAAGCATTTTAAGTGAGTAAAAGTATTCACTTCGCCACGATATACCTTCTGCATATTCATTAATATCGTAGTAGTTAATCACATATTCAAACCTTCCTAATGTGAACATAAAATCTGTAAGTATCCTGTCTGCATCATCAAAATCTTCATATTTTTCATCAATCAATATATCTGCAATTTCAGATGCTTTCTCTATATTCCCCATTAGTGCAAGTGTATGTCCTAGAGTGAGTGTGACAGTAAAATACAACTCTTCATCTATAAGTGGATCTACACATAACGATTCAAGAATTTTCACACCCTCATCAAGTTTTGACGCTTTAAGCAAACTTGTAGCTTCACAATATAAATACTTTTTTTCTTTCGATATTATGTATGCTGTATGAAATACTTCACTCGCTTTATCGAACAATTTATTTTTAAAATAATATTCTCCTAACGCATAATATGTTTGATAAAAAGATGATTTACGTTTAACTGCTTCTTCCAAAATATCTACAGCCCTTTTTCTTTCCTTATTAGCATCGTGTTCCATATTGACGTTAGTATCTAAAATAAGATATGCCATACATGTTGCCCACATACAGTACTCATTATCAGTAAAAGTATCATGATTTTTTTCATAACATTTATCTCATACATCTACACTGTCAACTATCATCGCTAACAAACAGTACGCCTCTACATGTATAGGTTTAAATTTGATCTCTTCTTCTAATAGTTTTGTATACGTTTCATTGATTTCATAAACTGTACCCATATCCTCTGCTATTTTAAGTTTTTCAGAGATCTCATCTCTCACATCATTTATGTTCATTTTGCACCTTTAATCCTATAGAAAAAATAAATCAACATCTATCTACATATTACTTTATTCTGTGTAATGTTTAGGACAACCGATATAGTAACATCCATAAACAATATCGTAATACGGTTCTTTTACAGGTTTAACACTCTTATTAAACACATCATTGTAACATTTTTTCATCGCTCTCAACTCTTCTTTTATTTCTACTATATCTTCATCACGTTCATCAACCGATTCGAAGTAGTCATCATCACCACCAAAACTGATCTCCTTTTCTGCTAACTCTATCTCTTCTTCGTATGATTTCACAATACTTTCAAATTTTAATAACGCTTCTGCATCTTTTCCAAGCATTTTAAGTGAGTAAAAGTATTCACTTCGCCACGATATACCTTCTGCATATTCATTAATATCGTAGTAGTTAATCACATATTCAAACCTTCCTAATGTGAACATAAAATCTGTAAGTATCCTGTCTGCATCATCAAAATCTTCATATTTTTCATCAATCAATATATCTGCAATTTCAGATGCTTTCTCTATATTCCCCATTAGTGCAAGTGTATGTCCTAGAGTGAGTGTGACAGTAAAATACAACTCTTCATCTATAAGTGGATCTACACATAACGATTCAAGAATTTTCACACCCTCATCAAGTTTTGACGCTTTAAGCAAACTTGTAGCTTCACAATATAAATACTTTTTTTCTTTCGATATTATGTATGCTGTATGAAATACTTCACTCGCTTTATCGAACAACTTATTTTCAAAATAATATTGTCCTAACGCATAATATGTTTGATAAAAAGGTGATTTACGTTTAACTGCTTCTTCCAAAATTTCTAAAGCCCTTTTTCTTTTTTTGTTATCATTTACTTCCTCGCAACCGTAATATTTTACAATAAAATATGCCATACATGTTGCCCACATACAGTACTCATTATTAGTAAAAGTATCATGATTTACTTCATAACATTTCTCTAATATATCCATCGGTTCTTCATCGCATAACATAGACTCAACTACCATCGCTAACAAACAGTACGCCTCTACATGTATAGGTTTAAATTTGATCTCTTCTTCTAATAGTTTTTTATATGGCTCATGGATTTTACGTACATCATTATGATCACATGCTGTTTTAAGCTTTTCAGATATCTCATCTCTCACATCATTTATGTTCATTTTATACCCTCTAATATGATAGATTATTTTATACGATCAAATAAGAATAAATCAAGTAAATAAATTTTCTATAGTTGTAAATGGAGCAATATACTGATGTTGATGTTGTGTGTAAAAGAATATAGATCGTAAGATAACATAAATAGTAACACCACAGCGATCGTAAAAGAATATAGATCGTCAAATAACATAGATCGTAAAATGAAATCGTTGCAACTAAAAATAAAAATGAGAGCAGTAACGCTCTCATTATATTTTATAACTTAATATACATAATCTTAATTATTATCTGTTACTTAATCTTAATTACTATCTTTCATTTAATGGTTGATATTTAACCTCATCCATTATATTCATATAACCAGGACGCATAATACGTTTACCAGCAAATGATAGCTCTTCATTTCTATGAGAACACCAACCAACTATTCTTGCCATAGCAAATAACGGTGTATAAATCTCCTCTGGTATACCTAACATCTCATAAACAAATCCTGAGTAGAAATCTACATTTGTAAGAAGTTTCGCAGCGTTACCTTTACGAGCTCTTAATCTATCAATCGCTCTTGCTTCTAATAACTCTAAAAAGTTGTACTCATCAACTCTTTTTGTCTCAACTGCCAACTCTCTTGCAAGCTCTTTTAAAAGTATAGATCTAGGATCTGAAACTGTATAAACTGCGTGTCCTAATCCGTAAATCAATCCTGATTGATCGTATACCTCTTTATTTAACATTCTATCAAGATAGGTATCTATTTCATTATTATCTTTCCAGTCCTTTATATTCTCTTGAAGATGCTTTCTCATATGGTTAACCATAATATTTGCACCACCGTGTAACGGCCCTTTTAGAGAACATATACCTGTTGATATAGCCGAATATGTATCTGTACCTGTTGAACTTGTAACCCTTACTGCAAACGTAGAGTTATTTCCTCCACCATGTTCTGCTTGAAGCATTAATAGCAGATCTAAAACCCTTGACTCAAGAGGTGTATAATTATATTTGATCATATAAAGAAGATTTTCTGCAATAGATAACTTCTCTTGTGGATGTCTTATATGAAGCGTTTTATTATGTTGAGTATGACGTAAAATATTATACGCATAAGCTATAATCGTTGGAAACTTAGAGATCAAACATATAGATTGTCTCATAAGATTATCTTGAGATAGATCATCTGGATTAGGATCGTATGTATACATTTCTAAGACACTTCTAGCTAAAATATTCATAATATTCTTGCCTTCAAGATCTATAATGTGCATACGTGTTTTCTGTTCTAACGCCATATTGTTTTGTATAACTTCTGAAAAATCTGATAACGTATTTCTGTTAGGCAATGAACCTGATAGAAGTAGGTATGCTATCTCTTCATATCCGTGTCTACCCTCTTTATGCAATGAATGAACGATATCTTCAACATCAACTCCTCTATAGAAAAGTTTACCAGCAACAGGTTTAACTTCGCCATCTTCAGTTTTTTCATACCCAACAACGTTACCTATTCTCGTTAATCCAACAAGTACACCTGTTCCATTTGAATTTCTAAGTCCACGTTTTACAGAGTGTTTTTCTAATAATTTCATGTCAATTTCAGAAGCCTTACGCATAGCTTCTGAAAGATCATATATGATATGTTCATGTTTACCTAAATCTAAAAACTCTTCCCCGATACAATTTCTTTCGTCCATTATTAATTTCCCCAGTCTTTTATAATTTTAATAAGATAATTACCAAAATCTGATGTCGATAAAGCTTGTCCATCCTCCATAAATCTTGCAAGATCGTTCGTTGAACATCTATTAGCAAATGCCTTCTCTATTGATATTTTAATTATATTTGAAACTTCAATCCAGCCTATATACTCCATCATCATATCAAGCGATAGTAACATTGATAACGGGTTAGCGATATTTTTACCTGCTATATCTGGAGCTGTACCATGCGTTGCTTCAAATATAGCATGTCCAGTATCGTAATTTATATTAGCACCCGGTGCAATACCTATACCACCAACCATAGCTGCTAATTGATCTGATATATAATCGCCATTTAGATTTAAAGTTGCAATAACAGAGTAGTTCTCTGGCTTTAATAAAGAGTTTTGTAAAAATGCATCTGCTATACAATCATCAATAATAATTTTACCTTTATCTTTTGCCTCTTGTAGCTGTTTATCTGCAAACTCGATACCTTGATCTTTTGCTATTTTATTATAGTTATTTATTGTGAAAGTTTCATTTGAAAATTCTTTTTCAGCAACTTCATAACTCCATTTTCTAAATCCACCTTCAGTGAACTTCATAATGTTTCCTTTATGAACAATTGTAACTTTAGATAGTTTTTTATTTATTGCATAATCTATAGCCGATCTCATTAATCTTGATGAGCCTTCAACCGATACAGGTTTAACGCCAAACGATGATGTTTCTGGAAATCTTACAGATTTTACACCCATATCATTTTTAATAAAATTATAGAATTTTTTTGCCTCATCAGTACCTTCGTTCCACTCTATACCTGCATATATATCTTCAGTATTTTCACGAAATATAGTCATATCAACTTTATGAGGTTCTTTAAGTGGTGATGCTACACCCTCATACCATTTAACAGGTCTTACGCATGAGTATAGATCAAGCTCTTGACGTAATGCTACATTTAACGATCTCATGCCTCCACCTACTGCAGTAGTTAATGGACCTTTCACACCGATTAAATACTCTTTCAAAATAGCTAAAGTTTCATCTGGTAAATAGCTACCTTTAACAGTGTTGCCTTTCTCTCCAGCATATATCTCTAACCACTCTATTTTGCGTTTATCAGAATATACTTTACCTACAGCAGCGTCGATAATCTTTTTACAGATATCAGTAATTTCGCTCCCTACTCCATCGCCCTCAATAAATGGTATCGTTAAAATATCTGGAACAACTAATTCACCATTTGAATTTTTACTAACTTTTGACATATTTCCCCAACATATAAACTCAATATACTACATATAATTTAGTATACTTATATATATGAGTTTTAATTTTAGCTTTAACTCTATTTTTACTACTTAACTAAACAAACTCAAACCCAGTTAATATAACCGAACTTAACCAACGCACTAGAATATAACTAACACAACAAAACCTAGCCACAAATGTAGCTCAACAACTTTAATTTAATGAATTTAAAGCCGATCCTGATTTAAACCATTTAACTTGCTGTTCATTATATGTATGTTTAAGCTCAATGATATCCTCGCTACCATCAACGTGACAAATAGTCGCTTTTAACAACTTATTTGGAGTCAACTCATTAACTTTTATAACTGATATTTTATCATTTTCACATATTTTGTCGTAATCGCTCGCATCATTAAACGTTACAGCAAGAACACCTTGTTTTTTTAAATTCGTCTCATGAATTCTTGCAAAACTTTTTGCAATAATTAATTTAACGTTAAGAAATCTAGGCTCCATAGCAGCATGCTCTCTACTTGATCCTTCGCCGTAATTATCTTCTGCCACAACTATAGATGAAATACCTTTTGATTTATAATCTTTTGCAACTGATGAAACTTTATCATAATCTCCTGTCAACTGATTTAAAACAAAATCTGTTTTATCGTTAAAGAAATTCGTTGCTCCCATTAAAAGATTATTAGATATATTCTCTAAATGTCCCCTATATTTTAACCACTCTCCAGCCATAGATATGTGATCTGTAGTACACTTACCTTTAACTTTAATTAATAGAAACATCTCATTAAAATCATCAGCTTTAAGAGATGGAAATGGTTTTAATATCTGTAATCTATCAGATGTTGGAGATATTACAACTTTACTAGATGAACCCTCGCCTGTTGGTAGAATACATCCTCTATCAATAGACATAAAGTTATTCTTAGGCAGTATCTCTCCTGTTGGAGGATCAAGCTTAACTTGTTTACCATCTTTATTTATTAACGTATCTGTCAACGGATTAAATAGTAAGGACCCTGCTATTGTTAGTGCCGTTGTTATCTCTGGAGATGTGATAAACGCATGTGTGTTAGGATTGCCATCAGCTCTTTTTGCAAAATTACGATTAAACGATGTAACAATAGAATTTCTTCTTGTTTTATCATCAGTCTTTCTATCCCACTGTCCGATACAAGGTCCGCAAGCATTCGCCATAACAGTTGCATTTGTACCTTTAAACTTATCAAGAATACCGTCTCTCTTTATTGTAGATAAAATTAAATCAGATCCCGGATTAATAATTAAATCGCCCTTCATATCTAAATTCTTCTCATCAACTTGAATAGCAACAGATGCCGATCTATTTAGATCCTCATATGATGAATTAGTGCAAGATCCAACTAATCCAACCTCTACTGACTCTGGATAATTCATCTCACGAACTTTATCTTTTAACTTAGATATAGGTGTTGCAATATCAGGAGTGAATGGCCCATTTATATAAGGTTCAACATCATCAAGATTTATCTCTATAACTTTATCGAAATATTTATCTGGATTTGCAACTACTTCATCATCAATCCTTAAATAATCTTTATACTGTAACGCAACTTTAGCAAGATCATCTCTTCCTGTTGCTGATATATATTCTGCTGCTATCTCATCAAATGAAAAGATAGATGTAGTTGCGCCAACCTCTGCTCCCATATTAGTAATAGTCGCTCTACCTGTTGCTGATAACGATTTTATACCATCACCAAAATATTCAATGATATAGTTAGTGCCACCTTTAACAGTTAGCATGCCTACAACTTTTAATATAATATCTTTGGCTGTTGACCAGCCGTTTAATTTTCCTGTAAGTTTAATACCTAAAAGTTTAGGCATTTTTAGTTCCCACTCCATTCCTGCCATAACATCAACAATATCAGCACCACCAACACCTATTGCAACCATTCCTATACCACCTGCATTTGGAGTATGTGAATCAGCTCCTATTATCATTCCACCCGGAAATGAATAGTTCTCTAATATTACTTGATGTATTATACCAGCTCCAGGTTTCCAACAATCAACACCATATTTCGATGAAACTGTTTTAAGAAATGAGTACACCTCTTCATTCTCTCTCTCTGCACAATCTAAATCATCTTTAGCACCGTTATACGCTCTTATTAAATGATCGCAATGTACAGATGCTAACGCCATACTCTTTGTTCTACCTGAATTCATAAACTGTAAAAGTGCCATCTGTGCTGTTGCATCTTGCATAGCTACTCTATCTGGACGAAAATTTACATAATCATCCCCTCTTTTAAAATCCCTTATTTCATCTGTAGCATAAAGGTGAGAGTATAATACTTTCTCTGCAACCGTCATAGGTCTCTTTAATATCTCTTTTGTTTTGTCGATACGATTTTTAAATTCTTTGTAAAAATTATCTGTCATAATATTTCTTTCAGCACTCTCTAAATATATTTTATATAATCTAACTAACTAATAACTCTAATAATATTAATAAAAACAATACCTACTATTATCTGTTTTGATATATTATGCAAGCATCTTTATTACCTAATGAACATGAAGTTTCATAAAGCTTATACGCCTTATCATTACTTACACCAAACATTTTATCTGTAAGATAAATATTTGCTAATCTTGAGCAAGATATCGCATTATCCATATCGCAACCTTTCTTATAATATTTTGTACTTGATGTTATATTGATATCTATATCTATACCATTCTCATATATTTGAGCAATATTCAAACAAGCATTCACTTCTCCACCATCACATGCAGTAGTATATAAATTAAGCGCTAACTGAATATCCTTTTGCACAAGCTCGCCATCAGTATAAATTATACCTAAATTATTACACGCAGAAAATAATCCCCAATCACACATCTTAGAATATAAATCTACAACAATCTCACTATCTATTACGATATAACCCTCAATATACAGTTGTACAAGGTTGAAACAAGCATCTTTATTACCTAAACTACAAGCTTTATCATAAAAACCTGCTGATGAAAAATAATCCTGTTTCACTCCCTTACCTAAACTATATAAATATCCTAACGCTGAACACGAATTAGAGTTAGCACCTGAACAACTTAGTTGAAAGAAATCCGCAGCCTTAACATAGTTAACCTCTACTCCCTCTCCATTAAAATACATAATGCCTGCACTAAAACAAGATGAATATAAATTTAAACTACAAGCTTTCTCAAAAAGTTCTAAGGCATTTAAGTAATCTCTCTCACTATTAATACTATTTGAAACATTAAGAAACGCCCCTTGCTCACACGCTATCTGATAATTTAAATCACATGCCTCTAAATAAAAGGATAAAGCTCTCTGCTTATCTTCTAATACCTCTTTACCAGCTGAATATATCTTACCCAACTCAAAACAAGCGATAGGCTCTTTAGATGAACATAGCTTTTCAAACCGCTTAATTGAAAGATTATAATCGCCTTCATCATATGACTTAAATGCTACTTCTAATCTATCTGATGTAGATGCACACGAAATAGATATAATGAAAGTTAAAGATAACAACATTAATTTTAATATCATTTATAATATACCAACTCTAATAATCAGTTTATAGTTTAAACTAATTTAATAATTAGTCACTCTCGATAAGCTTTATATAACTATTGCACGCTTCAAGATGATCGCCTTGACACGCTATGTTATAGTAATAAATAGCCTTCTTAATGTCTTGACCCATACCGATACCTAATTCATAGATAGCACCGATCATTGAACAAGCTTCCATGTTTTTTAAACTGCACGCTCTCATATATAAGCTCAGTGTACGTTCAGGATCAAATCTTATAACTGTTCCACGTTCATATAAATCAGCAAGCTTCATACATCCAAGCGAACTATCAAGACTGCACGCATGATCGTAATTCTCTATAGCAATATAATGATCTTTCTCTACTCCAAAACCGTTCTCATGCATCATTCCAAACCCTAAATAACCGAATAAACTCTCATCAGCAAGTAACTTAGTATAAATATCAATCGCTTTCTTATAATCTTTCTTAACTACTAAACCTTTAATATAGAACTCGGCAAGGAAATAACACGACTCCTCATCCTTAGATGCACATCGCTTCTCTGCCTTATCAAAAGCTTCTTTACCATTAAACTTATCTATACTTACAGTATTATTATTAACTTGCAATTTAGAAGTACTATTGTCAATCGCTTCTGCTAATACTAACCCTGAAAATATCGGTAAACAAAATAAAAGTGACATCAGCAATTTAATCATAATAACTAACAAACCCACCTGTTTTACAATTATAACAATTATCAATATTTTATAAAAACCATAATTAAATATAGTAAATAAAATATTAAGTTATAAAGTATATTATAACAGATTAGAGAATACGGTCAATAGGTAAAAGTATTAACAATATAGGGGTTTAAAATTTAAATAATTATGTAGAAGAAATAAAAGTAGTTAGATTATACCTATAAAACCGCTATAAAAGTTATTAATATAAACAAATTTAAGATTTATAGATAAAGGATTAGCATATTCTTTAAAGTATAACAAGGTACGATATCATTGTTTAATCTATAATTTAAAGTTGATTTTTAATTTAGAATAAAATTGTGATTGAAAACAAATCATAAGTTAAAATGATGCAGTTCTTGAAAATATGTAATATAACTTACTAAAAATAGATTATAAAGATAAAATGCGCCCGACAGGAATCGAACCTACAACCCTTTGATCCGTAGTCAAATACTCTATCCAATTGAGCTACGGGCGCATATAAAAACCTCAGTAAGCTAGCATAAATTTTAAAACATTGCAACACCTTTAATATAATAATTATACATTGTAGTAAAGTAGTATATAAATATTAATAAAAAAAATACCGTATAAATACCATATAAATACAGCATAAAACAACTATCATAAAGGTTGTTATAATTGACATAAAAGAATATATCATATATAATCGACGTTAAAATTTATATTGGTGAACAAATGAAAAAAAAATCCCTATTAATTATAGCATTATTAATTATTCCATATACAATCCTTACTGCAAAAACTAAGGATACTGTATCGGTTATGATGGAAACAACTCTTGGTAATATAGTTCTTGAGCTTTATCCTAATAAAGCACCTAAAACTGTTGCAAACTTTCTTAAATATGTAGAAGAAGGATATTATAACGATCTTATTTTTCATAGAGTTATCAATAGCTTCATGGTACAAGGTGGAGGATTTAATAAAAATCTTGAACAGAAAAAAACATATCCACCTGTTGTAATAGAATCAGATAATGGTGTAAGTAACCTAAGAGGTACGATTGCAATGGCTAGAACTTCTGATCCTAACTCTGCCACATCACAATTTTTTATTAATCATCAAGATAATCTTTTCCTAGATTTTAAAGCAAAAACTACTGCAGGATATGGATATACAGTTTTTGGTAAAGTTGTAAAAGGTATGGATGTAGTTGATAAAATAGCGTTACTTGAAACTGGATCAAGACGTGGATTTAATGATATACCTGACGCTCCTGTTGTAATTAAATCGGTAAATATAATAAAGAAAAAATAAATCATTTTATGGTGCAATAATGTCTCCTATAACAAAAAAACCAGCTGAAAAGAAACCCGCTGGGAAAAAAACATCAACTGTAAAGCCTACTCAAGTGAGCGAAGAGAAGTTGAAAAAAGATAAGACTGTTACGCTCAAAAATAGTAAAACAGTAGCTAAAGAAAGTAAAAGTTCAAAAATAGATAAACCTATTAAAGATAAAAAACTTCAAACTACTGATAAAAATAGCAAAACAGTAGTAAAAAGTAGTAAAATAACTGCTAAAGATAGCAAAATCATCGCAAAAGGTAGTAAAAGTATGGCTAAAGATAGTAAAAATAAAACTGTAGCATCTAAAGCTGTTGTTGATAAAGTTAAAAAAGATACTAAATCTACAAAAGTTGTAGAAAATAAAGAAAAAAAATCATCTACGAAAGTAGATAGTAAAAAAATAGTAGATAAAAAGGCTACTATTAAAAGTAGTAAACCTACAAAAGAAACTAAAACCGAAACTAAACCAGCTGTAAAGGCTACAAAACAACAATCAACAATTACAAATGTGGCAACACCTAAAACAGTGACTACTCAAACGACTAAAGAAAAAAAGGTCGCTGGCAAAAGTGTTGAAACCGATACAAAAGTTAAAAAAACGAAAAAAGATAAAGAAAGTAATATTGACTTCATAATCTCTACAACTCTTGGAAACATAGATATAAGATTATTCCCTGACAAAGCACCTATAACTGTTTCTAATTTCTTGAGATATATAGCAGCAGATTATTATAACAACACTGTCTTTCATCGTATTATTCGTGGATTTATGATACAAGGTGGCGGATATGATAAAACTTTATCATTCAAAGAAGATACGTTACTTCCAATCAAAATTGAATCTAACAATGGATTAAAAAATTTACGTGGCACAATTGCAATGGCTAGAACTTCTGATCCTCACTCTGCTACATCACAGTTTTTTATCAACCTTACCGATAACCCTCATTTAGATTTTGCCGAAGAGACTATTGAAAGATACGGCTACACTGTTTTTGCTAAAGTTACAAAAGGGCTTGATATTGTTGATAAAATAGGTAACTCTCCAATAACAACTGTGTATCATCATCAAAATGTACCAGCAACTCCTATTACGATTAAAAGCATAACTAGTAAAGTTAAATAATATAGCTATAGTAAGCATACTTTTCTACTGATTGTTAGATGATGAAAGAAGAGTATGTATTTTACTATAGTAAGTTTTAAATATTTTATTGTAACTATTCCAAAATATAGATACATGTTTTATGGTATGTTTGAAATATCTGTTACAGAAGTTAAGTAAGTTCAATCCTAATCTATCCAAAATTAAGTCAATTTAGTGCTTAGTACAGCAGTCGTTCAAACATAAAACTATCTCTTATTTACCAACATATCTTTCATTTTATTCTTACTACCTAAATCCCTCACAACCTTAACTTGGTTATTATTATACATATCTATACCTGTGTAATATATAGCCGTTGATACTGTTGATGGAGATGGTGTAAATATCTGTACCTGCTCTGGTTTAAATTTCAGATACTTCTTAATCATCTTTTCAGTGTGATTAACCGTAGACATATCCTCACCAGGGTGAGCAACTAAAAAGTAACACGATACAAACTGTTGCTTATCTAGTTGTATATTTAACTCATTGTAAAGTTTTAAGAAAAATTCAAAATCTTTATTCGCTGGCTTCTTCATTATAGATAATACATTATCATCAAATGACTCTGGAGCAAGTTTTATCTGTCCTGATACATGATCTCGTACTATCTGTTTAATATACTCTTTACCATGTTCTGTATCTGCGATAACTGTATCGTATCTTATACCACTTGCTGCATAAATCTTCTTAACGCCTGATATCTTTCTAGCTTTACTTAATAGGTTAATTAATGGTTTATGTGAAATATCCATAGATTTACACGCAGACGGATATAAACATTTTTTATCTTTACATGCTCCAAGCTTCTCCATCTTCTTACAAGATGTCATATACTGATTAGCAGTAGCCCCTCCTAAATCCGATACCACTCCTTTAAAGTTTGGAAGTGCAGTATAATATTTTATCTCTTTTAATATTGATGCTTCAGATCTTGATACAACCCTTCTTCCTTGATGAATAGTTATTGCACAAAATGAACAATCTCCGTAACAACCTCGATGTGTGTTTACAGAAAATTTTGCCGTCTCTTCAGCCTTAATCGTACTCATATATTTAGGGTGTGATCTATGACTATATAAAAGTTCTGACGCTTCATCTAATATCTCTGTTGTAATAATTGATGGAGGGTTTAGAACTATATATCTATCTCCTACTTGTTGAAATAACCGTGTACTGTATACATCTGATGAGTTATCATAGAAAAGTTTAAACATCTGTAAAAAGTTTTCTTTACTATCTATACACTCTTCAAATGATGGCATCACTATATCGGTATCTATTAACTCAATATTTTTCACAGGTTCAAGATATGCTAAACCTCTAATTTTTTTATAATCATTACCGTTTTTAATAGCTACTGCTAACTCTAAAATAGATCTCTCTGCCATACCGAAAAGTATTATATCCGCTTTAGAGTCAAAAAGTATCGGACGTCTTAACTTATCTGTTGTTGAATCATAGTGTGTTACTCTACGTAATGATGCCTCTATTCCACCTAATACAATTAACTGTTTCTCTTCACCTTTAAACGCCCTACGGATTAGATTAGTGTACACTATTACTGCTCTATCTGGACGACGATTATTTACTCCACCTGGGGTAAAATCACAACTTCTTCTAGGTTTACCAGTTGCTGTATAGTTTGAAACCATAGAATCAACCATACCAGATGTTATACCCCAAAATAGTTTAGGTTTACCGAAAATCTTTACCGATGTATCATCATTAATATTAGGTTGATCAATCACTGCAACCTTATAACCATGTGATAGTAACAATCTTGATAAAAGTGCAACACCTGATGTTGGTGCATCAATTAACGCTTCCCCTGTAACTATGATAATATCTAACTCACTCCAACCAAGTGCTACTATCTCTTTTTTTGTTGTCGGAATATTTACTATATCTATATAACTCAATTTTAACTCTCTAATATTAATCTACTTAAAGTGTATACACTTATACAGTAGCTATAATATATTAACTTTTTATTTCTCTCATAGATCTATAATATAACAAATTGATCAACTTTAATAAAGGACTTTTAGAATAATATGTTTTCAAAATGATATAAATATCTTATTATAATAATATGACTTTTGAATATAATATCAAGTATGGAAAATATAAAAATATATCGCTTAGAGTTGATAGATTAAAAAATATTACTATTACTGCTCCATCTAATGTAAATATTGATCTAATCAGAAACTTCGTGCAATCAAAAACAGACTGGATTAAAAAAACATTAGATAAAATTGAGAGTAAAAATGAGACTGAAATAAAAGTATATGATAATAAAATACTTCTATTTGGAGAATTTTATGATTTCATATTAGCACATAATATAGGTAAGGAAATAATTATCAATCATCATAAAAAAGAGATATACGCATCTAAAAACCTTACTACTAACTCTGATCTGTTACTCAAATTTTATAAGCGTGAAGCGATCTTCTATATACCAGCAAAAATAAAAGAGTTAGCAAGTAAATTAGGTTATATTGTAAATGGAATTAAGGTTAGAAGGACTAAATCAATCTACGGTAGTTGCTCATCTAAAGGCATTGTTACAGTAAGTGAAAGAGTTATCTTAGCACCTAAAGATGTAATAGATTCAATAATTATTCATGAACTAACTCATCTTGATTATATGAATCACTCAAAAAATTTTTACAATAAACTATACAAACTATCGCCAAACTATGATATTTGTAACAACTGGCTAAAAGAAAAAATGCCTAAAAACTATCCTCCTACTAAAGCTGTTACTTAGTAAGCCCTTTTATGCTTTTCTACTATTAATTATAGTTAGCACTTAAAACGATACTACAATAAAAAAATAGCTGTCCTCTATCTATACAATATCATTGTACATATACAAAACAGCTATCAACTAGAATATATCTACCATAGATAAATATTACTCTAAATTATTTTATCGTAATTTATGTTTCCAATATAAATACTACTTCTTATCACCTTTCAACATAACGAAAGAGTATTCTGGATCGCTAAATTGATGTACATCAGGAAAGTTTTGAAATAACCAACCATCAAATACAAGCTCATCACCTTTATATAGCTTAACCTTTGTAGCAGGATTTGATTCCTCTATAGAACTATTTATAACACCTTTCTCATCCATCTTAAATGTAGTAAAAAAAGAATCAACAGTAATTGAATATGGTGTTCCTTTAATAGCTGTCTTCTGCTTAAACGGTAATACTACTTCATCTATTACCTTACCATCTTTTACAGAGATAACATTAATAACTATACCTTTATATTTTTCTGCAATCTCAGGTAATAAGACATCAGCATTTTCTGTAGATGGGGTTTTTATACCCATTGTAGATGTTTCGCTACCACCTGCTTCTTTCATCGCATTTACTTGCGGAACCGCACCCTCTGAAGGAGTACGCTTAGAATTCTGTGAACATGCCACAAATAAAATTGAAAAAGAGAAACATACAACTAATAATAGTAACTTCTTCATTATACACACTCCATATAAATATCTCTAAGAAATATAGCAGATATACTTAAAATACTCAAGCAGTTCTGCTATAAAAAAAATAGACCTATCATTAATCATCTCGATTAAATTAATTATTATATATACAAAAAAGACGACAAATAATAAATACCTGTCGTCTAAACTTAACAATTTATAAAATAAAATTGTAATATAAAAATCTATTGAGCATTCATATTCATAATAGGACCACGAACATGTCCATAAGGAGATACTCTAACGATAAGCTTATTACCAGAGCTATCTTCAACATTAGCTATAAACGCAGTACGTCCATTTCTAGTTTCATAAGTTTCCATGCTTTCAACTTTATAACCTTTGAAACTTTTAATAAAATCTTTTACTTTAACTTCAGCTTCTTGTGCAGTAACTACAGGAGTGTTTGTATCTCCACCATTATGTCCACCACCGTAACAACCACCATGTCCACCGTTACCACCATGTCCACCATTACTCATATGTCCACCGTAACCGTATCCACCGTTATCCTGAGCATAAACAGAACTTGAAACCGCTACAGATGATAACGCTGCTACTGCAAAACCGATAACTAAAAACTTTTTCATAAAAACACTCCATTAAAATATAATTTTTTATTTTAGCTGTACTGCATAGATTAAACCTATAATCTAACAATCTATACTTTCTATACTCACTTAATTAGTGATCTATAAAAAGTATAAACTGTTGCACACATACTCTTCATATAACCTTAGTCTCTACAATAAAACTTTGGTTACAAAAAAATAATTAAAATTTATAATTTATAATTAACTATTAAAATATTTAATATTAAATACTAATTATATATAACTATTTTACACTTCCTATTAATAATAAAAAAAACGATAAATAATAAATATCCACCGTCTACACTGCTTTCAACTTTTAAAAACTTTTCATATAATCTTTTACTTTAACCTTAACATCTTTCTGAATTATTATATGAGGTAGTTAGCTACAAGGTTTACTTTTATTATAAAAAGTCTAAATATTAAGTTATTACTAAATACAACTATTTAATACTTGATATTATTGATTAAAAAAACGATAGATATAATCTACCGTCTTCTATACTACTAAAACACTATGAAACTATTTTCTTCTTATTAATAAAATAAAGATAGTTGTGTTACTTAATCAATTAAAAATATCTAATCATTAACGATCTTGAAATGGACCTTTAACTTCACCACAAAGAGAGATATAAAAATCTAAACTAATTCTGCTTGTAGCAGATTCTGCTTCAATCTCAAAACCACCACCTTTATACTCTTCAATCACTTCAACGTCAGAGATAGTGTATCCTGGATGAGATTTAGCCAACATACCTTCTACCATTTTAGTCGCATCAGCAAGTGTTAATGTTGCAGATTTTGGAGGACATTTAGCAAAATACTTTGACTCAGGTATATTTTTTGCAATAGCCAACGAAAATAATGAAGATGTAACTAAAACAGTTACCATTAATAATACTTTTTTCATGAAATTTCTCCTTTGATATTTAATATCTAAAATCATTTTATGAACCACTCAATGATCCATAAAATGTATTATAACCTTACTTCTTTTTATTAGCAATTATTTTATATTTATTACAATATCATAGTATAAAAAATCAGTAATACATAAATAAATTTTTAATTATAATTTGTATCATATTATAATACCTAAATTTATTATTATAGACAAACTCTATCTATTTTTGTTCACAAATAACAACTATTTATTTGGTAGCATACTAATTCTTATCAGCTCATCAATCTCTTCTTTAGTAGATTCTATACTGCCTAGATTAGGATATTTTGGAAATTCTGGTTCTGTAATTTCTGCTTTTACTAGAGCGATCTTTGCAAATTTGATAGCATCTTTCCTGTTCCCTATTCTATCATTCAACATAGCTCCAACTTTTGCGTATAGATACTCATCGTTGACAAACGTAAAACTTTTCTTAGGAAATTTATTAAAAATCTTCATCGCTTTTGTGTACTCTTCTTCTAGATTACCTTTTATTACAGCATCTATATATCTAAGTGGCGTATCAGAGTTGCCGTACTGTCTACGCTTATTTAATGGATGATTACCCCCTTTCAAATAATACAATGCTGCTTTCAAATAACTCTTATTATCCATATAGAAATCTGCAAGTTCCTGCATCGCTTGCACTACACTAATTACTTCGTCGTAATACTCTTCAATTACACGGTGCATGAGTTTTTCACCGATAGCTGATATATTCTGATCGCTACTGTTCAATAAGTAACTAGCCTGAACTCTTAGATATTGAGCTTTTCCATCATCACCTCGTGCACGTTTAAGTTTCGCTTCAAAAACCTCTGCGATGTCACTACTCCATGTCGTGTTTCTAAACCAACTATCTCTAGACATTGTAAACTCCAATAATTAATAAAAGCAAGTCTATAACTATAACGTATTTGTAAAGCGTTGCTTGTATTGGAAAAAATAGATGGAAAACCATTTACTATTACGGCAACTTTGATATATTCTAGCTTATATCTTAAAAATGGCAATAAAAAAAATACTAAACTTATAAAGAGTAGTATGTTTTAAATGATTGTTAAATCGGGGCGACTGGATTCGAACCAGCGACCCTCTGTTCCCAAGACAGATACGCTACCAAGCTGCGCTACGCCCCGTTTAAGTTCAATCAAGAACGATGAGTGTATCTATTTATTAGCCGATTGTCAAGAGATAAATTATTTTAAAAATAATATTCATCACAGTAACAAAATAAATCTAGATAATAGAACTCATTTATAACTGACTTATAATAAAAGTAAAAATAAATAACTTGTGGAAACTAATAGTATTTTACACTAAATAACTTATAATTATCTAAATTCAACTCATTATTTTAGTGTTAGGAGAAACAACATGTTTGCAGTAGTTATATTAAAAATTCACACAGTATTGATAAATATATTTTTTTCATATCCGTTTGCAGAAATTAGTAATAATAATTTTGGATTTAGTTTCTTTAACAGTCATAATACACATACTAGTATATTTTATCTAACATTTAAATACATTACACTGACAATTTTCTTTATAGGGATAGGTATTTTTTGTTATCTTGTATATAAAGCTTACAAAGAAAATAAAAAACATAAAGACTTTTATCAAACTCATCATGTACATGTTAATCCAGAAGATATCGCACAATATACAACGAAACCTATACAAAATAAATAATAGATAACTATTAAGAATCTATTAAAACATGTAAAAAAAATTAAAAATACTTTTTTGAGTATGCTGAATAATCTGGTACAGTTGTCCTATCAATATTATCCAGCATTGATACCAACATCGTTGAAAAATCTGATAGCTCAGATGTAGTTCTCTTCACAAGTTGAGGCGCTTTACCATCAATTGAAGGTTTTGATGCAAAATATTCTACAAACTCTTCAACTGTATTAAACCTTTTTCTTGCATAATACATCTGATATCTCATATCTGATGAAACTTGTTCTAGTGAAAAATAACCACCATTCACCACCACAGCGAAACTATTCTTATCACCTAATCTATCAAAAAGTACGTTAGCTCTAGCAAGTTGAGTTTGATCCATCGTTTCAAAGCCTAAATTGACTGCTAAAACAGATAAAAATAAAACCGCTACAGCAAAAAATAAACGAAATATTTCAAACATAATAATAATACCTAATTTTAATATTACATGATTTAATCCCTGTTCTATAAATATATAGTATTATACACTATTTTTCAACCCTAAATTATTCGCCTAGTACAGCGTAATATTACAATTGAACTATCTTTATAAAAATGATATCCTATTAAAGTAAGTGATACAACGTAGAGGAAGTTATGATTAAAGAGATATTAACAAAAATATTTTTTCCTGTAAAAGATATATTTGCACAAGTATATTATCCAGTATTTGAGAGACAGTATATTGACCCCCTAACATTTAAAGAGAACTCAAAGGGATTTAATAATTTTTATTATTCTAACAGTGACGGCTTGATTATTATGACTCTAATAGTTCTCGGAATTGTCATTCTAGTAATACTTCTTTCATTAATATATAAATATTATAAAAAAGCATATAAGTAAGCAAATATTTACGATCTAACTTACTCCTAAACTATTCATTATTACAATTAACTCTTATAATAATGTCTATAAAAAATTTCCATGTAAAAAGTTTAGATCATATATATAAGATAGTACAAATAATAGTTGTACACATATTAATAATATTAAAAAAATAGTCACAGGTGTGATCTTAAGTGATACGCTCGATCAATTGTTAAATGAATTACTGTATAACTATCAAAATTATGATTCTATCTAAAAATCTCTAAATACTATATACCCCACGACCTTAGGTTATACGCATCATCCCAAAAAAGATACTCTAGCTTAGAACTAACTATAAATGCCTCTTTCATCTTATCTTGCTCTGCTTGCGATGCATCAACTGCTAATCTATCTAAAATATCACGTACATTCATAGCTGATTCCATAAATGCTGGATTTGAATATTCCTCTATCCATTTACTATAAATATTACCCTCTTTATTATACGTTCTACCAAGCTCTAAGCCTATCTCTGCATAAATTATTGCACATGGATAAAGTGCTGCAACAGTAACCGATAACGGCTCTGCTAACGCTATTGAAAGAAGGTAGTGCGAATATGAAAACGCTGATGGTCCCATCCTTTTAGGGATATCTAGATTGTAAGTATCAATATAATGTCTGTGCATACCTGTTTCGCCAAATGCTGCATATTTTGATTGATCAATAAATATACGCTGATCTTCAAGTGTTGATGCCTTAGTTGATGCTATCGCTAAAACTTTTGAATAAAAATCAAGATATAATAAATCTTGTGAAATATAATAACCAAACTTCTCTACTGCTAAATCTCCATTTGATAGCTCTTTGATAAATTTATGATTTAAAGTCTTATCATAAATTTCAGAAATTGAACCCCATATTAACTTGCTAAAACTCATTATAACCCCTCTTTATACATACGGCTAAATATTAAAAACAAATACATCTATCTTAAAAATAGCAACATTGTATTTCTATAACATTAATACCTTTATACATATCTTAAAACCATAAAAATAATTATTAATTTAATAACATTCGCAACAGTCTACGTTAACTCCTCTGGCACATATAGAAACTTTTGTACATCTTTAGGCAACCTAAGAGGGCGATTTGTTACTGGATCTACCATCGCATGAATAGTATTAGCTACCGCAAAAATCTTGCCATCTCCATTATGAACCTCATACTGAACAGTAAATTTTACACCTTGAATATCTGATATCCATACTCTAATATAAACTGTATCAGTAAATAGTACAGGGATCTTATATTTAACATAAGTTTCTGTTATAACAATATAAACTTTATCTTCAACTGCTTTATCATAAATTTCTCGATAAGCATCTGTACGTGCTAATTCAAAATAATTAAGGTATACAGAATTATTAACATGGCAGTAGGCATCTAAATCAAAAAACCTTAACTGTATTTTTACATCTTTTTTTATCATAAATGTCTATTCCTTATTAAAAGCTATAAACCTAACACCACCATTTTGTGAAATGATCTTCAAGCCTATAACATTACCAGTTTTTATATTTTTATAAAAATTGTCAAAATCTGATTTCGTATTAACGCTACGCTTGTTAAACCAAACAATAATATCTCCACTTCTTAACCCAGACTTAAATGCTGATGAACCCTCTCTTACTGAAGTTAATATAACTCCTTCATTAATACCTAATCTTGTTCGCTCTTGAGAGGTCATATCTCGTACTTCTAAATTAGAAGTTGGTGCTTTATTAGTTGCAATAGTCTGATTATTGGTTGGACGCTCGCCTAATTTTATATTTATATCGCCCTGCTTACCGTTACGGAAAATTTTAACCCTAACTGTATCATCAGGAGATGTATCTCCTATTAACTTAGTCAACTCTCTAGCATTACTAACTGCCTTACCATCTATCGCAACTATTATATCGCCAGCTTTTATACCATATCTATCTGCTGGATGATCAGGCATAACATCTGCTACTAAAACTCCATTACTATCATCTTTACCTAATGATTTAGCTAAATTTTCATCAAGCTCTTGTAATGTTACTCCAAGCCAACCACGACTCACTTTACCTTTACGTAATTTAGGTAAAATCTTAATTAACATATCAACAGGTACAGCAAAACCTAAACCTTGAGCAGACTGAATAATAGCTGTGTTTACACCTATTACCTCTCCAGCCATATTAAGCAATGGACCACCTGAATTACCCGGATTAATAGATGCATCTGTTTGGATAAAATTGTCATATGGACCGTCCCCTATAACTCTACCTTTAGCAGATATAATTCCTGCTGTAACTGTACCACCTAATCCTAATGGATTACCGATCGCAATAACCCAATCACCGATCCTAGACTTATTTATATCACCTAAAACTAACGGTTCTATTCTTTCGCCATTTAATTCTATTTTTAAAAGTGCTAGATCAGTTAACGGATCAGCACCGATAACTACAGCCTTAAACTCTTTCTGTGTTGTTGTTTTTACAATAATTTCATCAGCACCTTCAATAACATGGTTGTTAGTAACTATATACCCCATTCTATCAATAAGAAAGCCTGAACCTAATGCAGATGTTTTAAACTCTCTTGGATTTGATCCTCTATTTGGAGCTCTATTATATTGATCTCCAAAGAAAAACTGAAACATATCATTACCGTATTGATTGCCTGTTACAGTTTTAGTTGTTGAAATATTTACAACTCCATCAGCTGTCTTTTCAACTACAGGAGCAAATGATTGAGGCGGTAATGGATTTGAATATAAATTCAATGTGAATACAGATAATAATAGCAATACTAAAAATTTAATATAAAAAAACTTATACATTCCTTAAATACCATCCTACATAAATTACTTGTTGTTAGGTGTAACTTTATCTATTGAGTTCTCACAATTTATCAACTCTTTATATGTTTCAGCATCAGAATTACCAACTTTATCAATAAACTCCAATAATGCAGAGTAAGGCAATGTACCCATAGCAGAGTACTCTACCCCATTTATAATCTTAGAAAGAAACATATTACCGTAAACAGTTTTTGTATTCATAGCTGACTTAGAAGGAGTTTCGTCAATAAATATAGAAACACCATTTAAACCATCACTAAAAAACAGATGGTATCTATTCTCTGGTAATTGCTTCGTTCTAACATGATCAAACCCTTTATAAAAATTATGTAAATTACCTCTTGATCTACTAGATACTTTTGGACTAGATATTATCATATCCATATGATTTTCTGTACCATATGAGAGATCTATTTTACCGTATGCGATAACAAGATTATCATCAACATCATAAACCTCTGTTTTCACAAGATGTCTATCACGCAACCAAAGAACATGCTTAAACCTATCTTTATTCTTCGGAGACAAAATATATTGCTGAATTGTTTGACCCATAAATACAATATTATTGACTTCATTAATATTGTAATACTTTTTTTTGAGATGTTCTATAAAAAAGTTTCGGTTAAATAGTTTAGAGGCAACTGTACCTATATGAAATTGTTCTGATGCAATATCTTCTCTATCAAAAAAGAAAGTTTTATATTTTCCATTACCTTCATAATACTTATAAAAACATATTTCATCTGCGTTAGCTAACCCGTAAATTGATAAAAATAGTAGTAACGCTATGCTAAATTTATTAAAACGCATTATTCATTGAAATTAACAGGCGTGATACTATTACCCATACTGTCCATTGTTGCTCTATAGTCTGTTGGTGCAGTAGATGAATGTTCTACAGCATATGATTCTATTTTACTTCTAGCAGCCATTAATTTCTTACTTTCTGATTGAGAATACACAATTGTTGCTGTTATAACAAAAATCATTGCTACTGCAATTGATAAAAATTTATAATTCTCCATAGCAGGTAAAGAAAACCTAAACATATTAACTTGTTTCTTACAATCTGTTACTTTTGACATAATCTTATATGATAAGTCTACCTTACTATCTGATCTAACAGAAACATTCTCTCTATCTCTAAGTTTAGACATAACTTTACTGCGTACATCAATAACATGAGAACCTGTTCCATAAGTTGACTTGATCATCTTTTTAACTTGCACAATATTAACCACCTTAACCTTGCAACTCTCACAATCATTAAGATGTTTATCTATTAGAAGAGACTCCTTCTTCGATACATTAAAATCAACATAATCATTTAAAAATTTAACAAAATCTACGCAAGATAATACTTTACTACTCATACAACACCTCTTTAATACACATTAAATACTAGTTAGCAGTGCGAGAAACTAAACTATCTGTTAAACCCTGTTTTATAAGGCGATCTTTAACAACCTGTCGCGCATTAAATAATCGTGACCTAACCGTTCCTAATGGAATTTTTAAAGTCTCCGATATCTCTTCATAACTTAAATCCTCAACTTCACGCATTATAATAACTCTACGTAAACGTTCTGGTAAAGCATCAACATATAAACGTACATAACGCTTTAATTCATCATTAATCATAATTGATTCTGGATCAGAATCATCTGGTAATCTATCAAAATAACTTACCTCTGAATCTTCAATCTCAACATCAACTATTCTTTTATTCTTATCGTAATTATTCAACGCTAAATTTATAGCAATTCTCTTTAACCAAGGAAAAAATTGTGCCCTATCGTTAAGAGTATATAGCTTTTCAAATGCTTTTATAAATGCATCTTGAACAATATCTTCTGCCGTATCCTTATTTCTGCTGATATTCATAGTAACATAAAAAACTTGCGTTTGATATTTTTCTATCAATATCTCAAACCTAGATACATCGCCAGCCAAAACCCTTTCAATGATTTTCTCATCTGTTTTCATACCAACTTCCCCATCTCACTACGCCTATTGTTATGATAATCTAAAGTAACATAAGTTCATTAATGTGCAATTTTAGATCAACTAATTATTTAAAAGATAAAAGATATCATAAATTTACAAAATTTACCAACTACTCTCTAATTATATCAACTATGCAAATCATATAAAACTATCTTCTTGTAATCTTCTGTCTACCAATTAAAGTCTGATACTGTTTTACACCATCTGGACTTTTTGATAAATGTAACTGTAACCATAAGGTACCATATGTTTGCATCTTTATCTTCTTATTGTTACGAGTTGCATCAAGAGCATTATGTAATCGCTCATCTGCTGGAACTTTCTTGAGTGCATTGTTTAAAATAGATATAGCTCTATCCCTATCACCTACCTCTAAATAAAGATATGCAGATAACGCCTGCATAAAACTATCCTTCTTATTCACCTTGACCGCAACATCAATTAACTTCTTCATCTTATCAAAATCTTTTGCCTTAAAGTAACTCGCAAGAAGCATAGATATAGCCATACTATTTCTCTTAGATGATTTTGAAAGGTAAGGAAGAGACTCATCAAAACGCTTTGTAGCATATAAAAGAACTCCTATCTGTGCATCAATCTGTGATCTAACCATCAACTGCCAATTGGCATACTTATAAGCCTTTTTCATCTTCTCAATTGCAACATCAATTTTGCCTGATTTTATATCCTTCTCACAAGTGTTAAATATCGCTGTGATCTTTTTCATCATACTTCTACCAACTATAATATTGGTGGCAATGATTGTGACTAAAGCTATTATTACAGATAATACATAACTTGGTGTAATAAATTTATACGAAAGAAAACCTAATAATATCCCTGACGATACTGATAACAATAAAGTATACATACTTCCCTCTAACTAGTTTATAATAAACATTATCCTATATTTTATTTCTATTACTATTTTTTTTCAAGTAAAATTATAATTATCTACAAATCTCTACCGTTATTAATGAAGACTCCTCTTTATCTTTAACCGATGACAATTTTAATGTAGCACAATCATCACCTGCTGGTATATTGTATGAGAAGATAGTCGCAACTGTTGTCATTATAAGTTCTTGTTTACCATCTTTATCCACATAAACATTATATTCATCGTAACCCTCTAGCTTATCCCACGACAAAATAGATCTGCTACCTGTTTGAACAACTTTTATATTCTGTGGAGGAAATAACCCATCTTTGGGGTCTCTCGTGAAATTCTTAGTATATGGAACTCCATCGTAACCTTTTCTATGTGGAACAGCTTTGAAATCAATCCTAACTGTTGATGGTATATCTACACAATACTCTCCATCATCTTCATTATACTCATAAACAAACTTACCATTTATATAAAAAGTTACATTGTCCATTCCACGCATATCTTCTATCTCTGCACATAACGTACTACCTATAATTTTAGCAGAAACATTACTAATTCGTACTGGAACTTCATATACAACAGACTTCATCGTAGGTTTTGAATACGCTTGATCCATACTATTATATGTATAAAACCGATACATATACTCTCTACCTTCAACAACATTTATATCAACAAAACTCATATTTGGTGCAATAAGTGTTACTCGTTCATAATCGTACCTAAAGAGTATGTTTCTAACAACCCTCTCCTTCTCTACAAAAAGAGTGTAGTTATCACTATTGTTAATGAGCTTAACACCATCTATATCAAGCTTGATGCTTACATCTACTGATGAGGGAATATTGAATATACTCTTCGGTACTGGATTATCTTTCTTACCACAACCGACAAGTAAAATTATCGTAACAAATAGTAATATACTACTAACTGTTTTCATTAATAAAACTCTTTGCAAGTTCAATCTGTTTTAATACCTGACTCTTTGCCGTGCCACCGTATGATTGCCTTGATGATACCGATGCTTCTAATGTGATGCTATCATATATATCAACCTCAATTAAATTGCTGTACGATTGAAAAATAGGTAATGATATTTGTGATAACTCTATACCCTCTTCAACCGCATAAGAAACAACTTTACCAACAACATAATGTGCTTGACGAAATGGCATACCCTTTCTCACAAGATAATCTGCTATATCTGTTGCGGTTGAATATCCTTTAGCAGCTGCAACTTTCAACTTATCAGCGTTTAACTCCATCTTATCTATCATTGATGCAAAAATCTTTAACGACATAGTTATCGTATCTACTGAATCAAAAATCGGTTCTTTATCCTCTTGCATATCTTTATTGTATGCTAAAGGAAGTGCTTTCATTAATGTAAATAAAGTAATCATGTCACCATAGACTCTTGCAGTTTTACCTCTTATTAACTCTGCAACATCAGGGTTTTTCTTCTGTGGCATTATAGATGAACCTGTACAAAAATCATCTGATAAAGTTATATAATTAAACTCTGATGTTGAAAATAAAATAATCTCTTCTGAAAATCTTGATAGATGCATCATAGTTATAGATATAGTCGATAGTAACTCTAAGGCAAAATCTCTATCTGATACTGAATCTATTGAGTTCTCTGTAACTCCATAAAAATCTAGCTCTTTAGCTACAAAATGACGATCAATATTAAACGATGTTCCAGCTAATGCTCCTGAACCTAATGGAGAGTAATTTAGACGTATTGAAAGATCTGTAAACCTTGTGTAATCTCTTTTTAACATCTGAAAATATGCAAGAAAGTAATGTGAAAATAGTATAGGTTGTCCTGCTTGAAGATGAGTGAAGCCTGGTGAAATCACATCAATATCTTTCTCTGCTCTTCTAACTAATACCTCTAGAAAACCTAAAATTAATGATTTGATATTCTCTATCTGATCTCTAATATATAAACGGATATCTAATGCAACTTGATCGTTTCTGCTTCTTGCTGTATGAAGCTTGCCACCTGTATCGCCTATTATCTCTATTAGACGCTTCTCTATCGCCATATGAATATCTTCATCTGCTTGTGAAAAAATAAATTTACCAGTTTCAATCTCATTAAGTATCTGTTCTAGTCCGATTATTATCTGATCTGACTCAGATGATGTTATAATGCCTTGCTTAGATAGCATCTTTGAATGTGCTATAGAACCTTTTATATCATAAGGGTATAACCTCTTATCAAATGAAATAGATGCATTAAAATCATCAACTAATTTATCTGTAGAAAGATTAAATCTACCACCCCATAATTTACTATTATCAGACATTACAACTCCTTAAACCGATTAAACTTACTATCAATATATTTAATACTTAATTCTTAAACCGTAACTAATTCTAAAGTCGCAATCTGTACGACTTACTTAATCTTAACTAAGCTATATTCTATTTTTTTAATTCATATCGTTGCTCAAGCTCAACTAATACATCTGTAAGATTTATATCTCTATAACGCAATGCAACTGTTAAGTGATATATATAATCAGCAGCTTCAGAAACAACACTCTCTTTAGACTCAATCAATATAGCTCTTATTAATTCAGCATTCTCTTCACCAAGCTTTTTGATAATTGTGTTATCGCCTGCTGATAAAAGTTTTGAAGTATATGAACCTTCACTAAAATTAAGTTTTCTATCAAGAACTATTTTATTTAACTTCTCTAACATATCCATTCTATATCGCCCCTCTAAATATATAATCAAATAATCTATACTATACCAATATACATATTTAATCATTAGGTAATCTATATTACTCTATGTACTAAAATATAATAATATAACAATTGACATCAAGTTCAACATATATTTATAAATATCACGATAATCTATATCGCATCTATACACACTTAAAAATATCTATACTAAATCACGCACTAGTACATCGTACTCTCTTAAATAATCTTTAACCTGTTGAACTGTATATGTGCCGAAATGGAAAACCGATGCAGCTAATAATCCATCTGCTTTACCGATAACTGCTCCATCATAAAAATCTTTTAGATCACCTATTCCACCTGATGCGATAATAGGAACTTGTACAGCATCTGATATAAGTGATGTTAATTTTAAATCGTAGCCTGACTTTGTGCCATCTTTATCCATCGACGTTAATAAAACCTCGCCTGCTCCGTACGATACCATCTTTTTTGCCCACTCAACAGCATCTATTCCAGTTGATTTTTTACCAGATGAAACAACTACTTCATAACTTCCCATAGAATCTGAATATCTAGCATCTATCGCTATAATAATAGCTTGTGATCCAAACTTTTCTGCAGCCTCACGAATAAGTTCTGGGTTATAAACAGCTGCAGAATTTATTGAAATCTTATCAGCTCCTGACATAAGCAATAATCGTATATCCTCAATAGATGATATACCTCCACCTACTGTTATAGGCATGAAAATATTGTCACAAACTCTCTCTATCAAGTTTACCATCGTTGCACGCTTTTCAACCGTTGCACTTATATCTAAAAAGGCTATCTCATCTGCTCCTTGACGCTCATACTCAATAGCAACAGACACTGGATCGCCTGCATCACGTAAATTAATAAAGTTCGTACCCTTAACCACTCTGCCATCTTTTAAATCTAAACAAGGAATAATACGCTTAGTAACCATAATTTAACCTTAAATCTTATAATACAAAATCTTATAAAAAAATTGTCCATCTATTATATAACAGATCTATTATTATTTCTATAATAAAATAATTATAAAAAACCTGTTAAAATTTTGAAAGTTAGCTATAATAGATATTATTTCAAAAATTAGGTAGTTATAATGAAGTTAAAAGATGTGCAAAGCTTAGAAGATAATAGAAATATTGATATAGATAAGGTAGGAGTTAAAGATCTTACTTACCCGATAATTTTAAAAGATAGATCTAAAGGCGAACAAGGTACTGTCGCAAATATAGCGATGTCTGTTCACCTGCCAAAAGAGTTTAAAGGTACTCACATGTCTAGATTTATTGAGATATTAAATAGACATAAAGATAATGTGTCTATCGTTTCATGTTCAGATATTTTAGATGAAATGCATACAGTATTAAATAGTGATACAACTCATATTGAACTATCATTTCCATACTTTATTAATAAAATAGCACCTGTATCAAAACAATCAGCACTCATGGATTATAACTGTGATTTTGTTGCAATCTCTGATAAGGTTAAAGGTAAAGACTTTATCTTAACTGTTCATGTACCTGTTACATCGCTATGTCCTTGTTCTAAAGAGATCTCTGAATTTTCTGCTCATAATCAAAGATCAATTGCATCTATATCTATCAGATACCATAAAAAAATCGTGTGGATTGAAGATATAATTGAAATTGCAGAATCATCTGCATCTGCTCCTGTTTACTCTCTACTTAAACGTGAAGATGAGAAATTTGTAACTGAACAAGCTTATAATAACCCCGTGTTCGTTGAAGATATTGTACGAAATATAACTCAAAAACTGATGAACGATGATAGAGTTTCTTGGTTCTCTGTTGAGTGTGTTAATATGGAATCAATACATAATCATAGCGCTTACGCTAATATAACAATAGATAAAAGAGTTTAGTTTAGTTTAGTAGCTTGCAATAGTTGACTAATAATAGATATAAAAAATAATCTAAATTGTACGAACTTAGAACAGCTAGAGCTGTACAGTAATAGATATAAAAATAACCTCAATTCAATCAACTTGAAATAGTTAATATAACAATAGATATTAACTATGTTCTAAATTACAACAACTTAAAATTACTATAAAACAACCTGTATTTTAAACACGTTCTAAATTGTACGAACTTAGAACAGCTAGAGCTGTACAGTAATAGATATAAAAAT
>CAMQYS010000012.1 GCA_947039395.1 uncultured Deferribacteraceae bacterium | reverse complement strand
TAGTTAATTAATTTGCTTAGTTGATTACTTACTTAGTTAATTAATTTGCTTAGTTAATTAGTTACTTAGTTAATTAATTTGCTTAGTTGATTAATTACTTAGTTAATTAGTTGCTTAGTTGATTAATTACTTAGTTAATTAGTTGCTTAGTTGATTACTTAGTTAATTAATTTGTTACTAATAATTCCTAGTTATTTTACAGATATTAGTAATTATTAGTAGCTCTTGTAAATTAACCTTCATCTTTTTACAATACAATCATATATAAAAAATGAGCTAGCAATATAAATCTTCATCTATATAAACTAGCTCACTCAATATTATATTAAATTATTTAAAATAATTATATCTACTAAATTACATCACATTTAAAAGAAGGTATACGTTTGCAGATGTGTAACTACCTGTTCTAGTCATTATCTGCCAATCGGTAAGTCTACTAAAATCATGCTTACCTCTTTCACCCTCTTTCATTCCAACATCGCCGTACGGTTTATTCAATAATATTGCATCGAAAAGTAAGTTCTCTTCATCTATACCTTTTACTTCAAACCATAGATGCTCTTGTCCTTCATCTTCTGTACCCTCATCTGCTGTGTATCCTAATTTCAAGATAAATCTAAAATCTTCACTGTTTTTATGAGTATTAAAAAGCCCTGTAAAATAACCAACTGTTTCACGTGCTGCCTGTTGCATAAGACTTGTTTCAAAATTGCTAAACATAAATACTGGATGATCTGTTAACTCTGATTTATACTCTGAGTACTCAACTGGTTTATTATTCTTCATAGGTACTATAACAACAGCTTCGCTTGAATGAAAATCTCCTCTATCATCTTCACTACTACCTAATATACCTAATGGAAATGAATTTTGAACATCTTTAAACTTCTTCAATGTAACATCAAAATCTTTTGCTGGCATAAAAACCCTTCCAGCAGGTGGTATACCATTTTCTATAACCAATTTCGCAACAGTATTCACAAGCGTTCCTATAGTGCACGCTATATCTTTATCGCTAATACCTATAACTTCAACTTCTGGCAAATCTAATCTATTAAGTCCATGTGTGTGAAACCAATAATCATCACCCATATCATTCTCGCCATGTACAGCATGGATATTATACAAATACTCTAACGATGGTAGAAGATTGAAGTTAGAGTTATATCTCATCCAACGTCCACTTCTTCCAAAACATGCGGAAAGATCATAAAATAATATTGATTTAGGTGTAAGCATATTTAATAATTTTAATTGTACTTGATAATCCTCTAAAGGATCGTTTTTGAATGAAGTTTCAAGAACTATAACTGTATCTTTTTTAAGAGCGTTTGCTATATCCTTTTCATCTAAACCTATTTGTGAAAGAGATGAACTGATAGTGTCCTCAAAGAAACTCATAGGTGCTAACTGTATTTTAAAAACTAACTCACATTTAGTATCCTCTTCAAGAACTGACATATATTGAAGTTTTAAATCAATCTCTTCTATAGCACCTTTATTAGCAATACTCTTATCAACTTCATTGATTTTTAATATAGTGAAATTCTCATTCCTACCAATACAATCCTTTACATAATCTAAACTTAAATCAATTTTATCTTCATCTACAGATACCATGCTTGATAGCTCTTTCTCACTCATAAGTTACTCCTAGAATTTAATAATTTATTATAAGTAAAACTTCTACTTTTTCATACTCTTGGTATTCTTACAATCAGGATATCCTGAACATGCAATAAATGGTCCTCTTCTACTTTTCTTAACAACCATAGCTTTACCACATTTATCACAAACCTCATCAGTATGGACAACAGCATTGGCTTTAGCTTCAACAGCCTTTAGCACATCACCTTCTAAAACAATGTTCGCTGTATGTTTACATTTTGGGTATGCTGAACAAGCTGCAAAAATACCGTTCTTACCACCCTTAACAATTATATCTGAACCACATAACGGACATGGATCTCCAACTTTTTCACCTTGTGAAATGATCCTTAAAGTGCCATCATCTTTCTTTATAAAGTTCTTAATATTTTTGCATTCAGGATATCCAGAACAAGCAACTATATCTCCATATCTTGTAGATTTCATAACAAGCTCTTTACCACATAACTCGCAATCTATACCAACACTTGCTGCATTACTATCTTCTTTTATAACGATCTCACCACTCTCTTGTCTCTCATAGTTAGATGTAAATTTACAAGTTGGATAATCTGTACACGCAAGAAAAACTCCGTTCTTACCGTACTTAATAGTTAGATCATGTTCATTACATGTTGGACACTTGAGAGATGTTTGAAGATCACTATAAAATTTATCGTTACTTACAATAGATAACTCTTTATTAAAATCTGTGTAGAAGTTTTTAAGAACATCTTTCCAATCCTCAACACCCTCTTCAACCTTATCTAACTCGCTCTCCATATACGCAGTAAATTTCTGATCGAATACTTTTGAAAAATTAGAAACCAATAACCTATTAACTAATCTTCCAAGCTCGGTTGGAAAGAATTTCTTCTGTTTTAACTCTACATAATTTCTATCAATAATAGTAGATATAATTGAGGCGTATGTTGAAGGTCTACCTATTCCATCATTCTCTAAAACTCTTACAATAGAACTCTCTGTATATCTTTTTGGAGGTTGTGTAAAGTGTTGATGTTTATCAACTTTATCAACTACAGCATCAGAACCTTCTTTCACTTCAAATGATATAGTACCTTTATTATTATCACCTTCATCACCACTGTTTGCATCACTACTATCTTCTTCTACACTCTCTGAATATAAAGTTGTAAAACCTGCAAATTTTAAGACTCTTCCACCAACTTTAAAATCGTATATACCACCAGAAATAGTTACCGATGTTTGATCGTATATAGCGTTACTCATTAAACTTGATACAAACCTTTCCCATATAAGTTTATATAATTTATATTGATCATCTGTTAAATGTTTCTTTATCTTATCAGGTGTAAAATATACAGATGTAGGACGGATAGCCTCATGTGCATCTTGAACATTAGCATTTGATTTTTTACTCTTTACTTTATAGCCACCGTAAAAATTTTCACCGTAACTATCAACTATATATTTTCTTCCCTCTTCAATCGCATCAGGAGATAATCTCGTTGAGTCTGTACGCATATAAGTGATTAAACCAGTATGTCCATCAGCACCTAGCTCTATTCCCTCATATAAACTTTGAGCGATCATCATAGTTTTCTTAGCAGTGAAATTTAATTTACGTATAGCCTCTTGTTGCATTCTAGATGTGATAAATGAAGGGCTTGGAGATACTTTAACTTCTTTTTTCTCTACTTGTGCAATTTTAAAATCTTTAGGTAAATCAGATATGATGGCTAATGCACCCTCTTCGTTACTGATAACTGCCTTCTCGCCTTTAATCTTAT
Source organism: uncultured Deferribacteraceae bacterium (assembly GCA_947039395.1). Taxonomy (GTDB): domain Bacteria; phylum Chrysiogenota; class Deferribacteres; order Deferribacterales; family Mucispirillaceae; genus CAMQYB01. The sequence continues at coordinate 50,676 of CAMQYS010000012.1, read as the reverse complement.
CTAACTTAGCTTTTAAAGTACCAGCCTTAGAACCGTTTTCAGATACTGTAAACTCACCATCTATAGACCATGATTCAGTTGTTGTAAACTTCTCAATCTCATCTTCTTTCTCGCAGATCATCTTTAACGCAACAGATTGAACTCGTCCTGCCGATAATCCCGGTTTTAACGGTTTCCATAAAAGTGGAGAAACTAAATATCCAACCAATCTATCTAAAATTCTTCTTGATTGTTGTGCATTAACACGGTTTATATTTATTTCAATAGGGTTGTTAATACCCTCTAAAACACCTTTTTTTGTTATTTCATTAAATAAAACTCTTGAAATTAATTTATTTTTTCCATCAACTTGACTAGCAATATGCCACGCAATAGCCTCTCCCTCACGATCTGGATCTGGAGCTAGAAAGATCTTGTCTGCTTTCTTTGCCTCTGCTTTAAGAGTCTTGATAATCTTCTCTTTACCATCTATCACAGTATATTTAGGCTCAAAATTATTTTCGATATCAACGCCTAGTTCACTACCCGGTAGGTCAATAATATGCCCAACTGATGCAATTACTTTATACTCACTACCTAAATACTTTTCAATCGTCCTAGCTTTTGCTGGTGACTCAACTATTACTAAATTCATTATACACTTACCTATTATTAATTATCAGAATATATCATCTAAATAATAAATAATTCAACATAATATTAAATACAACTATAATATTTATGGTCTTTATCTTTATAAATATATCCTTCTATTTCAAGTTCCGTTAAAGTAGATAAAATATCAATAACCTGCATATTTAATCTAAGACATAACGAATCTATATCATGTGCGCCTAAAATAATTACCTTATATATGCTATGTTTCAACGCATTATTAAATACAGGTATATCATTATTATCTATAATATCGGATTTTTTAACACAACTATCATCTACAAATAGATATTTGAATTCTTCTAATATGTCAAGATAGTTTTCTATGAGCTTTGCTCCTTCCTTAATTAACTTATTGGTAGCAGAGTTAAATGCTGATGGAAAGTTTGGTACTGCAAAAACTTCTCTATTCTGTTCTACTGCAAATCTACAAGTTATTAATGAGCCACTTCTAGGTGATGCCTCTATTACTGCGATCCCTAATGATAAACCAGATATAATTCTATTTCTTCTTGGAAAATTTGTTGCAAGTGGTGGCTCTTCTAATGAAAATTCTGTAACAAATAAACCGTTCTCTAATACAGTATCAATATACTTAATATGTTGTTTTGGATACATATTAAGATATCCAGAACCTAAAACTGCTATAGTTGATCCACGACTTACTGCACCAAGATGTGCGACAATATCTATGCCCAGTGCAAAACCTGATACAACAGTAAATCCTATTGAAGCTAAATCTGCTGATATTTTTCTTGTAAATTCTTCAGATATTCTACTACACTTTCTTGCACCAACTATACCAACCGTTGTAGCATTTAATAACGATACATCTCCTTTACAATATAAATATGGTAAAGGAGATGAAATTTCTTTTAATAATTTAGGATAGTTATCATCCTCTAAGGTAATAATATCAACCTTATGTTTAGCCGATAACTCTAATTCACGATCAATAAATTTTTTATCATATTCTGAGGTTATAATACGCTTTGCAATAGTAGGAGATAAGCCGTATGATTCTAACTCTTCAAAAGTTAAAGCCGATACACCACTAATAGTATTACGATTAATATATAAGTTATAAATTAAAGCATCTGTCATACCTTTAACTGATTTTAAAGCTAAGTAATCGTAGATCAAACTTTCTTTATCAATATTATTATCTGGCATTACTTATATCTTTCTAATATTCAAAAACTGAAGTATTATCTGGAACAGTTTTTTTGAAAATAGTTTCATCTATATTACCATTATATACCATTTCACTAAACTTAATCTCTACCTTATTATCATCAAAATCGTAACTTATAATAGACTCAATATATGAACCTTTAATAAATATCTCAATATATTTAGCTCCTATATCGCCTATAGGATGAAGAGTTATCTTATCTCCAACAACAACAGTTTTAAACTTACTGTTGATAATTGATAGATCCATTAACATCTGTAGTAGAACATTTTCCGATATAGAGAAATCCTTATACACCACAAGCTGACTATTTAAACTATCATAATATTCTAACTTATCTTCTGAGAACAAATACCAAGTATCTTCAGGATTAATATAATCCCATAACGCATATTTTTTAGATACTATAGTTAAACTGCCTTCATAAATATCTTCGCCAAAATCAACTATCTCGTTTACTTGAATAAAGTTTGCTTTGATACTTTTTATATTAGATATATTCCTTAAAAAATATTCAGCATCAGTTAATGCATATAAATTAGTTGTAAGCATAAAAGAGATAAAAACATATAAAATAAACTTTTTCATAATATTCCTATTGTAAATTTATTAAGATCAAAAAATATAATTAACTAAACTACTAAAATAGCAACACTGTTATGCTTAATTACAATAATGTCTACATACTTGCTCGATCAAGCAATACAACTATGCTCGATGAAACATTACTACAGTTACGCCCCATGACAATTTTTATACTTTTTACCCGATCCGCAATGGCATGGATCGTTCCTACCTATTTTAGGTTCAACCCTTCTAACAGGTGCAACTTTTTTAGCATTTGTTGAAGCTCTACCTGTTTGTCCTACTCTACCTGTTTCAGCACCTGCACTTTCTTTTAATTTAACTGCATTACTTTTCTCTAACTTTTTCATGCGATTTTCTTCTTCATTACCGTTTTGACTAATCTTAACATGCATGATAAGTCTGATACTCTCTTTTTTAATTCTATGCATCATATCAGCAAAAAGTGAAAACGCTTCTTTTTTAAATTCTGTTAAAGGATCTTTCTGTCCGTATCCTCTAAGCCCTACAGAATCTCTTAGATGATCCATCTGTAATAGATGATCTTTCCATCTACTATCAATACTATTAATTAATAGATACCTTATTAAATCTTTAAAATGTGTTCCTAACTCTTCTTTTTTATCTGTTAATTTTAAAGCAAACTCATACGATAAATCTTGAACTGATTTCATTATATCTCTATAGTTTAATTTATTGATATCAAGATCGTAATTAAATATCCTATTAAAAACAGTTTTAAACTCCTCTAACTCTTCATCATTTGTTTTACTATTTGAAAAATCATCTACTAATGCAGAGATAGTTTCAGTTGCAAGTTCAGTCACTATACTCTCTAAATTTTCGCCTATCAATATCTCTTTTCTTAGATCGTATATAACTTTACGTTGATTGTTTGATACATCATCGTATTCAAGCAGATGTTTACGCATCTCAAAATGCATAGCCTCAACTTTTTTCTGTGCTCCTTCAATCGCTCTATTTAATACAGAGTGTGATAAAGGCTCTCCTTCAAGAGAACTATATCTTGCCATAAAACTTTTTAGTTTATCCATACCAAATATACGAAGAAGATCATCATCCATAGATAAGAAAAACCTCGATTCTCCGTTATCTCCTTGACGACCAGATCTACCTCTTAACTGATTATCTATTCTTCTTGATTCATGTCTCTCTGTTCCTAGAATATATAATCCACCGATCGCCTCAACGCCTTCGCCTAACTTAATATCTGTTCCACGACCTGCCATGTTTGTAGCAATTGTTATAGAGCCTTTCTGTCCAGCATTTTTAATTATACTAGATTCATGTTCGTGATTTTTAGCGTTTAAGACATTATGTTTAATACCTTTTTTATTTAAAAATTTAGATATATATTCAGATTTCTCAATCGATACAGTACCTATAAGTATAGGTTGATCCTTTGAATGAATTCTCAAAATCTCTTCCGATATAGCTTCATACTTCTCTTTAATAGTTGCATATATGAGATCAGGATTATCAATACGTAACATCTTTCTATGGGTAGGTATAGGTATTACTTCTAATCCATATATCTGTCTTAATTCAGAAGCCTCTGTTAACGCTGTTCCAGTCATACCTGATAACTTTTCATACATTCTAAAATAGTTCTGATATGTTATAGATGCGTATGTTTGATTTTCTTCATTGATCTTAACATTCTCTTTAGCTTCTAATGCTTGATGAAGTCCATCAGAATATCTTCTACCTTGCATCATTCTTCCTGTAAATTCATCAATAATAATTACTTGATTATCGCTTACAACATAATCTACATCTTTCTTAAATACAGCATGTGCTTTTAAAGAGTTATTTACAAAATGAATACTATTAACATTTTCAGCGTCATATAGATTACTTATATTCATTCTCGACTCACAAACATTAATACCTTCTTCTGTAAGTTTTGCTTGTCTACGTTTCTCTTCAACTGTGTAATGTATCTCTGCTTTTAAATCTTTAATAATCTCATTAATATATATATACTGATCGTTAGTATTGCCAGTTGGACCAGAAATTATAAGCGGTGTTCTTGCTTCGTCAATCAATATTGAGTCAACCTCATCGACTATCGCATAATTAAGGGTTCTTTGAACGTATTGACTGTAATCATAACGCATGTTATCACGAAGATAATCGAAACCGAACTCACTATTTGTTCCATAAACAATATCACAGCTATAAGCTGTTTTACGATCAATCTCTCTTGTTGTTGTAGAGAACTCATCTTTCTTATCCCAAACAATTTCTAAAGATACACTACTACCTATTACAGCAACTGATAACCCTAACGATAAATAAATTGGTGACATCCATAACGCATCACGTTTAGCTAAATAATCATTCACAGTAACAAGATGCACACCGTTACCAGATAACGCATTTAACGATAACGCTAATGTTGCAACTAATGTCTTACCCTCTCCTGTTTTCATTTCAGATATCTTTCCTGAATGAAGAACTATACCACCGATTAACTGTACATCAAAATGTCTCATATTTAATGTACGCTTAGAAATCTCTCTAATAACTGCAAAAACTTCGCACATTATATCGTTTAAAGACTCGCCAGCTGTAAGCCTAGCTTTAAAGTACTCGCCCTTGCCCTCCAAATCTTCTAATGACAATCCTAATAAAGATTCCTCATATGCGTTGATCTCGTTAACCTTCGGAGTAAGTTTTTTTACTATTTTTTCAGGAGTGATAGTAAAAAGTTTATCTAATATTGACTTAAACATATTTCCAGTTTCACCTTTTCTATTGTTGTTTTTTCGTTAAACTAGTATTATAATATCATTATTGCTTAAATGCAAGACAACAATAACTAAAAACCACAAACCACTTATTAGTAGCAAAATATAATACGCAGGTTATAAAACAATGAAAAGATACTCAAACCAAGTTAGAAAAAGTAATGAAACAGATGTTAAACTAGAATTAACATTAGAGAAAGGCAGTGCAAATATCGACACCTCTGTGCCATTTTTAAACCACATGTTAAACCTTTTATCTCTGCACTCTGGTTTTGCATTAAACGTAAAAGCAACTGGAGATACCGATATTGATTATCACCACATCGTTGAAGATATAGGTATTCTTCTCGGTAAAGCTTTCTATGAGGCGGCAGGCGATAAGGTTGGTATTAGACGTTACGGCTATTCTATCTTACCGATGGATGAAGCGTTAATTGAAACAGCTATTGATTTTGGAGGCAGACCATTCCTTATATTTAATGCTACTTTCAATTCAACTAAAATAGGTGATTTTGATATTGAACTGGTTGAAGAATTTTTCACAGCGTTTACTAATAATGCAAAAATTAATCTACACATTAATATGCGTTACGGAAAAAACTCTCACCATATCGTTGAAGGGATCTTTAAATCTCTTGCTAAATCTCTTGCTATGGCGTTAGAAGTGGTATCGAACGATCTTGCATCAACTAAAGGAGTTTTAGAGTAATATTATGATAACAGTAGTAGACTACGGTGCTAGTAATTTAAAATCTGTTGAGAAAGCGTTTAATCATTTAGGACAAGATGTACTAATTACCAACGATTATAAACTGATAGAAAATGCAGATAAATTAGTATTACCGGGAAACGGTACATTTGGCGATTGTATCACTAATCTTAAAAAATTAAACATATACGACTCAATCAAAGAGTTTATATATAAAGAGAGATACTTTTTAGGTATCTGTATAGGTATGCAAGTTTTAGCAGATACTGGCAATGAATTTGGCATACATAACGGATTTAAAATGATCGCTGGAAAAGTAGATAAATTTCAACTTGATAAAAAATATAAGATACCTCATATCGGTTGGAACATGGTGAAATATAATGAGGGTGCGAAACTGTTTAACGGTATAGATAATAACTCTCATTTCTATTTTGTACATTCATATCATTTTAATGTTGAAGACAATAGAAATATTTCATCTCGAACAGATTATGGAGTAGAGTTTGTATCATCAATTGAGTATAATAATATATTAGGTACACAGTTTCATCCAGAGAAAAGTCAGAAAGTAGGACTAAAATTGTTAGATAATTTCTGCAAGCTTTAAGATAAGTTCAGTACATGGTGGAAAAGTTCAGTACATGGTGGAAAAGTTCAGTACATGGTGACAAGTTTAGTGCATGGTGGTAAGTTCAGTGCATGATGACAAGTTCGGTGCATGATGGAAAGTTCAGTACATGGTGGTAAGTTCGGTGCATGATGGTAAGTTTAGTGCATGATGGTAAGTTCGGTGCATGGTGGTAGGCTCAAGTGCATGGTGGAAAGTTCAGTGCATGATGACAAGTTTAGTGCATGATGGTAAGTTCAGTGCATGATGGTAAGTTCAGTACATGGTGGTAAGTTCGGTGCATGATGGAAAAGTTCAGTACATGGTGGTAAGTTCAGTGCATGATGACAAGTTCAGTACATGGTGGAAAAGTTTAGTGCATGATGGTAAGTTCGGTGCATGGTGGTAAGTTCAGTGTGTTAGGTAAACTTCACATTCAACAAAGTTGAACATGTTAGCAAAATTACACTTCTGCAACGTTCATATAATAAAGAATTAATAGAATGTTTTAGATATAATTTAGGAGAAAGATTTGATAGTAATACCAGCGATAGATATTTTAGATAATAAAGTTGTACGATTAAAACAAGGGATAATGGAAGATGCGACTAACTATAATCTAGATATTATTACTCTTGCAAAAAAATATGAAGATATAGGTGTTAAAAGATTACATATCGTTGATCTAAATGCTGCTAAAGGTGAATTTACTACCAATGCAAAAAGTATCGAAAATATCGTTAAATCTGTCAACATAGATATCGAACTTGGTGGTGGGATTAGAGAACTTAAAATTGCTACTCATCTTGATAATCTAGGTGTTAAATATTTTATTGTAGGAACGCTCGCTGTAAAAAATATAGATGCAACTAAAGAGATCATCAATCATTTTCCTAATAGAGTTATTTTAGGGCTTGACGCTAAAGGTGAAAATATCGCAACTGATGGTTGGTATGCTAAATCAGAACTTAAATTAAATGATATGGTTGATATTTATAAAGACACAAAAGTTGAGTCGATCATCTATACAGATATATTAAAAGATGGAATGCTTGAAGGATTAAATCTTCAATTAACAGATAAACTTGCACTATACTCGCCGTTTAAAGTTATAGCATCAGGTGGATTATCATCAAGTGATGATATAGAGAAACTTAAAAATCTTAATAATAAAAATATCTACGGTGTTGTAGTTGGTAAAGCTATTTATGAAGGTAAGATAAGTCTTGAAAGTTTAGTGAAATATATTACACATGATTAAAATACATAACTTTTTTATAACAATAATTTCAACAGGTGTATATATAGGAAAAATACCTATTATGCCTGGCACATTTGGATCACTCCTTGCTATTCCTCTTGGATATCTTTTCACTTTTATACCATCATTAAAAGTTAAAATAACCGTGCTAGTAGTATCTTTATTGATCGGTATATACGCATCAGATAGATACGCAAAATTAATAGGTAAAGATGATCCTAGTGAGATTGTAGTTGATGAATATTTAGCTCTTCTAATATTTTATATTATCTTTCCGTTTAAACCGATATACATTATTGCAGGATTTATTCTTTTTAGAATTTACGATATATCTAAACCGTTCCCTATAAAATATTTTGAGTCTCTTCATGGTGGTATCGGAATAATGTTAGATGATATAATCGCAGTCATATATGCTCTTTTAACATTTATAATTATTAAAGCATTATATGAGGTATTTATATGAAACAAGTTAAATGTGCAATTGTCGCTATCGGATCAGAACTATTAGAAGGATCTGTACTTGATACGAACTCTAATTATCTCGCTGTAAACCTATCAAAACATGGCTTCACTGTTACTGATGTGAGAATGGTTATAGATGATAAAAATAAAATTCTTAACACATTTAACGAACTATTTACTACTCATGATATAATTTTAACAACAGGTGGATTAGGACCAACATTTGATGATTTAACAGCAGAGATTTTTGCAATAGCTACAAAAAGAGAGCTTGAACAAAATGTAACAGCATATAAACATATGGCTGATAGATTAACTCAATTAGGCGTAACAATAGGTAAAGGACATTTGAGACAGGTAGAGTTACCTGTTGGATGTGATCTATTTGATAATAAGTTCGGCACAGCATTAGGTTTTGGTACAGAGTATAATGGAACATATATTGCATCACTTCCAGGTGTTCCTTTTGAAATGAAATATATATTTGAAAATCATCTAATACAATTTTTAATTGATAGATTTAAACCTGAAAAAATCCATTTTAAAGATTTGATATTTGCATCTCTTCCAGAATCTATTATAGATGAAGATATTAGAACATTTGAACTTGTAGATACAACAATTATTTTAAACGCTGGTAAGGCACAGTTAAAAGTTAAATTTCGTGGAAAAGATTTATGTGAGATAGATAAATACGCTAAAATATTAGTAGATAAATATCCTAAAAATTTCTTAGGATACGACACAGACTCTATCGCAAAACTTGTAGTTGATATATGTAGAACAAATAACCATACAATAGGTTTTGCAGAAAGTTGTACAGGTGGTATGGTATCACAAGTGATAACTGATATATCTGGATCATCTAATATTTTTATGGGATCAATTATATCATACAGTAATCAAGTAAAAATCAATCAACTGAATGTTGCAAAAACTTTAATAGATAAATACGGTGCAGTAAGTTCTGAATGTGCTGATGCTATGGCTAAAGGTGCAAGAGAGATTTTAGGGGTTGATTACGCAGTATCAATAACTGGGATAGCAGGACCAACTGGTGGTACAGATGATAAACCTGTAGGTTTAGTTTATATAGCTATCTCCTCTGATAAAAAAACAGTGGTGTTTGAGGAAAGATTAAAAGGAGATAGAGAGTCAATAAGAGTACGATCAACAAATATAGCACTCTTTAAACTTTTAGAGGCAATTAAAAATTAAAAAACTCCACCTTTAAAATTAAATAGTTCAGATAAAGATGTGTATTAAAAGCAGATAAGTATCTAACTAAAATATGAATAGTAGTAAAGTTTTGTAAACTAATAAAAGTTTTGTAGGTTATACAGATCATAGATAAATTCTAAAACTTAAAAATATCACTCACCTCTCTACGCATAACACATATTAAAAAATCTCAATAGCTTAAAAAAATATATGAGTTTTTAAAAGTTTAGTGTACAATATAAATTAGTTAAATTAGTATCTATCACATATAGATAACAGAAGGTAGTTTTGAGTAAATGAAGATAATTAAAAACTTGTCAGAATTTTTAAGTGAAAATGTTAAAATTGCAACCACTATCGGTAATTTTGATGGACTACATATCGGACATAGAAAACTAATTGAAAAACTTAAACTAGAAGCTAAAATATGTGATCTTAAAACAGCAGTAGTTACTTTCTTTCCTCATCCACAAAAATTCTTTAAAAAGAAAATAGAACTAATTAATACCTACGATCAAAAAATAGAGATATTTAGAGATCTAGGGATTGATTACTATATAGAAATACCGTTCAATGAAAAAATATCAGAACTTAAACCTATAGATTTTTTAAACAAAATTTTAGTCGATCAACTAGATGTGAAAATGATCGTTGTGGGATCAAACTATAAATTCGGTTTCAAACAAAAAGGCGATATAAAACTGCTTGAAAAATTTGCAATAGGTAATAATATAAAAACTTTTTTTCTTGAAAGTATTACAGATGAAAAAGATATAGTTATCTCCAGTTCTAGATGTAGACAACTTTTATATTGTGGCAACGTTGAGAAAGTACATAAATTTCTTGGACGTCCTTTCTCTGTAAAAGGAGTAGTTGTAACTGGTGATGAAAAAGGTAGAGAGTACGGATTTCCAACAGCTAACATAGAAACAAGTAGTGAAATTTTGCCAGGTAAAGGTGTCTATACTACAGAGATAACTATAGATCAAAAAATCTATAAAGCGATAACATATGTTGGCACAAGACCAACTGTTGATAACGATGATGGTCTTAGAAAAATTGAAACTTATATCTTTGATTTTTCAGAATATATATACGATAAAATATTAGAAATACGTTTTCTTAAATTTATAAGAGCTGAAAGAAAATTTAGCTCACTAGATAAACTTATAGCACAAATGAAACTAGATTCATCACTTGTAAAAACAATCATTAATAATGAAGAGTAACTATAAAATAATCTCAAGCAATTACACGACAATCAAAAAATAGAACTATCAATTAAAATGTTTTTACATCTTAACCTATAACTCTTAACTTCTAACTCATTATAATCTCAACTTCTAACTTAATCATTACTATCCAGCACTCAATATATAAAGCCATACAAAATATAACTAAGAAACTCTTAACTAAATAATTCGATATTAAATAAAACATCTGCACTCATCACAATAGCTATAAACCATAAACATAACAACATTCCAGCAGGTAAAAAAGTAAATCTAATATACAGTTTATAAAAATGTGGCATATATCCGTTTATTGCATCAATCTCTAATTTATATCGCATAAGTTGTTTATAATATTTAATCGTAACAGGGATAGTAATAATCGTTGCGATAACTAACGATAACAGTAGAGTGATTGCTGCAACTTTTTCACTCACAGTAAGTGCTATCACTGTTGGAATTAATACACCAAAAGTATCTAACATAAGAATAAATAGCAATGCTGTTGGAGCAATCGCTTTCTGCTTAGCTTCTCTTTCTTCTATCTCACGTTTTAAATCAGGATTATGTATATCCATACTTTTTGCTTCTTCAATATTTTTTAAAATAATCTTATCATAGTTTGGTACTCTTATCTGTGATATATCAACCTTAACTGTTTTAAGATACATTTTATTTACAAGTGTTACCGTTCTATCTGTTACGCTCTGAACCTCTAATCCATTGTACGGCATTATGTTACACGCAATAACACTTGTCATATAAAGATGTTCTTTACCGTAATATAAAAATTTTACATACTGATCTGGGATCTCAAAACCACCCTCTCTAGCACAATGATATTTACTATAATCATCTATAAACGAACGACGTCTTTTAGTTACAAAATAAATATTTATTAACCCTAAAATCGGCAAAAGTATTAATGCTGGATACCAGTATGCCCCAACACCTACAAGAATAACTAACGACGCTATACTTAGCATTGCATAGTAACTAAAATCAACTTTTTTTATCATCTCTTTCCCCTCTAAAAAATCATAAACATTAGTTGGTTTATATTTAACCAACTCTAAAACATATACGACTACTTTCTTGTTACCCATCCGTTTTTGAGTGCTATCTCCTCAAACTTTTCATCATATTTTTCACTGTTTCTACAGTAGTAAATCACTTGGCAAAATTTCAACTTTTTCAATTTCTCTAATTTTTCAAACGCTTCAGCTTCTAACAATAATGTTTCATTTGATACTCTTAACTCTGCTAGATTTTCACACATCAATAAGTTGTCTATATTTTTGAGATGTTTATTTCCAAAAAAAGTGATTTCCTCTATCTTATTTGATCTATCAAAAAGAGGAAAACTTTCTAACTTAGATAGGTGTCCAAAAGTTATACTCTTTAGGTTTGGTAGTTTATTTAAAAAACTAAAATCTGTTACTTTTCTACAATCAATAAGTGAGATAGTTTCAATATTAGGAAATTTTTCATGTAGCAAATTTTCATTAATCAACACTCTATGTATCAATAAACTTTTTAAGTTTTTATTCTCATTAACAAATTCTAAATCTAATTTAGTAACTCTTAACCGTTCTAAATTTTGAAATGAACTTAAAACTTCTTGCTGTTTTTTATTTAAACTTATCTCATTAATATCTAAATCTTTTAAGTTAGAAAATTTTGTTAACGGTTCAAATGATATCGTAGGTTTAAAACAGCATCCATAAATATGAAACACTTCTAAGTTATCAATTAACGATAGTTCATTTAGGTGATCTAACCTCTTCTCTTTATATGTACGATTAACTATAACTAGATCACGCACATTTGTTATATGTTGAATAACGTCCATATTGTTGATACAACTTTTGTTTGCTACCTTATCTAAATCGACGGTTAACATAACTCTAATACTATCATCTTTTAATTTAGAATTAATCTCTTTTAACTCTTTAAGTGTTACGCCCTCTCCACCAATACTTATAGACTTTCTCACCGTATCCCCCTTATAGAAACTTATAACTCTTTATATTTATTTTAAGATAATTATATCTATATTACAACAGTTTACAGTTTTATATACTTATTTATATTTACATTATAAGATTTTTTATCTACCTTATAGTAATCTTATTTATACCATAATATAATTATAGATGAAATTAATCAAGGTTGTGAGTGTTTATGAAAGTTACATATATAAGTTTAGGGTGTGCAAAAAACCAAGTAGATTTTGAAAATCTAATAGGTGAACTATCATCTAACGGATGTGAGATTGAAGATGATCTAACGGTATCTGATGCTATAGTTATAAATACATGTGGATTTATAGAATCTGCTGTTACAGAAGCGATAGACACCATTATGGACGTTGCAAGCAAAAAGAAACCTACTGCAAAATTAGTAGTCGCAGGGTGTATGGTTGAAAGGTATAAAGATGATATCAAAACTGAACTACCTGAAATAGATTTTTTCACAGGTGTATATACATTATCAGATATAACAGATTATCTGATAGCAGATAGAGATAAAAATAGAGTCGATTTTAACGATATAGAACACCGTGTAATAACAAACCACTCATATTACGCTTATCTTAAAATTTCTGATGGATGTGATAATAAATGTTCGTTCTGTACTATACCTAAAATTAGAGGGAAATTAAAATCTAAACCGATTGAAAAGATTGTTGAGGAAAGTAAAATATTGATCTCTAAAGGCGTGAAAGAGATTATTATTATAAGTCAAGATACGACAGATTATCATTATGATATTGATAAAACTAAACGACTGATAGAACTACTTGATAGATTAACAACAGAGTTTAAAGACACATATTTTAGATTATTGTATATGAATCCAGATGGCGTATCGGCTGAACTTATACAATTTATTAAATCTAAAGAGAATATAATAAATTACTTTGATATCCCTATTCAACATATTAATGATAGAATTTTAAAGGTTATGAAAAGGAAATCTAATCAAAAAATTATCAGAACAGTTATATCGAATATCAGAAAATATATCCCTGATGCTTTTATTAGATCGACATTTATCGTAGGCTTTCCATCAGAAACAGATGAAGAGTTTAACGACTTAAAAGAGTTCATCGAAGAGGGTAATATAGATTTTGCTGGTTTCTTTGAATACTCTGATGAAGATATCGCTGTATCATATAAATACGATGATAAAGTAGATAAACGTATAGCTAAAAAACGAAGAGCTGTTTTAGAGAAAGCACAGAAAAAATGTACATCTAAAAGACTTAGAGGTTTAAAATCTAAAATATTTGATGCGTATATAGAAACAGTATCCGATCAATCTGATTATATTTTAGAAGGTAGAGCGTTATTTCAAACTCCAGTTGTTGATGGAAAACTTTTCACATTGGACGGCGTAGCAGATAACGGATACGGACCTTATAAAGTTAAGTTAAAAAGAGTTATATATCCCGATATATACGTAGAAATATTGTAGTTGATATATTAATGATTAGGTGTTAAAGTGTCGTGATGAATTTATCTTATATAAGAATATTACTATCTCTTTTACTGTTATCAATACTAACTTCATGTGGTAAACCTATCGAACCTGATAGAGATTTAACATATTATAAACAGTTAGGGGATGAATATTATGCATCAAAAGATTATGATGTAGCATTAGAAGCTTATCAGAATGCCTTAGCTAGAGCTGAAAATCCTGTTCTTGCATCAGAAGTTCAATTATCTATCGCTAACACATATTTTGCTGATAAAGATTATATCTTAGCGATCGGTGTATATGAAACATATGTTGAGCTTTATCCAACATCTCCTAAATTAACAGAAGCATACCTTAATCTTGGATTAGCACATAATAAAATTAAAGAGTCTACTAGTAGAGATTTAGTTGATGCGACAAGTGCATTAGCATATTTTGAGAAAGTAAAAATACTTAACCCTTCATTATATGAAACAAATAACCTATCTGAATTAAGTGGAGAGCTAACAAATGATCTAGCGTTAAAAAATTATAAAATAGCAAGATATTACTCTCGTATTTTAAAATATCCACAAGCGATATTAAGATATAAATACCTACTTACAAATTATAGCAATACAGAAATCGCACCACGTACTTTTTATAGATTAATTGTACTACTATTAAAAGAAGATAGTTTTTTAGAGGCAGAAGGATATATTAGAAATCTATCTTTAATATATAAAGATACAAAAGATTACCAAAATGCTGTTAAAAAATACGATAAATATATTGTAAAAAAAGAGAAAAAAGAGCTTAAAGAGTTTGAAAAACTTGATAAACAGGCAGATGAAAATCTATTTGAGATAGATGAAGAAGTTGAAATAGTTAAAGAAGTTAATAAAGTTGATAAAACTAAAGAACTTGAAAATAAGGGAGAGAATTAGATCATAAAATAATGATGATCTAAAAGGTTTACTTATGTTAGATATAAAATTAATCGTATCAGATGTTGAAAGTGTGAAATCAAAATGTATTGCAAGAGGGTTAAATATCGATTTCGATGCTTTAATTAAACTTGATACAGATAGAAGAAAGTTAACTACCGATATAGAAGTTCTACAAAATAAAAGAAATGAACTATCAAAAGAAGTTGGAAGATTAAAACAAAGTGGTAACGATACAACTTCCATACAAGAAGAAGTTAAAGAGATCTCAAAAACTTTTGCAACTTATGAAGAGAGTTTGAAAATTATACAAGATAAACTTGATCTACAACTACATACTATTCCGAATTTAGTTGATGACACAACTCCTATCGGTAAAGATGAAAATGATAATAAATTAATTCGTACATGGGGCGTACCTAAAGAGTTTGATTTCGATGTTAAGTCTCATGCTGATATAGGTACTGATCTGAAAATGGTAGATTTTGAAAGAGGTGTTAAAACTTCTGGATCAAGATTTGCAGTATTAACTGGCAACGGTGCAAAACTTGAGAGAGCGTTAATATCTTTCATGATAGACACTCATACAGGTGATGGACGTGATGAAGTGATGACTCCGTTCCTTGTTAATTCTAAATCTATGTTTCATACAGGACAACTACCAAAATTTTCTGAAGATGCATTTATATGTGAAAAAGATGATCTATATTTGATCCCAACATCAGAAGTTTCTGTTACTAATCTATACTCTAATGAAGTTATACCTACTACAAACTTTCCTATTAAACATGTAGCGTACTCTGCTTGTTTTAGAAGAGAGGCTGGATCATACGGTAAAGATGTTAAAGGATTAATCAGACTACATCAATTTAATAAAGTTGAACTTGTTACAATATGTAAAAAAGAAGAATCAGAAGTAGAGTTAGAAAATATATTAACATCAGCAGAAAAAATATTACAACTACTTGAAATTCCTTATAGAGTAATGTTGCTATCATCTGGTGATATCGGATTTGCATCATCTAAAACATACGATATAGAAGTATGGTTACCTAGTGAAAATTGTTATAGAGAGATCTCATCATGTTCTAACTGTAAAGATTTTCAAGCAAGAAGAGGATCAATTAGATATAAAGATGAAAACGGTAAAATGCAGTTTGCACATACATTGAACGGCTCAGGATTAGCAGTTGGAAGAACATTAGTTGCTATCTTAGAGAACTATCAGAACGCTGATGGATCTGTAACTATACCTAAAATTTTACGTCCGTATTTTAATAATATGGAAAAAATTGAAGCGTCAAAATAATGCCAATACTATACGTTGCATCAATTCCTATCACAGGCAATTATAAAGAAACATCTAAAGAAGTTACAGATAAAATTAAAGCATCAGACTTTGTAATAGGTGAAGAAAGAAGAAATGTTCTAACTCTTTTAGCCGCATCAGATGCTAGAGATAAAGAGTACTATCTTTTAAACGAACACTCAAAAGATAATGATAGATTAGAACTTTTACAACATCTATTTAACTCTAGCACAGCTACTTTATTTTCAGATAACGGTACACCATGCTTATCTGATCCTGATTTTGAGTTCGTTAGATTATGTAGAGATAATAGTGTAACAGTTAAATCAATCGGTGCAACTTCATCAATCACAGCAGCTATTTCTATATCAGGACTTGATTGTAGTAAGTTTAACTTCTTATCATTTCCTCCTATAAAAAAAGATGAGAGAAAAAGATTTTTTCATAACATAATAACTAGAGGTGTAGAAGAAACTAGTATATTTATGGAACGTCCATACGCTTTACAGAAAGTTTTAGAAGAGTTAAGTGATTTAAAATCTAAAATCTTTTTAGGCGTAAACTTATCAATGGAGAATGAGTTTTCAATATATGAAACTCCAAAAGAAATTCTCAAAAAAACTAAAATACATAAATCACCTTTCATTATTGTGATACCTAAAATAAGTGAAACATTTTGATAGTTAGGTGTGATGATAATAAACTCAACATCAAGCAAATTAAAACTTTTATAGATAAACACTGTCTATAACTAAGTTAAACGTAAAATATATTAAATGTTTTATCACTGTATTATTACGTAATAAAGAATTTAATATTATATATATATCGATAGTTAAGTTATACAGTAACAAAGGAGAGCAACAATTAAACGGGCGTATATTAAAAGCGTAGCATCACACTATCCAGAGAATGTAGTATATAATAATCCTGATGGCAGAATAACATCAAAAATTAATATCTACTCATACCACTATGCAAGCGAAAAAGAGTGTGCATCAGATTTAGCTATTGCGGCGGCTGAAAAATTATTTGCCGAACAAAATATAGATCGTAGTACGATTGAGGCGATAATAGTATGTACTCAAGCTCCTGATTATATTATGCCATCAACATCATGTATTGTTCATGGAGCATTAGGGCTTTCAGAAAGTGCATTAGCATTTGATTACGCTCACGGCTGCTCTGGATATATATATGGATTAGCTCTTGCAAAAAATTATATCGAAACAGGAATAGTTGATAACGTTCTATTAATCACTTCAGACACATATAGCAAATATGTTAATCAGAAAGATATGAGAACTAAACCATTATTTGGTGATGCTGCTGCTGCAACTTTAGTGCTTGGTAAAGAGTCATCAAAAGAGTTATTAAGCAACTTTAAGTTCGGTACAAACGGTAAAGACTACGGCAAACTAATTGTTCATTACGGTAGAGCAAGAATGGCAAATGCTGATGTTGAATTAGCTCACACAGATGTTTTTGATCAATTCGGCAATGCTAGAAACGATGCTCATATATATATGGATGGTAAAGCTGTTATGCAGTTCACACAAGCAGTAGTTCCAAAAATGGTAAACGATATTTTAAAATCAGCAAAATTAGATATTAAAAGTATAGACAATTTTATTTTTCATCAAGCAAATAAAGTTATTCTAGATAGTCTACGAGAGCTATGTCATATTCCTGATGATAATAAATATTGGAATGATACATCAGATATAGGTAACACTGTATCCTCATCAATACCAAACGCTATAAATAAAATCCAAAATGCAAACATACCGTTAGGAAAAAGAGGATTGTTAGTTGGTTTTGGAGTTGGATTATCTTGGGCAGGATGTCTAGCTGATCTATCTATGATCGAAAATAATAGATAACAAATAATAAAATAACCTTATATTTATATCTATATTAATATCACATATTATCTATATCTATAATAAACTCTTGATAATTTATAAAGAGTGATTATTATAGTGCAAATATTCAAATATAACTTTTATTTTGATACTTAAATTAAAAGCTTTATGAAAAATATTGTTACTTTTAGCTTACTAACAACAATAGTAGACTATGGTTCAGATAGAATTATAGGTGGTAACGGAAAATCTGATATTGATACTGAATTGCTACTAAGTTTTACTTAAGCGATAGACTCACTGTTTTAAAGTATTGATGAAAAGAAATTTATAAGTAGTGATAAATCGGTGCCTTTATGATGTTACTGATGTAATAGTAGTAGGAAGAGGTATTATTGATGGAAATAATAAAAGTGTAATACACAAAACATATCAATATAAAACCCCATAGTTTAACGCTGTGGGGTTTTCGTTTCATATAACACTCTATCAATTTCTATAATAATATTTTAGGCTTTATAAATATTTTAGGCTTTATATATACAAAAAATCTATCTTTATAAATTATAAGTTAGAAACTTTTTAAAACAATAACCTAACCTTCATAAGGGAACTTTGGAGAGATTAGTTTAAATGTAAAATCTGCTAAATCTACTATTCCAACTGTTTCACTACTATCATATAGATCAAGTAAAAATCCTGCCATCTGTTCGCTTGTGTGATATCTACTAAAATGTTTATCGTAGTCGTATGTGTCCGTATTTGTAGCAACCGATCCAAACTCAGTTTGAGTAGCAGCAGGTGCTAAAACTTTAGCTTGTAATTTTGACCGATCAGCTTGTAACTCTCTTGCTAACCCTTCTGTAAATGCACTAACATAAAACTTAGTCGCACTGTAAGCAACTACATTTCCAACAACAATATATCCTGCACCTGATGAAACATTTATAAGTTGAGCACCTGCAACATCTTTATAATCCTTTACATAAAGTGATGATAAAATAGTTAACGCTTCGATATTTACACGTAACATAGTTGATGTCATTTCGATACTCTGTTCTGCCACCGTTCCATAATTTCCTAATCCTGCATTATTAATAAATGTGTCTATATGATAAGATTTTAGACTCTCATAAAGAGCGTATACATTCTCCATAACAGATAAATCTGCTACTTTTATAATCACTTCTAACGATCCAGAAATCTGTAGAATTTCTTCTCTTAGCTTCTCTAAATGCTCCTTACGTCTAGCTATAAGAATTAAATTTTTACCACGTTTTGCGAATACTTTTGCAGCATCGTATCCGATACCAGAACTTGCACCAGTGATCGCTACATAGCTAACTTTTGTTTCTTCTTTTCCCATTTGTAAAACCTCCTAAAGTTTGTGTGAGTATTATACTACAACCTAGAGTTAACGCTAGGTCAAGCATTATTTTGAAGATTAGGTAAATGAGATATTATAAATGTAGGAACGAACTATCAATCACATATAAATATAATCAAATAAATATCTATCGTGATCCTAAATCTGTTTGCAATATATGTATATATTGATTTTTTACTAATATCATAATAAATAAAACAGTATCATTCTTAATATTATCAACTACATAACTAAAATAAACAGTATAAATAATAGTATATAATAATAAATATTAACTGATCACTTCATATAGAGATGTTCTGCTCCTCATTTGCATAAATACATAAATCATGCTATTATTATATAGTTTTCTTTAACTGGTTATAAGTATAATGGAATATTAAATGTAGTATCGTAAGGGGAAGAGATGATAAAAAGAGCGTATATTAAACATATAGCTTCTCATTATCCTGAAAAAATTGTGCATAATGATCCTAATGGACGATTAACATCAAAAATCGGTGTCTATTCATATCATTACGCTAGAGAAGATGAGTGTGCATCAGATTTAGGTGTACTCGCTGCTGAAAAACTATTTAAACAGTATAATATAGATAGAGATTCAATAGATGGTATTATTCTTTGTACACAAGCAGTCGACTATATTATGCCATCAACAGCTTGCGTTATGCAAGGAAGATTAAACCTTCGTGATAATATATTGGCATTTGATATTACTCAAGGATGTGCTGGGTATCCATACAGCTTATCAGTTGCTAAAGGATTTATTGAAACTGGTATGGCAAATAATATTCTACTTATC
Source organism: uncultured Deferribacteraceae bacterium (assembly GCA_947039395.1). Taxonomy (GTDB): domain Bacteria; phylum Chrysiogenota; class Deferribacteres; order Deferribacterales; family Mucispirillaceae; genus CAMQYB01. Next base: position 30,195 of record CAMQYS010000012.1, on the reverse strand, counting down.
AACGCTGACACATTAAGTAAAGTAATTCATCAAGGTGATATGCGTACAAAACCTATTTTTGGTGATTCAGCAGCTGCAACATTAATATCAGGAAAATATTCACGAAAAGAGTTTCTAAGCAATTTTAAATTCGGTACAAACGGTAAAGATTATCATAAAATAATTATTCACTACGGTGGAACAAGAATGAAATATACCGATAGAGAGTTAGCATATAAAGATATCTACGATCAATTCGGTAATGCTAGAAATGATGCACATGTATATATGGACGGAAAATCTGTTATGCAGTTTACTCAAAAAGTTGTTCCTATAATGATGCATGAAATATTAGAATCAGCAAGATTAAATATAAGTGATATAGATAATTTTATTTTTCATCAAGCTAATAAAATGATGCTTGAAGGTATACAAAAAGCGTGCAACATACCAGATGATGGAAGATATTGGAACGATATTTCCGATATTGGTAACACAACTCATGCATCAATCCCTAATGCTATCAATAGAATGCAAAAAAGAGATATAAAATTAGGACAGAGAACATTATTTATGGGTTTTGGAGTAGGTCTTTCATGGTCTGGTTGTATAGCTGATCTATCTATGATTGATAATGAAGAGTAACAACTAATTCATTAACATAGCATCAAAAAAACATTGCAACTTTATTGAATCTACATATATTAATTGTAACCCCTTAGGAAGTATTAAAAGGAGAATATAATATGAGGAAAATACTACTTTTAGTAGCCCTGCTATCAATGATAGTAGGTTGTCAGTCAGATAAGTTAGATAATAATTGTAGCGGTAGTGGTAACGGCGGTGGTAATTGTGTTTCTCCAGAGAAGCCTGATGATCTAACAGTATTTTATTTAGGAAGTGATTTCACTATAGATAGTATCACTGGTAAAACATTTGCCAATCAAGATCAAACATTTATAAAGTATAATGTAGCTCACATAACTTATAATACTCAAACAGCTGAAGGTATAATAGAAGAATTAAAAGCTGGAATAAATTCAAAGTTAAATAAAAACAGTTCAATCACACATATATTAGGTAGCCCAGCGATCGGTGGTACAGTAGCAAATGATAGCACTTTAACAGTTTATTTTGATATAAGTATTACTGAGACAGCTAATCCTAATAAAACTTTAAATGAAATATACACATTCATGATAAGGTTTGGAGAGTTCATACCTCCATGGAATGGTAGTGAAGAAACTGAACCTAATGTTTCAGATGATGATTACTATCTTATAAGTAGTGCTGCAGATTTATTCGGTTTATCTAAACTTCCAACCATTGATAAAAATATAAGATTAACTAACAATATCAATATGGGTAACAAACCCTTTACTGGATTAAATGAGTTTGCTGGTATTTTTGATGGCGATAATCAAACTATAAGAAACTTAAATATAGTTAATAGTAACGATAATACACCTACGGCATTAATTAAAAAAATTGTTGGCAACAGTACGATAAAATATCTTACACTTGATAGTGGAAAGGTTACTGGTGGAAAATACGTAAGTGCATTTGTTGGAGAGATATACGGTACAGAATTATCTATGCTTGAACTTAACATAATTAACTCATCAAACTATTTACAGTTATTTTCTACTAGTGGTGCAAACGGTGAACAATCTATCATGGGTGGATTTATTGCATCAGCTGATAATGCAACTATCTCTATAACGAACTCGATAAGCTCAAGAAAAATATCTACTGGAAAAAATCAAAAAAATAATAGTAGTGGATTTATTGCAGAATCAACTAACTCTAATCTCACACTTGATGGATTAATAAATCACTCTGATATAACGACTGGTGGAAATATTGGAGGTATTATAGGATATACAATATCTACTCGTCCAATGACAGTAAATATAGAAAACACATTTAATACTGGTGATTTAATGGGTTTCAATACCTACAGTTATGTAGGTGGAATAATCGGAAATATCAATAGCACCTCTTTAAATATAGTAAACACTCATAACGTAGGTAACATAAGCAGTTACGATTATACAGGTGGAATAGCAGGAAGTATTAGAAATAATAATGCATTAGATATCACGACTAATATAGAGAGCAGTTATAATAGTGGTGCTATAAATAGTAGTAGTACTGGTGGAGGTATTATCGGAAATATTTATAATGAAAATAAACCTCTAGATATCTCTCGTTCGTATAATACAGGAACTGTAGTAGGTATAATTCACTCAGGTGGTATTATCGGTAATAATACTAACACAATAATGATTATTGAGGAGACGTATAATAAGGGAGATATATTAGGTAGCAGTAACACAAGTTTTGCAGGTGGAATTATTGGAACTAATTACTATACGGCACCAATTCCTAACAAGATAACCAACTCGTATAATGCTGGAAATATAAATGGACGTAATATTTCAGGTGGAATAATCGGAAAAGTATATCTTAGTCAACAATCTAATGCTCAAACTACTATTGAAAAAACATTTAGTTACGGTGATATAGATAGTCAAGATACATTCAAATCAGGAGCAATAATAGGTTTAACTGAAAGAAACTCAACTCAACCTAGCTATAACAGTAACTACTGGTATGCACCAACAACAAATCCATTTGCGAATACAGATATTAATAATAAAGAAATTGACGCTGACGGATTTAAAGATATATTTACAAATTTCACTAATTGGGATATCACTGGTGATAGCAGTATTTGGCTGTTACTAGATGATGGTATATACCCTACCCTTAGAAATAATAGAGAAGTGAAAGTACAATAAAATATTAAAATACAAAAATTTCAACCCCATAACTTTTAAAGTGTGGGGGTTTTTTTTAAATCATATATTGCTTGAACCATACCATTATACTCATAAATACTTATTTCATCACATAATATTCCTGTATATACAACTACTAATAGTTATCTATACCCATACAAAAACATTTATACTCTAAAGCACTCTCTCAACAGCATAAATGTCTCTATGCAGATAAAACAACTACCTATTTTGAATAAACAAAAAATATGTAGAAATATAAAACTCACCTATTATCTCTTGCATTATGGAAATGTTTACTATATTACTTAGAATAAGAATTATTTTAATAATTAAACAATACTTGATTTTTTTCTTGTGCCAAAAACGAATATAACATATTAAGTTCAGTAGAAGTGAATATCAATATGTCTGATAAAATTATCAAAATAATCTTACATGATAAAGAATTACACAATACACTTTTAAAGCAGTGCCATATAGGGTTGTATGATGATATACAAGATATAGAATATTTAGCAAATGAAGAAACAATATCTCTTGAGTGCAAAGTATTTGCCTATGATGGTGATGGTGGTGAATATGTTTTACTAGAGGACAATACTATTGGATTTATTAGCTCTGAGGCTGCATTGGACGAATTGCAGAAAACTTGAAAGAACTTCTAACATTTTTAATTCATATAGAGTGGTTTGTTGATTTTATCTATAATGGTATTTACACTAAAAAAGGATTTTTAGAAAATACTGCAATGGGGATATTGATAGAATGTGTGAAGAGTACGGAGATAGATGGCATAATTGGATTGAGGTTCGATCTATGATTGCTAATAAATTAAATATCCCTTTTAGTATTAACGAACTATCTAAACTAGCTGAAAAATTTTATAAGTCAATGATCAAAGAACCTCTTTTTACCTGTAGATATATAGATAATAACAAAGAAATACTCTGTAATAACATACTTTTCGAATAATATGGGGCTATGGATATTTGAGACTGTAGGAATAACCAAAAAAAATATGATGATACATAATTTTATAACACCCTTAAGATATAATGATTAGGTTAAGAGTGTATAAATTATATATAAATGGGAGAAAAGAAATGAGTTTAGCTAAAAAGTATATAGATGGACTAAAAAATGCTTATGAGCTTATTGAAGATGAATTTAGAAAAAAGGATTATGAAGATTTCAAAAGATTATCACAAGGTGCAACCGATAGTGACATAAAAAAACTTTTAGAACTATATCCTAACACACCTAAAACACTTATTGATTTACTACAAATTGTAGATGGTACATATTTTAGAAAATATAGTGGTGGAACTTTAACATGTTTTATACTAGGCTCTGACTTGGAGGAGTATCCCTATTATCTATTATCAACAAAGCAGATTATAAAAAATAAAAATGAAGCTTTCGAGTTGTATGAAGAAATGTTAGATGATGAGCATGATGAATTAGCATCTATAGATGAAAAGATTATACAAGACTCAAAAAAAATGAATTGGCTACATTTTTCTGATTGCAGTAATAACGGTGGCACATCAACACTTTTTATTGATTTTTCACCAAGTGAACAAGGTGTGTATGGACAAGTAATTATGTTTGTTCATGATCCTGATGAGTTTGAAGTAATTGCAAATAGTTTTGATGAGTATTTAGAAAAAATTATGCTTAGAGAATATGACTTTCTAAATGATGATTTTCTAGATGATGACGACTAAATAAACTTATCGTTGAATGAAAGTACACTGTTTTCTAGCAACCAAGTAGAATAAAACTAATTACTAAAAACTAAATAAATCATGATTAAAGCAGTTATCGACTTGATATATTATCTCATAAATCGATAGGTATTTTTTGTATTCTTGAAAGGAAATTTATGTATAGGATAATAGAGAAACAGAACCACAAATTGTAACTAAAATAGATAACACCACCTATGATGCAAATGTGTATTCTAGTGAAACAAGCAGTGAAACCTTTATAAATAAGATTGCAAGATTTACTAAAACATATTCAAAAAAATCTGTAATATCGCATTAATGCCTTGAAAAACTCTAAAGTATCTACCATATCAAAAACCTGTATACTACTAAACTTATACGCCATACAGTCAATCTCAATTACATAATCTTATAGAGTTTTATGCTATATAACAATAAATTTCTACTATAATTAATCTAAATAAAAGATGTAATTTACTATACTAACTTATAGTTATTAATATAGTAAACTAGTAATAGAAATATATTTATCTACAAATATAAAGAAAAGTATTGATGAAACTTAAAAGTTGTGATAATATAGATAAATCATGCGGTTTTGATGAATAGCAAGGCGATTTTGCCAAGCAATCTTAAAAACATTTCAACAAAAATTAGTCTATTCCCCGGTAGCTCAGCAGGCAGAGCAAGTGACTGTTAATCACTGGGTCGGCGGTTCGAACCCGTCCCGGGGAGTTTTGGACACTATTATTCTTTACAGATATAATAGTCTTAAAAAAGAACACAGATAGCAACTATCAATTTTTATCTTGCGATAACATTCTAAACGCTATCTGGATTCAAGTTTTCGCTCCTCCTATGTTGGGGAGCGAACTTAAACCCTTACAATTTACTTCTCTACTCATAGGTCGCTTATGTTGAATCATAAGTTACCGATCGAGTCCAACTCAGTCAAAATACCGATATATCAATCGTATCTTAAATTAACTGGTAGTTATGAATTAACTGTCCTGCTTAATCAGATATACTTCTCTTCAAAAGAAGAGTTAGATATTTATGATATCAAACGTTTATCGTTCTACGATAAATCTATCCCTACTCTACGCATAAAATTAAATCATCTTGAAGAGATCGGATTAATCACTTCAAGAAAAAATTCTCTCTATGCAAGAAAATTGTATAAAGTTAATACTCAACTATACCCTAACAACAATCGCTTAATATCTATGCTTGAGGGTGTCGATCTTGTTGATATCCCTGAATACATAACTGCAGCTATCATCAACAAATTTCGTCAACACGTTTTACACGGTAATGATGAATTAACATTCTCAATAAGCTCACTTAAAAAAGAGTTAGAGGCTGATCGCTGTGTAAGTAGTATCAGTAGCATTATTTCAATTTTGGAGAGTAACGGATTTCTAACTAAAAAACTTGTCGGTAGAGTTTATCAATATAAACTTAATAGCAACCGTTTAGCTGGCTACTATGATAAAGAATTAATAGATAAACAAAGCACTCTACTTACAACTCTCTTTCAACATTTGGTTAATGTAACTTTAAGCACTGATAAAATTAAAAGCTATACTAGTAGTATCAGAAATCTACTTATCAAAGGCTACAGCTATAACGATCTAAAACATATCATTGCATACTTATATAAATCAGAAAGATATAAAAATCGTGTATACTCTCCAACACATATAAAAAATATTTTCAGTAGATTAAAAGATGAAGCATCTTTCAATATCTCACGCAGGAAAGCGAACGGAGTAATATACTCATTGCTTAACTGATCCTAAAAAATATTGTAGTAAGTACGAATAATTTTAATTATAATTAAATAGATTTAAGTAGAGGGGTAATATTTTGTTACCCTCTTTTTTTATCTAATAAGTTAGTACTGACTTTTTAGAGTAGTAAGCAACATAATTAATCACTCTACCCTATCCCTAAAATAGCTATCTTGAGTTTCTGTTTTTCATTGCTACCTGTTGAAGGAAGTCGCAATAACTTAATCCCAGCTTTTTCTAAAATACCGTCTTTAATAATATCTCTATCTATTTGCTTTCTATTATTTTTATGAAATTCATGTCCATCAATCTCTACTGCTAAGTATGGGATTTTATTCATTGTATTGTAAAACAAAAAATCAACATGTGAATTTCTTTCAATAAATGTAAGCTCTTCATCAGTAAAATCTTCATCTGTTTTTATAAAGTTTTTTAAAGGCATAGCATGAACAAAATCAATCGAACTAATATTATTCTCATGTAAAACTTCATTGATACAAGCGTATGCTAAATTTTCAGAATCATAAACTGATACAGCTTTATTCTTTGCTAAAAATCTAATCTTCTCTTCTGCATACTGTTTATATAGTAGATCGAAAATTGAACGTACTTTACTTGAAATAACATCAAAATTATTGTACTTAATATAATTAACAAGATCTAAAATATTTGAGCTACTTTTAGGTTTCTCATTTGAGTACACTAAGAAAAAGTTTGTTACAGCTCTTGATACTGCAACATTAATCATATTAGCATTATCAACAAAATCTGTAATATTATCATCAACCGTACAAAAAATTATTATATCTTTCTCTCTACCTTGAAATTTATGAATAGTATCAATCTCTATATTATCAGAAAAATATTTTCTCATCTTTGCAACTTGATCTCTATATGGAGCGATAATTCCGATACTTGCATTACCATCAATATTAGGCATAATTTCTTGTAATATAATATCTATATGTCTTTGATTATACCTACCCCTTGCATGATTACCCTCTACAGCTTTTATGGAGCTTAACGTATTTTTATCCTCAATATCTTCTGTCATAATAATCAGATCATCATTGTAAAACTTTTTACTACAAAAATTAATTATTTTTGGATGACAACGATAATGTTCTTTCAACAACACCGATGGGATTTCAGGATATAACTCTGCAATAGATGATAGTAAACTATGTTGAAAATATTTATAAGCATCATCATAATTATATTTACTCCATATCATTTTACCCTTTGCAATTACATCTCTTGTAATAACATTTGGAAGTTGTTTTAGATCGCCAACTATCACCATATTTTTAGCACAAGACATTCCAAGCACGCTAGTTATAAGATCAGCTTGAGAGGCTTCATCAACAATAATATAATCAAAAAAACTACCATCATTACACATATTTTTGATCGAATATAGTGTGCTAAAAATTATAGGATACTCATCTTTAAAACTTGTACTAATTGAAGACATCTCATTGATTGAAACTTTTTTATGTTCTTTACCTTGATATCTATCAAACATTTTTCGTTGTAACACTTTTAGAGAATTAGCATTAAGACTCTTCAGCATCTCATCCATGTTAAAGTTGGTTAGGAATGAATTTATTTCATCTATAAGATTTTCCAACTCTTTAATTTTAGAGTTGTAATATGCTTTCTGTATAGATGCTACATATAAAAGAAGATTTTTCTCTTTTAAAAATAGATATTTATGCTTCAACTTTCTTAAGAAAAATAATTTATTTAAAAATGATGGAGAATCCTTTTTACGATCTTTTTGATTAGTACAATAAAACCATAATTTAAATATCTTGTCTGAAGATATATTAGTTAAAGCTTTCTCTAACTTAATATTTCTCTGTGCAGTTTCGTAATCTCTATCAAAATAGGTATCCTCTAAAACATACTCTGCTTTTGATTGAATAAGTTTTGCTAACACATTCTGACAAGTTAACCCTGTTTCTATTTTGGTGATATTATTGTAGATAGTTTCTTCTAAGTCGCTAATGTCTTTATGTTTCCAAGCTGATAGATCAGGATATTTTTCAACTTGATTAGAGATAAATTTTTCTTTATTCTCTTTTGAGCCTAAGAACGCTGTTAAAAAATCAAAATTATATTTTTCAAGTTTCTCTTCAACATTTTTAATAGCAGCATTATTATTTGAAACTACAGCTACAGAGTAGTTGTTTAATATTAGGTTAGCAATAATTGATAATATTACTTGAGTTTTACCTGTGCCAGGTGCACCTTCAATAATACTTATCTGTGATAAAAAAGTATTTTCTACAGCTTCTTTTTGACTTGGATTAATACCGAAAGGATAAATTAATTTATTTGTATCAAAAGTTTTCTTAGCAATAGGTTGTTTAGATAGATATGTTCCAAGAACAGAATAATCAGGAATTACGTTAATCTTATCGAAATAACCTTTAAGAATACTATCGCCCTCTTCTTCATCTTCAACGTTTTTAAACTTTATGGTTTCTGATCCTTCAGAGAAATACTCCATCTTCTTTATATATTCTGAATCACTTAAAATATTATTTTTTTTTACTATCGTTACATTTTTAGAATTATATTTATATGGCTTTGAGTTACTAAAAAACTTTACATAAACATATTGGAGTTTTTTATACATATATTCAACTTCATTTGTTTTATCATTATTGTTGATAAAGACGGTAAAACAATATCTATCTTTAGAAGCCTCGTAAAACGTTACCTTATCATCAGGTTGTAAAACACTCATTGTTTATATCTCCAAAACTTTAATCTATTATTTTATCACTAACTTAAAACCTCATATATATTGATACTATATAAATTATAATTACTGTTATATTCTCATTTACCTACTTTCGCAAGTTTCTTCTTTTATATCTATTTAACCATATATATGTAGATAATATTGATGTTCAGATAGGTAGTATAGTATGTTTAGATATGTTATAGTAATATTAATTATCTCAATACTGGATGAATAAATAGAAAAGACACTTATATTTTTTATTTTTTACATCTTTATTATCAACTTCACTATATGCAAAAGATATGGTTACTTTAAAGTATGCTGAAATTGCTTGTGAAAATAATAACCCTACAGGATATACTGATTTAGGTAGCATGTATATGATTGCCGTAGGAGTAGATATAAATACTAATAAATCAATATAACTATCAACCAAACCTTGTAATGACGGCTTTATTGATGCCTGCGGTGAAATTTCTGTATAATGTATGGTGCAGGTTATTTTATTAATCACGAAAACAAAAAAGTACGATGCAATGCCGTAAAAAGAATATAATTGGGAAGGAGGTCTGTTATGAGAAGTATCTATTTTTACGAGGATGATTTTCAGCAAATTGAAATAGTACCACAAGAAAATGAAACGCATTGCATCAATCAGGCAAAAGATATTGATTCATTTGCTGATGAGCATAGAAGTGGTGAGGGATATAGTGAGATTTTCCTGCGTAGCAAAAACACCGTTGATACATATGACAAGGGTATCACAATAAGTGCTTTAGAAAGTTGTATAAGTGAAGTTTTATTCAAATATGATGAAGTATACACAGGTTATAGTTCCTATCATGAGTTATGCAATTCCATAACTGCCTATGGTAATGATGAAAATGTTGTGTTGTTCTGTCAAACTAAAGATGGTATTGTTGAATACATATGGCTTACACTGGATATAGCAAAAGAAAATGATATTGTGATTGCACTTAACATGTTTAAATCAATAAATAATTTAGGTTCATTTATACTTGTGGATTGGAATTGGAGTTTTATTGCTAATTTATCACATACAGAAGATATAAAATCTTATCTAAAAAACAGACTTGAAAAATTTAAAGATTGATTATGATTTTAGGTAAGAGCAAAATGAAAACAGACGTTCCAATTATAAAGGAAGAAAATATTCAACTTATAGACTTTTAGTTGGAATAGATTATAGTAACGTTAATAACTCAATACTGGAGGAGATTTATGAGGTTTTATATTATAGTTTTTCTTCTACTATTATCATCTAGCACGTCTTTTTTATATGCTGACGATCAATCATTATTCAACGAGTCTATTGAAAAGTGTGATAATGGTAACGCTGATGAGTGTGCACGTCTTGGAGATATTTATTACAGTGGTTATAGATATGATAATGTTGGCGATAGATATGATAATATGGGTATCAAACCCGATTATGTTAAAGCAATGGAATATTATACTAAAGCATGTAACGGTGGCAAGATGTTCGCGTGTTATAATGTTGGAACATTTTACGACAATGGATTAGTGGTAAAAAAAGACTTTATAAAAGCTTGTAAGTACTATACTAAAGCTTGCAATGGTGGAGATACAATTAGTTGTAATAATATTGGAATGACTTACTCTTTTGGTAGGCATGATGTAGCTATTGATTACGATAAAGCATTAGATGCATTTAAGAAATCTTGTGATGGTGGCAACGATTTAGGATGTAGTAATTTTAAGTATATATATAATAAGGTATGTTTAACTGATCCTAAAAAGTATTGTAGTAAGTACGAACAAATTTTAATTATAATTAAATAGATTTAAATAGAGAGTAACATTTCATTACCCTCTACTTTTTTTATTGAAAAAGTTAGTGCTGACTATTTGTGAAAATATTATCTTTCAACTTCTTTATCTTTTTTCACACTGGTATGTTTATCAATCAGATCTTTTTTCATTTCATTATCACCGATCAGATATCTACTTATAATATCTGCATCTTTAGAAGCTTTATAGATCTCATTCGGATCGCTCTCTAAGATAATCTGCCTTTGATCCTTCGCCGTAACTTTTGACATAATATTCTAACGCTTTTGGTATCAACGATATCAGTTCACTATCTGTAATATTTCTCCTACTAAACTGGAGTTTATACATGTAGTCTAAAACCTCTCCATCATCTTTGAACGATAAATATATCGCAGGTATATCATCAATCTCTACAATCTCTGTCGCCTTAAATCGTGTGTGTCCATCAATCAATACACCTTTCTCTTTCCATATTATTAATGGCTGTGATCTATCGTATCCGTTCGCTCTCATATCTCTAATAATACTCTCTAACACACTATTATTTATACCGAACAACGATGAGAATTTATCATTCAACTCTATACTTGCACGTTTAACAAAACCGATCGTGTAAGTTGTGTTGCTCATTACAATCGTGCCTGCATTATTATTGAGGTTATCCTTATCCATTGTATTTAAAGTTAATTTAGCCATATTAAAACGCTCCCACTTCTACTTTATTTTCTACTATCTCACTTGTTAAATCTATCAACGCATCATAAATCTTTACCTTTGATTTTGTGATATTCGCACCTGTATCGAAGTAATGTTTTATGAGCGATGTATCAGGTATTCTGTTCTTCAAAATATTTGAGAACGAACTGTTATAGATATCAAAAAACTGTGCAGTAATAGATGTCCCAGTTCTGAAAGTTTTACACTTATTGATTAAGATATGCCATTTAGATTCTAACCCTAACTCGCACATCAAATTCTTGTAAAAGAGTGATGATTTATAATCGAAATTAGAGAACTGTACTGGCGATATAATCTTATCAGCAGACAAAATACAGTTATGCACAATGTTATCAAACGTCGGTGCTGTATCGATAATGCAGTAATCATAAATCTTATTAATCTTTTTAAGTTGTTTAGATAAAATATCTGTATCAACATTTCTACAGTTGATTAAATCTAGTGATGACGGTATTAGATCGATACCGATATCAGTTGTTACGATGTTCTCTTTAATATCGCTAAAGTTATTTAATATATTGGCTAAACTCGCAGTTATATCTCTACTATCAGGCAGGTAGTAAAAGCTCATAGAGTTTTGTGGATCAGCATCGATACATAAAACTTTTAGTCCTGATTTATTTAATATATTTGCAAGCAGTATTGCGATACTACTTTTACCGACTCCACCTTTGATAGCCGAAAATGTGATTGTTATCATAATTAATTATCTCCCTTTTTGCTTATTTATTGAGCAGTTGTATCTAACTTATTATTAATGCTAACTTTTTTGGATTGATTGCCTGTTGATAAAGCAAATCTATTATTCAACTCTTGCTTTAGTGTATCGTAATCGATCTTAAAACCTTTTAAAGTGATATCCCTTATATACTTACCGATTGTTGCATTCTCATCTTTCTCGATCTCTTTTGCTTTATTGATTAACGCTTCAGCTTCTGATCTTAATTCTGTTACTGTTTTCTTTTTAGCCATTTATATATGCCCCTTTTAATTTTTTATTACTTACCGAAAATATCACTGATATCTTTTTTCTCACTTGTGATATCAGCCTCTTCATCCTCTATAACTCTCGTTTCAATCTCATTGATAGTTGGATATTCGATCTCATCATCTTCATATTCGATACTCTCATCAATCTCTTCTTTGCTTCCTAACATCTCACGATAAGTTAATCCTTTACGCACCATAAACGGTTCATTAAAATCTTCATACCCTTTATAAGTGAGAAACGATTTAGCGATATTAAAATCTGAAAACTTGATGTAGAAATTAAGTGTTTCAAGATCTATAATCTCTGATGGTAGAATTATTCTCTCTTTGTTTTTAGTTTGATTAATTGATTGTCCATCACGATTATCTTGTATACCCATCGATGTTGTAACGTAGCTTTCAATAGATATATATTCACCGTAATTTTTAGATAAACTTTCAGCCGTTTCATTATCAGCAACAGAGAACACAACGTTATTTCCACAAGCATTAACAATAGTCTGTTTATGCTCTTTACCGTAGATTTTATCTATCTGTCATAGATCTTGAATACCTATGAAAACTCCACCACCTTTTGATCGTGCAAGTGTCAACAACCTTGTTATAGTTTGCATTTTTTGGAGTGTACCGAACTCATCAAGAAGGAAGAATATACGTCGCTTACTATCATCTTTTAATGATAATAGTTTACGTCCCATAAGATCTATCATAAGAGTTAATATAGGTGCTAAAGTATCTTGCAGTGTAGAGTAGTTGGTAATATAAATATTACCGACTGCACCATCTTCTAGCCACTCATTAATCACAAATCTTTTATCACTACTTGTATCATCTTTAGTATAATTAAATATCTTTGTGTACTGCGTTAGAACAGACATTATCGATCCAGTTTGTTTACTTTCAGGATCAGCAATAGTTGTAGCACCAGCCTCTGATCCTTCAGTTGATGATAAGATATCAGCTATCACAGTTGATGGAGCAGTTACGATATTATATAACTCTTCATAACTCGTTTTACCCTCTCTAACACAGTAGTTTACGATACCAGTAAAAACATCTCGTGCTGCATTGTTCCAGAACGGATCCATACCTGCACCTTTAGCATCAGGAATTAATGCATAACCGATTGCATCAACATCGATTGGCGATTCTATTTCACTAAAAAAGTTCCAGTAACAACTTCTTTCATCTAATGGATTAAAGATTATATCAATCCCCTCTCTATAAAATTTTTGCAGATAATCACCTTTGAAATCGTGAATAATACATCTGTCTCCACGTTCGATTATTTTCTCTAAAATATGGCTCATACATACAGTTTTACCAACTCCCGGTCTACCGATAATTAACGTATGTTTAACCTCTGATTCAACTGGCATAAGCACCTCTCCAAATGGTAGAAATACATCTTTCTTTTTAATCTTAATAACTTTATTTAATTCTTTTGATGTGATAAGTTTTGAGCCTTTAATATGTTTACTCTTGCCAAGCCATTCACTCCTTTTATAGAAGAAAATATTGAGAGGTATAAACAATATAAAAACAACAAACGTATACATAATAATAGGAGTAAACTCCTTTAACCAATGTATAACTTTCAACTTATATGTATCTCTAAGTTGACTGTATGTGATCTCATAAAACTGATTATCAATTAATATTTTAGTTATATTTTCTTTATTGAAAACGAAGTAACTTTTGACGTAACTTATCATAATTGATAGCTCCGTTTTGCTATGCATAATAATGAACAATGCGATACATATAACTAGTTGTAATACGATTAAAACTAAGATGATCTTACTCTGCATTTTTATTATCATTCTCATGTTGTTATAGAAAGTTTCAAAGTCGATGAACCCTCTATTTTTAATACTGTTGTTACTCATGAGAGGTATCCTCTTTACGCCATATAGCGATTATCTCATCCTCTAATTTTGGATTAAGTAGAATGATAGTTTGTAACAGTTTCTTAAAATACTCTTTACTCTTTTCTAGCGTTTCAAACGCATTAGAGTTTACTTGAAATATCACTTCTGTGAGTTTGTTATAATCATCAAGTTTATCGGCTTGTTCTTTAAGTAGACGATTATCCTCAAAATGATTACTGACTGCTAAACGCATAAAATCAGAGATAGATACACCTTTTACTTTGCAGTAACTTTCTATCTTTGAGTATGTTATTAAATCTACTTTAAAGTTGATTTTGTTATCACTTTTATTCATCGTTTTTGTCTCCGTTTTTTTGTAGTACAGCGTGATATTTTTATAAAAAATATGTAACACGCTGACTTATTAAATTAATTCGTTGTCTATCAAGTGGTTATCTTTTTCTGTACTCTTATCTGCTCACGCTCTTTCTCTTATTTCATTCACTTTTCTTGCAAACTTGTTGCGTGGAGTGTCCAGTAAAAAAGAGGAAAAAGATTATAGCCTTAAATGATATAAAATTTTAAATCGATATGAACTTCTATGCATATGCTCAAGTGGACTATAATCGCAATTTGAAAAACCACAATAAACACAAAACAGGCAACCCTCTTGAAAGGTTAATACTTCTCCACAATCAGGACATATAATATCTGTACTCATAATTCAATACCTCCGTATATAGATTACTACTAGAGGTGTAACAACTTGTTTGTTTATAAGGAGAAATCACTTTTGATTAACAGCGTCTAAAGTATGGTCTAAGGTAGCTTTTAAGGCAGCGTTCGCCTCTGCTTGTGCCTCTTTTTCAGTCTGTTGACGAATAACAGTATCGATAACTCCACTAAAATCTCTTGTTGAACTTTTCGCTTGTGCTCTTTTAGATGTATCCATCAGTTTCTTTTTGTCAGATGTTAGAATTTTGAATTCATCCGTTGCTCTAGTTGCTGCAACGTATAACGCTTCTGTTGACAGATAGTCACTTTTGCTATGCAATAGAATTGCTTTTTTGCACGTTGCTCCTTGTGATTTATGGAGCGTTTGAGCGTACGCATGATCGATGTGTGAGTAGTTATCTATATTGATAATTATCTCTCTATCGTTCTTTGTTTTTATATAGACTTTATCATCTATGATATCTTCTATAACTCCTGCTATTTCAAACTTGTTATCGTAGTTATCAATTTTGTATCCTAAATTTTGGATATTTAATGCGAGTTCATTTTGATAGATATTATTGATTAATTTCTGATTGTTAAAAATCAACTCATTCGATATAGCTTTGAATTGCTTCTTGTTTATTTTAGTGATATTAAGGATTACAGAATGAGTATGCAGTTGAGGATCATTACTTCTACTTGTGGAATGAACGAATGTCCCAACAACCATGTTATCAGATTTCACTTTGAATACGTCTTTAGCGATAGGATCAAACTCTCTATATTGGATTAAATTTTTCTCAACATAATCTAGTGCTTTTATCACGGCTTGATTGTGTGCATCGATCACGGCTTCATCACCTAGATGTAGAGCGACGATTGATACTGATTTAGGAGCAGAGAACACAAGATCAATGCCAGCACGATGTTCTTTATTCACTCCAGCTTGTACGAGTATTTTATCGGACTTAGTATCATGCCCTACTAGTAGTGCTTTAAAATCTTCGGCTTTAACAGCCCCTGTGAGACTTAATTCTTGAGCAAGTGAGCCTTGCCATAGAGAGTTCTCACTTTCATCATTAGTGTTTTTGTCAAGAAGAACTTTTTTAAAACGGAAAATATTTACTGATTTTCTTTCTGTAAGTCGCTTAAAATCAGCCTTTCCACCTTATCGGTCAAGGTTTCTTTGCTTGTTTTGCTAAAGTGAACATTTATCACATAATTGGTGTTGCCGATTTTGTGTGAATGTTGGGGTAGTTGCTAGTTGTTTATTTTCCAATATTTTACTCCTTTCAAGGACGCAAAAAAGCACTTACCTATTTTTGAGATAATATCTCACGTCGATAAGTGCTTGCGTTGTGCATATTCAGTTTTATTTTACTTGGTTGCTAGGGAATATGGGTGCTTGCGTGCAATTCTCATTTTACTCAGAAAAATAAGCTTAAGTTAGAGTAAATGGCTGATTCAACATATACTCATTAAGTTCAATAGAATATTTCATTTTTGGACTAATATACACATCATGCAAATCACACAATAACATTCGCTTAATTTCTTTTCCAATAGCATAAGGTTTTTCACCAAAGTCAAGTTGACATGTTATATTTCCCTCTTCACCAATCGAAAGACAAACTAAAAAACCATTACTTGCTAATATATAAGTTAATCCATCATCAGGAATAAATACTCCACATTCCAATCCTTTTGGTGTTGAGAAAAATAAAAATGTAGCTCCCCTATAAACTTTGTCATCATCACTAATATCTTTAATGTTAGTAAAAAACTTCTTTTCCATATTTTCCTCCAATTATATTGATTTTACGGCATTGCACCATATTTTTTGTTTTTCGTTATTATCAAAATAATCTTTATCATATATCATGTAGCAATCACTTTCATAATTCAAGCCAAAATATGTTAATTTTATATTTCGGCTTGCTTATTTTTGGTTTTCATACTCTGCTCTGCTGTCATCAACTCAACTCGCATATGGATATTTTCGACACTGGAAATTTCCCCACGCAAAGTAGATAGCTTTTGATTTTCTTTCTGTAAGTCGCTTAAAATCAGCCTTTCCACCTTATCTGTCAAGGTTTCTTTGCTTATTTTCCAATATTTTATGCTCCTTTCAATAACGCAAAAAAGCACTTACCGATTTTTGAGATAATATCTCACGTCGATAAGTGCTTGTGTTGTGCATATTCAGTTTTATTTTACTTAGTTGCTAGGGAATAGGAGTACTTGCGTGCAATGTTTATAATACTTACTTTGTTTTCATTGAAGAAATTCTTAAAAACTCGTCTAACTGTTCAAACTCAATATGTAACTTTTGAGAAAATTCAGCTATGATTGCTTGACCTTCCCAACTATATTTTATTTTGTTCCAATGTAAGAAGCTTTCAATGAAGATTTTATGATCAACCTCAAATTCTTGAATACAATCCATTGTAATAGAAATAAATTTATGTACATCTACAGGGTTAAACACACTGTTAGGAACATCTGAAAAAACCATTAAAACAGCACCTCCATCATGAGGACCTCTATAATAGCAGTAATTATCTTTCGACACTCCACAAGCAACAATTGCTAGTGTATACCCATTAAAGGTATCATCAAGTTCAATGTCCGCGACACATAATGGTTCTAAATCCCATTTTTCTCCCAAATCTCTTGTTGTATTTGCCAATTCAATCAAAGAAGTAGGAAATCCATTTACATTATCCCAACCCCATTTCCATGTGTAGCTTGAATTAGACTCACTTCCTAAAAATTGCACAGGATATGATTGGTTGCCAAAAGCAAGTTGACCAGTTGCAAAGTCGACATTCCAATTTTGCCCTTTTATTACCTGTTCACCACAAGCATCTTGTATAGCCATAACTTGCCCAAGGCAAGCAGAAAAAACTTCAAACCAAGAGCTTTTATTTAATAGATAGTCCGTTTCAAATATAGAAGTTCTTTCAATTTTCACTGCTGTCTTTTTTGATTTATCAAATAACTCCATTTAATTTCCCCATTCTTACTTATATAATATTTACTATATATCATACAGCAATCATACTTAAAAGTAAAGCAATAGAAAGAAATAATATTGTCAAAGCACTTGAATGCAAAGCTGAAGATAAACAACTTTATTCACCTATACTTAAGAGTAAATTAATATCTCAAAAACGAGTTTATACGTATACTAAAGTTGTATATAAGTATCTTAAGCATAAAGACTGTCAAACAAGAGTAAAGCATCTAAAGGCAATACTTAGATACAGTTATGAAAAATGGCAGAATCGTTTTGAACGATTTTCTATTTTTCTAAGTAAAATATCAAATAATCATGGTCAAAACTGGGGGCAAGTAGTTGGTTTTACGCTTGGCAGTGGGCTTCTATTTTTTGGACTATTTTATCTAGTATTTCTTCACACAATGCCTATTACTTCTAAAGAAATTATTACACTATTTAATATCTCATTTGCTGAGCATATAAACGATTTCTTACCAATACTTTCAAATCCCTCAATAACAGTAACTAAAGCATTTAATATTAAATTGAATATGTTTTTGCCTGAGTTCTTTAAATACCTTATACCAACAGACTCTAAGCTGTTAGTTAAGTTTATGGATAGTTCACAAGCACATTGGGGTTTTAAATCTATAGGTGGATCGCTTTATTTATTAGGTAAGGCTTTAATAGCTTATGGCGTATTTGAAATAATCGAAGCATTTAGAAAGTTTAATAAGATAAGTTAGATTTTATATTTTTAAATTTATATATAATTTTCAAAGAATAGATCAACCTCTATCCTTTTTATTTTGGATTAAACATATTTGTTACACCTCTTGTAGTAATTATTAGAAGCAATTAATAATTATTATGGGAGGTTTTATTATGTCAGAATTTAAAGCGATAGTAGATACTAAACTAGACGTAAAATATGAGCAGAAAGATCAAGCATTTGAACTAGGTGCGAAATGGAACAAAGAGCATAAAACGTGGTACGTTCCAAAAGGTAGCAATCTCTCCGATTTCAAAGATTTTATGAAAGAAGATAAAATCACAATCATGAATTCAACCTATTTAAACATTCCATTCAGTGAGAAAAATCAAGCTAAAGAACTCGGTGCTTATTTTGATGGCGAACGTAAAGAATGGTACGCACCATCATTCTCCAACATCAAGGATTACCCTTCAAAATGGTTTGAAAATAAAAAGAAGTCACTCACAATTGATATCGATAAAGTTACGTTCAAAGAGTTTGCAACTAATAAAGGTTTAATCATTGATGATCTAGTTGCTGATGGTGTATTTCATCGTGTATCAGTAGTCGGTGGTAAGCCGAACGCTAAAGATGGATCATACGTTTGTTACGATGATTCAAACGGTAAAGCAGGTTTTATCCAAAATTGGAAAACTGGTGAAAAAGCAACTTATTTCATTTATATAATAAAAAATATTAGCACTGATTTTTCATATATGTTATAATAAGATTAACGACTTAATTCTATAGGTGATAAAGATGAAATTTGTAATCATAAGTTTAACATTCATATTGTTTATATCAAATGTAAGCACCGTATCTGCAACGAGTAAATTTAATAATAATTTCAAAAAACTTGAAGTAAAATGTATGAAGAACGACACTCAATCATGTGCTGATTTAGGCAGACTTTATGCGAAAGAAACAAAAAATTATAAGAATGCTTTTAAATATGTTAACTTAGCTTGTGAAGGAGATAATCCTCAAGGATGTGGCGATTTAGGTGGTATGTATCTATACGGAATTGGAGTTGAAAAAGATATTAACGCAGGGTTAAAGCTGTTAAATAAATCTTGTGATATGAACTATCTGGCTGCATGTTCTAATCTTGGGATTCTATATGGTAACGGTCAAGGTGTCAAAAAAGACCCAACTAAAGCGGTAAAACTTTACACTAAAGCTTGTAATGGTGAAGATGGTACTGGCTGTAATAATTTAGCTCTTATGTATGAGCAAGGCAAAGATATAAGTGCTGATTATAAGAAAGCTGTCACACTTTATACAAAAGCTTGCGATGGAGGATATATTACTAGTTGTTATAATCTTGGTGCGATGTACACATTAGGTAATAGGATCAAACAAGATTACGCTAAAGCAAATATGTATTACACAAAAACTTGTGATGCACGCTATGCGAACGGTTGTAACAACCTTGCAGTTATGTATAGTGAAGGACAAGGCGTAACTATTGATTACGATAAAGCACTCGGTTTATATAAGCAAACTTGTGATCTTGGAAAAGATATAGGATGTAAGAATTTTAAAATTCTTTACGATAAATTATGTATAACTGATCCTAAAAAATATTGTTCAAAGTACGAATAAGTTTTAATTATAATTAAATAGGTTTAAGTAGAGGAGTGATCTTTTATTCTCTACTATTTAATCAAAAAGAATATATATCAAACGAGGTAGCTATGAATAAAAATAAGATATTTGTTGAACTAACTAACTGTACCGATGTTGAAATAACAGGTAATGCAACCGATAGTACTCAAGTAGAAATTGATGCAAATAATGCAAAACATTTTCATAACTTACAAGAGCATAAAGAGTTTATACAGTATATAAAAAGCATTGATCGTACTGACACTACTACTAACTATGATAATACTCATTACCCTTATAAATTAACTGAGCTTATATTCTACACAGTTAAAAAGAGAGTTAAGCAGACAGATATCGTTAATTTTTTTATTTGGAATGATAACTTCACTTTCTCAAAATACAGTTTACTTATATCAAAAAAAGTCTTAGATATTTTTAATCAATTTACATTACCTGAACACTCAATAACCCGCTGTAGAATAATTTCTATTAAAGATAATTCAGAGTGGGGAGAGTATTATTTACTCAAATTAAACAGAATCTCAGATTCGTTAATCAACTACAGTAAGAGTGCATTTTGGGGATTTATGAGTGGTGATCAATATCCACAAATTAAAAACCGTGAAGAGTATTATACTATATGTTTATTTCACGCATGGTGTACAGTTTGTCTATCTAAAACTCTCACCTACGATATAATATCTTTACAAGTAAGTATATTTATTAATGAAAAGTTATATAATGCGTTAAAGGTAGCAAACATAATCGGTTTATCTGCTAGTAAAAGCGAACTGTTTTTTGAAGAAAATGAAGATACTAAATTTAATTTTACCTATCCTTATATATTCTCGATTGATGATTATAAAGAAGCTAATACCGTTCAAGTATCGCTCGGTGTTGGATATAATAATAGTAGTAAAAAATTTTCGTTCGGTGAACAATCTCGATTTTCTGATGACAGGGGTAAATTTGAATTTTATGACACAGGGATATGTATAGATCGTATCGGTTATATAAATAATAAATTAGCGTATATAGATATTTTTGAGTCTGCTGATTATAAAACTATACTCTTAAAATTTGATATGGAACTGTTTGCTGATAGCACATTTTTATATCTACAAGATAATTATAAATTTGTTCAAACAAAAAATAAAGTACATATATATTTTCCTGAACTCTGCATAATATTTAGTTGTTTTTTAAAAGCAAAAGATAGTCGTGGAAAAAGAGTTACTATATTTGATAAGAGTGTTAAAACTTTCATAGAAAGTACAAAGTTAAAATTAATGTAAACCGTAAATAAATAACTATAATTAAACGGAGCGCAGAAATGACAGTTGAAAAGATCAAAAAAGCGTTACAAAAAAAAGCTACTATTTTTAAAACAAGTGGCATAAAACCAACTAATGCGTTACTTGTTAGTTGGATCGGAAGAGTAGGTTTTAAGTTAGAAGATGAAACGTCACCTATTGATAAAGATAGTAACGCAATGACACCTCTTGCGATGTTCTTTTTAAAAGATCTACCATCTATCCCAACTCAATTAGAAGGGATAGAGTTGATAACCGTTTTTATGTCTACAAATATTTTTTATGATTTTAAAAGAGATATAGATTACCTAAGCTCACAGTTTATAATTAGAAAATATAGTACTCTTGATAACTTAATACCTTGTGATTTAAACGCAACTATTATGACTCCATTTCCTCTATCTCCATCGCTTATAGAAAATGATTTCCCTGTATTGGATGGAGATGATATACCGTCTGATATATTTGATATAATCTGTGAACTTGAAGATGGAGGTGAAATGGATTACCACAATGATATAGTTGATAAGCTTTATCCACAACACAAAATAGGTGGCTATGCTACATATTGCCAAAGTGGAATTACTATCCTAGATGCAGGATATGAGTTTGTTATGCAAATATCATCAGATGATAAAGCTAAATTTAATATTATAGATAATGGACTTTTCTTCTTCTACTATAATAAGGATAAAAATGATTGGAAAGTATATTGTGATTTCTATTGATCTCAACGATTAATTTTTTACCGATACTCTTACTTTATTTAATATATAAATAAAGCGTACATGATTGACCCGTTATCTGTTGTATGTTAAAATATATATCTCATTTAGATATTATGGAGATCCTCATGGAGGTAGATCAGTTGAGGATCTGTATATAATAGTTGTTATGATCCATGTGAATAGGATTATTTGTAGATGTAAAAAAAAATAGTTATAGCGATATTAGAGAAGCTATGACAAATGGTGTTAGAACGATTGATGATATAAAAGAGGTTACGAACGCAGGTACTGGATGTGGTCGTTGTATTAAAGATATAGAGGAGATATTAATTATGATTTGTACATGTAAAGGAGTATCAAAGGATACAGTATCGGAAGCTATTAAAAATGGTGCAGATACAGTTGAAAAAGTTTCAGAAGCGACAGAGGCTGGCACTGGATGTGGAAAATGTAAAGTAGAGATTCAAACTCTTATCGATACAAAAGAATAGTATTAATATAGTTAGAGGGTTTTAAATCAGACGAATTCAAATACTATCACTTAAAACTCTCTAATTAGTTTATATCTATCATTTTTATTAATGTTTTTTTAACAACAAAGAGAAACAAATCAAGTAATATATATAACCACTTACAAATATATGAATATTATTTTATATATTTATATAACTCTTATCAAACTATAAAATAAATCATATCAATTATATTGTTCAAGGAGCAATGCTATATGAAACCATTCAATATTATTTCATTACTTACAATTATTTTTTCAATTTTCATTATTTCATGTGCAGATAAATCAAGTGCAATTTATATTTACAAACAAAGGTGTAGCAGTGGAGATATGAATGAGTGTAATACTCTTGGAGCTCTGTATAGCGACGGAGATGGTATTAAACAAAATTATTCTAAAGCAGTTGAGCTTTTTAGAGAAGCTTGTGATAATGGAAATGTAATGGCTTGTGGTAATCTAGGCGTTATGTACCACAATGGAAATGGTGTTGAACAAGATTATGGTAAGGCAGTAGAGCTATATGAAAACGCTTGTAATAGTGGGAGCATGCTTTCATGTTACACACTTGGACTTATGTATGATGATGGATTAGGTGTAAAGCAAGATTATCAAAAAGCGATAGAGCTATATGAAATGACTTGTGATGCAGGAGTATTGAGTGCATGTAACAATCTTGGCATTATGTATGGGGAAGGCAACGGTGTTGAACAAGATGATATTAGAGCAGTCAAGTTTTATAACATGGCTTGCGATAAGAATAACATGCTCGCATGTAACAATCTTGGAATAAAGTATAATTTAGGTAGAGGTGTTCCACAAGATTATCAAAAAGCGATAGATCTATATGAGAAAGCTTGTGATGCCGATATATATGATAGTTGTGCCAATCTTGGATATATCTATTATAGTGAAAAAGAGGTAGAAAAAGATTATCAGAGATCAAAAGAGTTAAATATAAAAGCTTGTGATAATGGCAGTATGATAGGTTGCAATAATCTAGGTATTTTATATAAGCACGGCAAAGGCGTGACTATTGATTATAATGAAGCGATACGTTTATTTAAAATATCGTGTGATGATGATAAGGGAAGTAGCGATGGTATGCGAGGCTGTTATAATTTAGGACTTATGCATGATGATGGATTAGGTGTAAAGCAGGATTATATAAAAGCGATAGAGTTATATCAAATGGCTTGCGATGGAGATGAGATGGGTGGTTGTGGAAATCTTGGTGTATTATATGAAAACGGATCAGGTGTAGAAAAAGATTTAGATAAGGCGTTAAGTTTATATAAACAAGCATGCGATAAAGATTATGATGATAGTAAAAATACAGCTTGCGATAATTTCAAGACGTTGTTTGATAAAGTATGTGGAGAAACTCCAGAGGGATATTGTTTAAAATATAAATCAAACTAAAAGTTAAATAAAAATAAATTTAAATAGTTTTAAAACAGTTTTCAAGTAGAGGGTAGAATTAATAACATTTTATCCTCTATTTTTATTTAAAAGTGTAAGGAGATTAACATTAACACTCAATGATATCCATTACCAACTATATACTCAATAAAGAACTAATATACATATATATAAAAATATGATACATTAAATAACTATATTTACTATATATAGATAACAATATATGTTTATAACCTTAAATTATCGCATACATATTAAATGTTTGATATCAATAATGTTTTTTCTTTAATATAGCTTCATCTTTTAAAGTATTTATTTAATGTTTAGTATTTCACGCTTTATACCATAGGTATAAAACTTTATATTATAGCATTTATAGAACAAAATATTTTAATTTATTGAGGATGTATTATGAAATTTTTCAGATTTTATTTATTGATTTGTATTGTGTTTCTTTCATTCAACAACGTAGTTTTAGCACAGAGTAGTGGCGAGGATTTTGAAGGACAAGCTCAAGATATTACCACAAACCAAAAAACTAGCTTTTATTACTTACTAGGTAATATAGGATATAATGGGTTCATCTCAGAAGGTGTAAGTGCTTCTGGTCTAGATATATCTATTCTTGGAGGTTTACAACAAAGTAGATTTTTTGCTATGGATTTAGCTGTTGGTTATTCTAACCTAGGTTCTTCACGTATTAATCTAAAATATGCATTATTATTTCAAACAAATATAAAGTTAACTCCATCATGGAGTATTTTACCTAAGGTTGGTTTAGGAGCATCTGGTTCTTATCTAATAATTGATGAAAATACAAGTTTGTTTGATGCAGGTCTTTATGGTACATTAGGCGTAAGGGCAACTTATAAAAACATTATTGTTGGATTATCGTATGAACACACAATGGTAAGTCGTTTTCCATTAAATGATTTTAGAATATTAGCTGAAGCTGGTATAAGATTCTAAATATTAAACTGTCCGAAAATGTTTACTGCTTTTGATTAACGATTTTGATTTTAAAAAGCATTCAACATCTAATTAATTTTAACTTAATAAAAATAGAGTTAGAGGATAATTAATTTTATCCTCTAACTTGTTAATATAGAAATAGAGTGTAATAACTTAAAGTAATATTATTTCAGGTAGATCATAACTAAGTTTTAGAGAAATAAAAAATCATATATTAACTAAAATATAATTTCCAAATAATAAACTAAAACCTCTATTCTTTTCTTTTCTCACTTCAAACCAATTTCTACACAGCACCATTAATTTATTGAATTATCAAACACTAGATTGTATAATATCTTGTGATAAAAATTATACATAACTATTTATCTCACTTTTTTATGATTTTTATATCTATGTTGTGTATAAATTAAATGATAAAAATAGTATCGCACTAATCACTTTATCATACATACATATTATCAAGGAGTAACTTGTGAAAAAAAATATTGTCATTGTAGTTGTTTTAGCTATAGCACTTATAGTAATATTCAATATCGCTGTATCTGAAAATGATGTACAAAATATATCAAATCTATCATCTGAAGAACAGTTTACTAAAAATAAAAAAGAGTGTAGTGAAAATAATTATGATGCTTGCTATCAATTAGCATTACAATATAACCTAGGTGAATTTGTGCAACTTGATGAAGGAGAAGCATTAAAATTCTATGAGATCGCTTGCGATAACGGAGATGTTATATTAGCATGTATCAATGCTGGAGCAATGTATCTAAACGGTACATCTGCAACTGTACAAAATATGAATAAGTCCTTTAACTATCTTACTAAAAGTTGTCCTAATAATGTAGAAAATGGGATAGGATGTGCAAACCTTGCACTCATGTATTATCACGGTAGAGGCACTAAACAAAGTTTTGCTAAAGCAGCTGATTTATTCGATAAATCTTGTGAGTTAGGAATATCATTAGGCTGTCACAATCTTGCTATTTTATATAGCAACGGAAAAGGAGTTCCAATTGATTTAGATAAGTCCTTAGAACTTGTAGAGAAAGCTTGTTCTATGGGAGATGAAACCGCCTGCTTCTCTGCTACAACATTAAAAAAACAACTACAAGTAAAGTAAAGTATAAAACAGTTGTATCGGTTTGAATAGAAATAATAATAACATATAGAGATTAAAAGCTTACTATAAAAAATCTGTTTTTATATCTCTATAGATTTTAATCGTGTCATGATCTTACCACAAACCTCTACTTAATTATTTTATTAAATTTTGACTCTAAACAGACACTCATATCTGTAGTCAAAAATTTACCGTTATAAAACAAACTGAAAATACTAGACGGTGCAGGAGAGTTTTGAGCATCTTTCACCGTCTTTAAATACACACTCTTTATAGGTATATCTCGCTTAATCGCAGACTCTTTTAAAACGGTATTCACATAGTAATCTGTGTACGGGCATCTATCTGAATAATACACAGTTAAACCGTTACTATTCTCACACTCACCTGTATATATCTGATCCTTAAACTTCGGCATCTTTTTTGGTTCTGCTTGTGATTGGGTATCTTTTAAATCTTCATCAATCTTATAAGAGAGTAGAGTAAAACCTGAATCAGTTTTATCGATCTCTTTAAAGCCATTTTTTAACAACCAACTTCCATCAGCTAAAAAGTGCATCTTTTTCTTACCAGTGATAATAATTAATCCATCTTTCTTTTGAGCCTTAGCCTCTTCTACTGCATACGATATCAACCTCTTACCGTATCCTTTACCTTTATACGAACCAGCGACCCAAAAACACTGTATAAATAGGTAGTTTTTAGCCTCAATCGGTGCCCATGCTTTTTCACTATCACCATACTCTATAAATACTTTTGCTCGCTCATCTAATCTTTCAAATACATACCCATTATCAAACTCTGATTTAAGCCACTCTTTCTTTAAACTATAACCGTGTACACTCTTTTTATCCGATATTGCACAACAGATATGTTCACTATCAATATTTTTATTAGTAAGTTTTATTATCGTATCCATATAATATTAAACCCTCTTAGAACAACTAGATAAATTATATACTACTTTTAAAAAAACAATACTCTAAGAGAATTATTACCGATAATAATAAAAATGCTTTACCTAATAGTTAAAATAGTCATATCTAAAAAAATAGATGAAAGTATTTCTCTTGCAATGATCACAATACATATTATAGTAAAGATACATCTGATAGTTTGGAGTATGTTTTAATGGAAAATAAAGATACTATATTTATTATAGGCGGAACAGGTTTCGTTGGCACTGAAATAGTAAAAGAGTTATTAAATTTAAACTATAGAGTGAAATTATTAGCAAGAGATATTAAAAAAATTAAACCTAATAATAACCTAGAAGTTATTCGTGGAGATATCTTTAACTGTATGCATTGGGAAAATAAAATCACTGGATCATTAGCTATAATAAATCTTATAGGTATTATTCGTGAAGATAAAAATAAAAATATTACATTTAATAAACTCCATGTTGAAGCAACTGATATAATCACTGATTTAGCGATAAAATATAATGTTAAACGATATATTCATATGTCAGTTAACTCTGCTTCGTCTACAGAAATAAGTAGCTACTTTGAAACAAAATATAGAGCTGAAAATATAGTTAAAAGCAAAAACTTAGTCTGGACAATTTTTCAACCATCACTAATTTTTGGAAAAGACGATAAGTCTATAAATCTATTCATAAAAAATATTAAAAAAATTAGAATTTTACCTGTCTTTGGTAATGGTAACTACAAATTACAACCTATCTATGTAAATGATGTTGCAAAAGCATTTACTAAATCTATCACTAATATCGATTGCCAAAACTGTTCATTTGAACTTTGTGGAACTACTGTATACACATATAATGATCTAATTGAAAGCATATCAACTAACTTAAAAATAAGTAATATGTTGATACATATACCTATAGATTTAGCTAAACCAATAATAAAAATATTTGAACGATTTGATTTTTTCCCGATAACAACTGAACAATTAAATATGCTTCTATCTAATAATACATGTGATGAAAATAAAGTATTCAATATACTAAATATAGAGCAACAACCATTTGATAGTTATATAAAAAACATGTCGAAATATACATAGTTATCTATAATATTTTTAAAATTTTCAATATTTGAAATAATATTTTTACAGGTATTTCATATATTAAAAACATCAAATAAAGTAAGTAATATATATCAAAATTGATATAATTTATTATAAAAACAATCGACATAATCTTAAATTAACATAACATTATATGATATTAACATATAAACTAGTTGACAAATATCTTATCTTATGATAACTTCCTAGTTCGTTAGTTAGTGCAGAAGAGCCGTTAGCTCAGTTGGTAGAGCATTTGACTTTTAATCAAAGGGTCACTGGTTCGACCCCAGTACGGCTCACTTAGTTAGATACAATTTTAGTATCTAAAGTTTTTAGACCCGTTCGTCTAGCTTGGCCTAGGACACCTGCCTTTCACGTAGGCAACAGGGGTTCAAATCCCCTACGGGTCGTTAATAATAATAGATTATTTTTATAATATAGTCTATAATGTGTTTTTGGACGCTTAGCTCAGCTGGGAGAGCAACGGCCTTACAAGCCGTGGGTCGCAGGTTCGATCCCTGCAGCGTCCATTTTTTTATTTGTTAGATTACTAGGGGGCGTAGTTCAGTTGGTTAGAACGCTGGCCTGTCACGTCAGAGGTCGCGAGTTCGAGTCTCGTCGTCCCCGTATAGTAATACACTCAATAGTAAGTGTTGAACATACTATTTGCGTATATCCAGTTGGTATACAATATTATTTAATGAGGTCTCTTGTGAAAAATCTTAAGAAAACTTTACGTAATATCCTTAAAAAAATGTATGTATTTAAAAAATCAGCTGTGAAGTATCGTGTTTATAAAGTGTAATGACTGACGATTCTGATTACAAAAAAATTACTGACCCCGTAACAGGGGGAGTAAAAAAAATTGATCTTAGCAACTACAATCTATCTAAAATATTAAAAAATATCAGAACTGCTGCTGAAGCTATAAACGACCCTAAATCACCACACGATAAAGTTGTTAGGGCTTTTGATTATATCGAAAATGCTATAGTAGATACTGCTCAATACTCAACTAAGTTAAACAATCTAACACTAAAAATAATGAATAAACCTATTGAGCCTGTGAGAAATCTTGAATCATTTACAAATCTCAAAAAAAACTATATAAGAAACACATATATCACAAAAGCTAATCAGCTTATTGATAAATTCTACAAAAATATTGATAAGGCAAAAGAAAACCTGTATGAAGCTTTAGAAATTATTTGCAAAGCAATAAATAGAGTACCAAATGATGAGATGCTTATAGCTTATAAAAAACTGATTGAAAATAATATTGAAGATATTAAAGATGAAGTAGCTATACTTGATAAAATAAGACAAAAAGAGAAAACAAGTAATCCATATACCTACTAACTCCTATTCACTTACAACACTTAACATTATTTACTCATCGTACTTAATCTTATTCACTTACAACGCTTAACATTATGTACTCATCGTACTTAATCTTATTCACTTACAACGCTTAACATTATTTACTCATCGTACTTAATCTTATTCACTTACAACGCTTAACATT